>MFCV01000043.1:3074-33343 GCA_001777015.1 Candidatus Daviesbacteria bacterium RIFCSPHIGHO2_02_FULL_36_13
GATTCATACTCTAAAATTATCACTTTCAATACTAAATTACAAGGTATTTTTTCTATATCAAACCCCTAGGTTAACAGAGTTCAAATCCAGTCCATGATGTAATCTAGATTTTGATTCTATACTTTTTTAAGTATTTTTTGCCATTTTTTAAGGTATAGGAAACTTCTAACCTGGCATTTGTAATTCCATAATGATATCTGCAGACATTTTTAGAACAAGTTCCAAATAGAAGTTCAGAAGATTGGGATGAACTGCCTGTCAAATTTAAAGATCCCATTGCCCCTTCTGCTTGACCTGCTTGTTTGTAGTTTAATAAGTAAGAAACATAAGAGGCATTTTGAAGATTTGAAAAAGAAATTATTATGGCTTTTTTATCACCCCTTAGTTTTGGAGATATATTTATTGTGGAGCCAGTTTTGACAGATGTGACTTTGGTGGCAGCCTTTTTAGCTTGAGGTAAAACCTTGGCCTCCACACCTTGAGTGAAGATCATCAGGGAAAATATAAATGCCAAAAAAGTTATAAAAACTTTCATATTTTAAGGATAACACATGTTATACTCATGTGAGTGAACAAAAAATTAATTGGACTGTTATTAGTCTTTATTTTAGGATCAGTAGCTGTCTGGATGGTATTTTTTAATAAATCAGGACCTTCTATTACTAATCCCTTAACTACCATAACTGAGAAAAAAAATGAACCCTCAGGGACTTTTATAGAATATTCTCATCCAAGTGGTTTTTCTTTTAATTATCCTGATAACCTATCTTTGGAAAAACAGGAAGTAGATGAAACAACTTATGCTGATTTAGCACTTTATTCAAAAGAAGTTAGTGGAAGTATTTCATTAAAAATTACTGACAGTAAATTAAAGTCAATTAATGAGTGGGTTAAATTAAATGAAAAGGCAACAGTAGGGGAGGTTAAGGATGTCAATTTAGGTAATCTTCAGGCTAAAGAGATAACAACTGCTGATAGGCTGCTTTTAGGAAGTTTAGATCAGGGGATATTTTTTACAATAGAAATACCCTTGATAGAAAAAGATTTTTGGATGAAAGTTTATAAAAAACTTTTAGCAGATTTTTCCTTTGCCTCTCCCACTACTGCTTCTTCTGAGGAAATTATTTTTGAAAGTGAAGAAGTTGTAGAATAGTATCAGATGAATTGGATTGATTTAATTATTCTGTCAACTTTCCTGTTTTTTGCACTTGAAGCAATCAAGAGACCCCTTATTTTAGAGCTGTTGGATTTTACCTCATTTTTAATTGCCTTTTTTGTATCCTTCAGATATTATAATTTGCCTGCTCAATTTTTTGTAAGTAATTTTCATATTCCGCATGGTTTATCTTTAGTGCTAGGTTTTATGACTGCCTGGTTTTTAACAGAAATTCTTTTCTTTTTTTTACTAAGATTATTTTTACCAAAAATTCCGATTCTTCAGAACAGATTTTTAAACTCCTTATCAATTATTCCAGCCCTCTTAAGGGGTATTGTATTTATTGCCTTGACTTTAGTTTTAATAGGCACTTTCCCAATACAGCCTTCTATCAAAAAAGCTGTATTAGATTCAAAAATTGGCAGTGTGATTTTAGAGCAGTCTATTAGGTTAGAAGAACCTGTCAAATCGGTTTTTGGGGGAGTGACTGAGGATACTTTAACTTTTTTAACTATTAAGCCTAAAACAAATGAGAGAGTTGATTTAGGCTTTACTACTTCTAATTTTTCTGCAGATGAAAAAACAGAAATGGCTATGATTGATTTAGTCAATAAAGAAAGGGCTCAAAAAGGGCTTAAGGTGTTAGTCTTTAATAGCGGCTTGAGAACAGTGGGAAGAGTTCACTCAGCTGATATGTTTAGCAGAGGTTATTTTGCCCACTTCTCTCCTGAAGGTAAAACTGTGGCTGATAGGGCAGAGGAAAATAGTGTTGATTTTTTAGTAATAGGGGAGAATTTAGCTTATGCTCCAACATTAGAATTGGCTCACAAAGGACTGATGAATTCTGAGGGTCACAGGGCTAATATTTTATCAAAGGATTTTGGAAAAATTGGGATTGGGGTGATGGATGGGGGAATATATGGAAAAATGTTCACCCAGGTGTTCTCTAATTAGGGTATAGGGTTTAGGGGATAGGGTATTGTTTAAACAAATGGCAATTAACACAAAAACATTAACACCTCTTATTATAGCGCTGATAATTTTAGGAATTGGGTTTTTATGGCCTGGAAAAGAACCATCAGAACAAATTGCCCCACTCATACAAGATGCCACATCATCCGGAATATTGGTAATTGAGGTAGTGGATGGAGATACTATTAATTTAGAGGATGGGACCACTGTCAGACTACTGGGAATTGATACTCCTGAAACCAAAGATCCAAGAAGACCAGTGGGATGTTTTGGAAAAGAAGCCAGTTTAGAGGTAAAAAATTTATTGGAAGGAAAAAAAGTAATTTTGGAAAAAGATATTTCAGAAACTGATAAGTATGAGAGACTTTTAAGGTATGTATATCTTCCGATTGGCGATGATCAGAAGTTGTTTGTTAATGACTACTTAGTACGCAAGGGGTTTGCCACAGTATTAACCTATCCTCCTGATGTGAAATATAACGAGCAGTTAAGGCAGGCAGAAACACAAGCAAGGGAAGAAAAAAGAGGACTTTGGGAAAGGTGTTAGTGTGATATATTGTAGGTAATGAAGAAATTTATAGTTCAATTTATTCTTCTTATTATATTAATTTTTGGAGGATTATATTATTACTCTTTAACTGTCAAAGATGGCAAGATAAGATCCCCTTTTCTCCCTAAACCCCAGACTCCTGCAAGTTTAGTGATAAATGATAGTACTTTAAAGGTATTGATTGCTGATGAAGCCTCTGAGAGAAGCAAAGGTTTAGGAGGCAGACAAAGCTTAGCAACAGATGAGGGGATGTTGTTTGTTTATGATAAACCAGGAATACATACTTTTTGGATGAAGGATGTAAGTTTCCCCTTGGATTTTATATGGATTAATAAGGATACAGTGATAGATATTACAGAAAATGTTCCTCCTGCTGCTGTTGGTCAATCAGATGAATCTTTGCCAAAATACTCTTCTTCTTTTGAGAATGACAAAATTTTGGAAGTTAGTGCAGGAACTGTTCAAAGACTTAGTATTAAGATTGGGGATACAATAGTATTGTTACCATGATTGAAGTTCTGCCCATTAAACTGCTTTCAGATCAAGATGCCTTAATTTTTGGAGCACTTATTGTTTCCTTAGGAAAACTACACAGAACTGGGGTTAGTGTGGGAAACGGAGTAGCAGTCACAGCTCCCAATCTCCACCTTAAAACTGTGTTAGAACATTATGATTTTGGATCAAAAGAGGTTTTTGAACAAAGTTTAACTTTAGTTAAAAAAGAAATAGCTGCCATTAAGGTGCCGGAGATTCTTTTAAAAGAATTAGATAAACAAAAAAAGTTTCTTTTAAACGGAGTTGTTTTTAAAAACCCTAAGGATGTTTGGATTAATCTTTTAGATAACTGGCTTGATCAAATTAAAAATAGACTTTGGAAGGATGGATTTAGCAAAGGGGTGACAGAAGGACTAAACCCTCAAACAATTTTCTTTATAAAGGAGACAGAAAGTTTTGGTGAGGCTTTTTTTGATCCTTTAGGGGATGATACTGTAATTAACATAAGGGGGGGGAAGCTTCACCCTAATGATTTAAAAAAACTTCATGATTTAGTTAATGATTGTAACAAAAAATTATTTATACCTCACGTCTATGAGTGGATTTTAGATGGATCTATCAAGTTGGTAGGAATAAAACCATACACCTCTGTCATTCCTGATTTGTACTCAAATAAATTGAGAGACCCTTCGCCTGCGGCTCAGGGCGACAAAAGTCGAAGTACTGTTAAAGTATTCTTAGATTTTTCAACAGGATTGGTTGTGGAAAGAGAAGTTGATGGAGTTTACCTATCTTCTGAAAAAATGGTTGATCTTAATAAGCCAAGAGAATCTTTTGATAACCTGCTTTTAAGGCTGATTGAGTCTGCTGAAACTTTTCCCCAAAGTCCAATTTTATTTAAACTGGCTGATAAGTCTGAAGGGATGGGAAAAGTTAGAGGCAGCCTTAGACTGCTTCATCAAAAAAGTTTATTTGATCCTCTTATTGAGGCTTTATCCTTTGTCAGACACAAAAAAGGCTTAACCAATGTTCACATTGTCATACCTTTTGTCAGGGGAGTTTCTGAGCTTCTACAAATTAAAAGAGAACTGGCTGTTAAAAAATTGAATAGGAAAAATTCTTTAAAGATCTTAATGGAGCTGGCTATTCCAGAAAATGTAGTTAATCTGGAAGATTATTTAATTTCAGGGCTGGATGGGGTGGTCTTAAATTTAGATGAATTAATATCTCATTTAAATGGTTTTGATCATACAGAGGGGGAGTTAAATTTATATAAAAATGAAGTTGATGGATTAATTAAATTTTTGGAGGATCCCCTAAAACTTCTACATAAATCCAAGGTTCCCTTTATAGCTTATGGCAGTTTAACCCTTAATCCCAAGGTGTTAGATTTCTTAATAGAAAAGGGAGTTTATGGAATGGTGGTGGAAAGATATGAGGCTCCATCTATTCATGAGCTGATTAGACAGGCAGAAAAAAGAATGATATTACGGAAGTCTCAGTAGGAGGATATATTCCCCTTTGGGAGATTTTAATTGTTCAAGCCATTCACTTATTTTCTTAGACTCCACATTTTGATGAATTTTTGTAAGTTCCTTAGCTAATACTACCTCTATATCTCCTAGGATTTCTTTCATTTCCTCTAAAGTTTTTAAGAGTTTGTGTGGGGCAACAAAAGAAATGATGGTTGCATCAATTGTTTTTAAATTTTCTATCCATTTTGCTCTGTGACCTGATTTTTCTGGCGGATAGCCTACAAACATAAATTTATCTGGTGGGAGTCCGGAAAGGGTGAGAGCTGTAATAACAGAGGAGGGTCCTGGGAGGCTATCAACCTCTATCTCAGAGGTTATGCACTCTCTAACTAGTTTAAACCCAGGATCAGAAACTAAGGGAGTTCCTGCATCAGAAATAAGGGCCATATTTTCTCCATCCTTCAATCTTTGGATTAAGCTTGGAAAGGCATGAAATTCATTGTGGTCATTAAGTACTAATAGAGGCTTTTTTATCTGGTAGTGATTTAAAAGAATGGAGGCATGTCTGCTATCCTCACAAATAATGGAGTCCACAGACCTTAAAATATCCAGGGCTCTTAAGGTGATATCACCTAAATTACCAATGGGTGTGGCCACAATGTATAACATGAGGGAATTATATACCTTTTATACGCCTTTGCCGCGTTTGTACTTTATATACTCAATTACCATTGGTAAAAGTGAAATTACAATTATTCCAATAACAGCATATTCAAAATTGTCCTTTATAAAACTTAAACCTCCAAAGAAATATCCCAGAAAAGTTAAACTAGTTACCCAAATTAAGGCTCCAATGATATTAAATGAAAGGAAAGTTGAATAATGCATACGTCCAACACCTGCTACAAATGGGGCAAAAGTTCTAAGTATGGGTAAAAAGCGAGCCAGAATAATTGTTTTAGCACCATATTTGTCATAAAACTTGTGAGTTTTCTCAAGGTAAGCTTTATTAAAAAATTTGGAATTTTGTTTAGAAAAAACTTTAGGCCCAATGTGATGTCCCACCCAGTAATTGACAGTGTCTCCCACAATAGCTGCAGCTAGAAGTGTAAAGTAAGAAATCCAAATATTTAAAAAACCACTTCCTGACAGGGTTCCAATAACAAAAAGCAATGAATCACCTGGTAAAAATGGAGTTACCACAAGTCCAGTTTCTGCAAATATTATAAGAAATAAGACTATATAAGTTAGAGGACCTAACTGATTAATTAAATTGGCCAAATGCTCATCAAGATGCAAAAGTAGTTCTAAAAATTCCATAGAATTATGAGTATAACAGAAGAAAGAAGATTATGAGCGAAGCTCTAGACTTCGTCTATTGAAACCTGCGGATAACACCAACACATTTGCCCTGAATCTTGACATCAGTAGTATAGATTGGAGCCATGGAAGAGTTGGCTGGTTCTAATCTGATTCTGTTTACCTCTCTAAAAAATCTTTTTAGCGTGGCTAATCCATTGTCAAGCAAAGCCACGACAATATCTCCATCCCTGGCATCACTTTGTTCTTCAATAATGACATGATCCCCATCCAAAATTCCTTCTTCTATCATAGAATCACCTTTTACCTGCAAAACATATGATCTTTTTTTACCTGAAAGCATAGCTGGAGCCACTTTGATAGAAGCATCAGGGTCTGTGTAGGTCATGATTGGAGATCCTGCAGCTATAAAGCCTAAAATAGGAAGTTCTATTCCTGCTAAAGTGCTAGAGATTTTTTGATCTAAAACTTCTATACCCCTTACAGCTCCTTCAAATCTTTTGATAACTCCTTTAGAAGATAAAGCCTGAAGATGTTCATGAACTGTGGCCAAGGATGATACCCCAATAGCCTCAGCAATCTCACCTAAAGTAGGTGAGTAGGAATATTTATCAATATATTGTTTAATAAAATCTAAAATCTGTTTTTGTCTTCTATAAAGTGTGATTGGCATATGGGTTTTGTTTGTATTTACTCTACCAAATACAACCCGAACATGTCAATATGACAAACTAGGTCAAAAGGAAAGCTGGGCAGGATTTAGATACTGTGGCAACCTTTCCACATTAACTGATCTTTCCATTCTTTACTTATACTCTTCTAGGATTAGAATAGATTCAAAATACAGTAAGAATTATGATATGATTGAAAAATAATGCTTAAAGAAGCCGTTGGTGCTACTGTAGTCAGTGTTGCTATTGCTTGGGGAGCCTATACTGATCATACTGCAAATGTTGCTCCTGTTTTGGCAAAAGCTGAAGATGAGGCAGGTAGAATTGTTCCTCCTGTATCTGTTGTTGAATTAAAAAAAGCTCAACAAATCAGAATCAAATATAGTAGTGATCTAAGCAAAGTATATCCCGCCAATTCCAATACAGGGCCCGGAGCCTATGACTCTTTTGATCCCCTAGAAATAGCCAGATTATCTACCCAACCGGAGGTTTTAGAAGCCAGCAGTGTATTGAATCAAAACCAACAGCATCAAGATGAAGTTCATAGGATTCTTAGACCAAATGGTGCTCAAAGTAGTTGGACTGAAACTAGAGACACTTTAGATAAAATAGCCGGAGCAATTGGCGGATTAGGCGGATTAGTTGCAGGAGCTTTTACACTAGCAGGTAGTTATACAAAACTAGCGTCAGCAGTAAGAACTTTTAGAGCAGTATCTTCTTAAAAAGCATTTTCTTCGGGTCTTATTAGGTGTATAATTGACTATTATGCCAAAGTTCAAAATTGTTTCAGATTTCAAACCCACAGGTGATCAACCACAAGCAGTTGACATGCTTGTGGCAGGCCTTAGTAGAGGAGAGAAACACCAAGTTTTGCTTGGGGTAACAGGCTCTGGTAAAACTTTTACCATGGCTAATGTTATTGAAAAAGTTCAGAGGCCCACTCTAATTATTTCTCACAATAAAACTCTAGCAGGACAGCTAGCTCAGGAATTTAGATCTATTTTTCCAAAAAATGCTGTTGAGTATTTTGTATCTTATTATGATTATTATCAGCCAGAGGCTTATGTTCCTTCTTCTGATACTTATATAGAAAAAGATGCCTCTATTAATGAGGAAATAGAAAAATTAAGGCTTTCTGCCACTACTTCTTTAATGACCAGAAAAGATGTCATAGTAGTGGCTTCTGTTTCTGCCATTTATAACTTAGGTTCTCCTATTGAATATGGCCAGGCTATTTTAGAGCTAAAGAGTGGTATGAAAGCGACTTTTGATGCTGTTTTAAAAATTCTTTCTAAAATGTTTTATGAGCGGAATGATATTGAATTTAAAAGGGGAAATTTCAGAGTAAAAGGGGATACTGTTGATATATTCCCAGCCTATTTAGATTTAGGGTATAGGGTTCAGTTCTTAGGGGATAGGGTAGAAAAAATCAGTAAGTTAAATCCAATCACTGGAGACGTAGAAGAAGTAAAGGAAACACAAGTTATTTATCCAGCTAAACATTACATAACTCCTGACGTCCGATTTAAACCTGCGTTAGTACAAATTGAAAAAGATCTTGAGCTTCGACTAGCTCAGCTTAAAAAAGATGGGAAATTAGTAGAAGCTCAAAGGCTTGAACAAAGAACTCATTATGATTTAGAAATGATGAGGGAATTTGGGTACTGTAATGGCATTGAAAATTACTCAATTTATTTTGAAGGCAGAAAGATAGGTGAGCCTCCATATACTTTGATGGAATTCTTTCCTGAAGATTTTTTAGTGATTATTGATGAGTCTCACATCACTTTGCCACAAATTAGGGGTATGTATAACGGTGATAGGGCCAGAAAGGAAACTTT
This sequence comes from Candidatus Daviesbacteria bacterium RIFCSPHIGHO2_02_FULL_36_13, assembly GCA_001777015.1. GTDB lineage: Bacteria > Patescibacteriota > Microgenomatia > Daviesbacterales > UBA10151 > 2-02-FULL-36-13. The sequence continues at coordinate 11,555 of MFCV01000043.1, forward strand.
GGTGGAGTTTGGATTTAGATTGCCATCAGCTTTGGATAATAGACCTCTTAAATATGAAGAATTCCAAAGGAAGATTAATCAGGCTGTTTATGTTTCAGCCACCCCGGATGAATATGAACTATCTCTGGCTGGTAAAGATAATGTGGCAGAGCAGTTAATCAGACCAACAGGAATTTTAGATCCTGAAATCGATGTTAGGGAAACTAAGGGGCAGATTGAGGATGTGATGAAGGAAGTAAAGATGAGAACTGACAATGGAGAAAGAGTTTTAATTACTACTTTAACCAAAAGAATGGCAGAAGATCTGAGTGATTACCTGAAGGAAAAAGGCATTAAGGTAAATTACTTACATTCTGATATTAAAACTTTGGAAAGATCTGATATTTTAAACTCTTTAAGGCTTGGGGAGTTTGATGTGTTAGTTGGAATTAATCTCTTAAGGGAGGGATTAGATTTACCAGAAGTATCTTTAGTTATAATTTTAGATGCTGATAAGGAAGGTTTTTTAAGGAGTAGAACCTCCCTCATACAAACCATGGGAAGGGCTGCAAGACACATAAAAGGCATGGTCATTATGTATGCAGATAATATGACCAAATCTATGTTTGCAGCTATTGAAGAGGTGGAAAGAAGAAGAAAAACTCAGGAAGAATATAATAAAAAACACCATATAACTCCAAGAAGTATAGAAAAAGCTTTAAGGGATAGACTAATAGAACAGGTGGAAGAATTACAAGAAAAATTAGGTAAAGAAGATTTAAAACTAGAGGATATTTCTCCTACTGAAAGAAAAAAGATGGTAGGAAACCTTCAGGAACAAATGAAGCAGGCAGCAGAATTATTGGACTTTGAAGAAGCAGCTAGGATCAGAGATCAAATTAGAGAACTATCAGTTTAACCTTTTTCAGGATCTCCTGGGGATTGGGATTCTATTAAACCTTTCGCGTCACGGGCATGAGTCCAAGGAAGTTCAGCTGCATAAGCTGGATATTTTTCTGTATGCTCCTTAAGTTTTAGATAAAATTCTTTATTTAAATCCCTTCCCTCAATTTCCTTTATAGTGTTGGTTTCCTGATCAAAAACTCCTAGAACTTTAGGATCCCTTACAGTTGCTCCAGTAGCAGAATCCAGCTCTTCCAGACTAACAGCCACTCTTGTATTGCCAATTGGATCAAGGGAAAAGATTTGAGGAGCTACAATCATATACTCTAATCTACTTCTTAGTTGGTTGGCTTCCTCTACTGTTTTTTTCTTCCGTACTACAGAGATTGGGGTATGATAATCTTCAACTTGTATATCAGGTTCCATAGTCCCTCCTACCAACATTTTTTCAAAACTTGTGGTACATTCAGATTCTAAATTTTCTCTTTCTCTTGTAGATCTTGTAGATAGTGGTTCAGACATACCTCAGATTATATCATCTTAAGGACTTCCCAAATCTTGCAAAATGGTTTAGAATATAGCCTTCAAATCCTTCGGGAAATATATGGCACTGGACAAAATTACCATTAAAGGAGCAAGAGAACACAATCTCAAAAATATAGACTTAGAACTTCCTAAGGGTAAATTAATTGTTTTTACAGGCATTTCAGGTTCAGGAAAATCCTCTTTAGCTTTTGATACCCTTTATGCTGAGGGCCAAAGAAGGTATGTGGAATCGCTGAGTGCTTATGCCAGGCAATTTTTAGGGGTAATGGATAAGCCTGATGTTGATTTAATAGAAGGACTTTCTCCTGCTATTTCTATTGATCAAAAAGGGGTTTCTCATAATCCTAGATCAACAGTTGGAACTACAACTGAAATTTATGATTATTTAAGATTGCTGTTTGCCAGGGTTGGTCATCCACATTGTCCTCTTTGCGGCAGAGAAATAAGCAGAATGAGTGTTGAGCAGATAACACAAAGTGTTACCCTGAGCGCAGTCGAAGGGTCTCACTCCAAAAAAGGCAGGAGGATAATGGTGTTGGCTCCTGTAGTAAAAGATAGAAAAGGTGAATACTCATCATTATTTGAAGATTTAAGAAAAAAAGGCTTTTCCAGAGCCAGGATTGATGGACAAATTAGAGATCTTTCAGATGAGCTGGTTTTAATAAAAACAAACAAGCATACTATTGATGCAGTAATAGATAGATTAGTATTGGATACAAAAAGTGAACAAGTAGACAAAATATACTCAAGATTGACTCAAAGCATTGAGACAGCGCTCAAATTAGGTGAAGGATCAGTCATTATTGCTGATGTTTTAGACTCATCCCTAGAATTTCCGCCCAACCCTAAGAAAATGGAAGATCACCTATATTCTGAAAGATTTGCCTGTCCTATTGATAATATAGCTCTTTCTGAGGTTGAACCAAGATTATTTTCCTTTAATTCTCCTCATGGAGCTTGTCCAACATGCTCAGGACTCGGGTCACTCCTTGAAATTGACGCTGATATGGTTTTAAATCCAATTTTATCAATTGCTGAGGGTGGAATATTACCCTGGCAGAAGCTGGCCACTCATGAAACCTGGTTTTCCCGGCTTATTGAGGCTGTAGGTAAGGAATATAACTTTGATCTAAATACCAGACTTGGTAACCTGACAGAAAAAGCCAGAGGAATTTTACTTTATGGAGCAGGATCTGAGCAATTTAAGGTTATTGGAAGAAACAGGCAGGGCAGAATGACGCAATTTAATTCTGATTTTCAGGGTTTAGTGCCATATTTAAAACAGAGATATCAGGAATCCCAGTCTGATTTTGTTAAAGCAGAAATAGAAAAGTATATGTTTAAAGAGGTTTGTCCAAAATGTAAGGGTCAAAGGCTTAAGGAGGAAGCTTTATCTATAACAATTGAAGGATCAAATATAGCTGAAGTAACAGGTCAATCTATAAAACAGGCTTTGGATTGGATCAAAAGTACTAATTTTAATGAAAGAGAAACACAAATATCTAATCCTATTAATAAAGAGATTATTGCCAGACTTCAATTTCTTTTAGATGTAGGATTGGATTATTTAACTTTGGATAGGGCTGCTATGACTTTGGCTGGAGGGGAGTCTCAAAGGATTAGGTTGGCATCTCAAATTGGTTCAGGATTATCTGGAGTACTTTATGTTTTAGATGAGCCATCCATAGGTCTTCATCAAAGGGACAATTCAAGATTAATTGAAACTTTAAAAAAGCTTCGGGATTTAGGTAATACAGTGATTGTTAATGAGCATGATGCTGAAACCATGGAGGCAGCAGACTTAATGGTGGAGATTGGACCTGGAGCAGGTGAGCACGGAGGAAGAATTATAGCTATGGGAACACCAGATCAGATTAAAAAAGATAAAAACTCCTTAACAGGGCAATATTTGTCAGGCAAAAAAGATGTCAGGGTTAATGGGGAACTTCAAAGAGATCCAGTTAATCTGGGACACCTTAAAATTAAAGGGGCATCTGAACACAATCTAAAAAATATTGATGTTGATTTTCCTTTGGGGCAATTTGTAGCTATTACTGGGGTGTCTGGTTCAGGAAAATCTACTTTAATTCATGATATTTTATATAAAGCTTTGGCTCAAAAAATATATAGATCTAAAGAAAGACCAGGAGCTTTTAAAGAGCTGGAAGGTCTACAATATGTTGATAAAGTAGTTATGGTTGATCAATCTCCGATCGGACGCACACCCAGGTCCAATCCTGCCACCTATACTGGAGCTTTTACTTTTATCAGAGAGCTTTTTGCTTCTTCTCCTGAGGCTAAAATCAGAGGCTATGGCCCTGGAAGATTTAGCTTTAATGTTAAAGGAGGAAGGTGTGAAGTTTGTGAGGGTGAAGGGACTATAAAAATTGAAATGCAGTTTTTGCCTGATATATTTGTTACTTGTGAGACTTGTGATGGAAAGAGGTATAACAGAGAGGCTTTAGAAATTCATTTTAAAGACAAAAATATATCTGAGGTTTTGGATATGACAGTTGAGGAAAGTTTAAAATATTTTGAAAATATTCCAAGTATTAAAAATAAACTCCAGGTTTTAAATGATGTTGGTTTAGGTTATATCAGACTTGGTCAGCCAGCACCTACATTGAGCGGTGGAGAAGCACAAAGAATTAAGCTCTCCTCAGAGCTTTCCAAAAGAGCTACTGGTCATACAGTCTATATCCTAGATGAGCCAACAACTGGACTTCACTTTGCTGATATAGAAAGATTACTGGTAATTTTAAGAAAGCTGGTTAACTTTGGAAATACAGTCATAATTATTGAGCATAATTTAGATGTTATTAAAAATGTGGACTGGGTTATAGATTTAGGACCAGAAGGTGGAGATGGCGGTGGAAAGATTGTAGCTGAAGGTAAGCCAGAAGATATAGCTAAGGTAAAAGCTTCCCACACAGGCCAATATTTAGCCAAAATAATCTAATTTTTGTTACAATACCCCCTGTGATAAAAAAGATTTTTGCCTCCCTTATTTTATGGGTCCTGATTTTCATCAGGACGACAGGAGTTACTTTAGCTCAGGAAGAAAAGATTTTTGCTACTTCTTATGAGGTTTTACATGATATTGCCTCAGATGGGACAACTTCTGTTACTGAAAAAATTACCTTAAGGAATTTAACTTCTCAGTATTATGCCAATCAATTCAAGATGACTATTGGGGCAACCGAGATTTTTGATGTTAAAGCTTCTGATGAAGGAGGGCCTATGGAGGTTAAGACTCAGCAGGTTGATTCTTTAACTGTGATAGATGTTAAATTTAATACTGCTGTTGCTGGTTTGGATAAAACCCTGAATTGGACTTTGCAGTTTAAATCTAAGGATTTTGCTGAAAAAATTGGAAAAGTTTGGGAGATAAGAGCTCCCAGAATATCCTCCTCTGATATAGAAAAATATAGCTTAACAATGTCTATACCCCAAAGTTTTGGTGAGCCTACTTTAATCACTCCTACTCCCAAGACTTCTGTTTTATCTGCCGGAAGGATGTATTTAACTTTTAATAGAAGTCAGCTTTTAGAATCAGGGGTTTCAGCCAGTTTTGGGCAAAATCAGCTTTTTGATTTTGATCTGACCTACCATTTAGAAAATATAGGATTAGTTCCTGTTTTAACTAATATTGCCCTCCCTCCAGATACAGCTTTTCAGGATGTTATCTATCAAAGGATAGAGCCTAAGCCAATAAATGTCACTATTGATAATGATGGAAATTATTTAGCCTGGTACAAACTCTCAAGAGGAGAGAAATTAGATATTAAAGTTATTGGATCAGCCAAACTTTATACAGTCTCTAAGGTTAAAGATCCAATCCTTTCTGAGGCATTAAGAAAAAAATACACTCAGTCTGATAAATATTGGGAAAAAGATAACCCAATAATACTTGCAAAATTAAATGAGATTTTGGGAATTAATCCACCTACTGAAACATCTGAGAAGGCAAAATTAATTTTTAGATATGTTGTTGGAGCATTAAAATATGATTCAGGAAGATTGAAGGATGATATTGAAAGATTTGGGGCAGTCACTGCTTTAAATAATCCTACTTCAGCTGTTTGTATGGAATTTACAGATCTTTTTATAGCTTTGGCAAGAAGTGCAGGAATTCCCACCAGGGAATTGGATGGATATGCTTATACTGCCAATCCTAAGCTTAGGCCGCTTTCTTTAAATCAGGATATCTTACATGCCTGGCCAGAATACTTCGATGATAAAAAAGGTTGGGTGATGGTAGATCCAACTTGGGAAAACACCACAGGAGGAGTGGATTATTTTAGTAAACTTGATTTAAATCATTTTGTTTTTGCAATCAAAGGATCTTCTTCCAGCCAGCCTGCCCCAGCAGGATCCTACAAATACCAAGGGCAGGATTCCAGGGATGTTAAGGTCACTCTTTCTGATGTGGATTTTTTAGGTAAGCCTCAAATTGATGTTACTTTTGAAAATAAAAATCCCATCTTAGCTGGATTTCCAGGAAAAATTAAAGTTAAGGTAACTAACTTAGGGAATGCTTTTTACCCTTCAAATGATATGAGTATTTCTGCTGGAAAAATCTCTATATTAAATACTGAAAATTTAAAATCAGGTCCTATTCCAAGTTTTGGGACAGCAGAATTTGAACTAGGGATAAAGACTGCTTCCTTGTTTGATTCATACACAGATGAGATTACAGTTTTGATGGGTGGACAAAAGTTTAGTAAACAGGTTGAAGTTAAGCCTTTTATAATTTTCCAAACAGCTCCTGCTTTAGGATTTGCCATAGCAGGACTGATGGTAGTTTTATATCTAACTATTTTAGGAGTATTAATTTATAGAAAAAGATTTGCCAAATGATTCCTTCTTTTCTTGATCGTGATTCAGTTCCACATAAGCCTGGTGTTTATATCTACAAGGATAAAAATAAAGGGGTTATTTATGTTGGAAAAGCTATTGATTTATATCACAGAGTAGCTAGCTATTTTGCCAAGGTTCATGAAGTCCCCAAAACTAATGTGTTGGTTGCTGAGATAGCCGGGATAGAGACAGTGGTGGTTGAATCAGAGCTGGAAGCCTTAATTTTGGAAGCTAATCTTATAAAGAAGTATTTACCTAAGTTTAATGTCAGATTAATGGATGATAAGGATTATTTATACATAGGGATAACAAAAGAAGAATTTCCCAAAGTTATTACCTTAAGAAGACAGGATTTAAAGAAGGTGAAAAAGTATTTTGGACCTTTTCCCTCTTCTACTACAGTTAAAACTACACTTAAAAGATTAAGAAGAGTTTTTCCCTGGTGTAGTGCTCCATCAAAGTTTACGATGCAACCTTCCAGGTTGACGCACAAATTTAAAGCCTGCTTTTACTTTCACCTTAACCTATGCCCTGGGGCTTGTGTTGGAGAAATTAGTAAGGAAGAATATTCGAAAATAATCAGAAGATTCTCCAAATTTTTAGAAGGGAAAAAAGAAGAATTGGTTAGTGAATTAGTAGGTGAGATGGAAAGTTTGTCTGGGCAGCAGAAATATGAAGAAGCTGGGAGGATTAAAAAAGTAATTGAAGGTGTAAATTACCTGACTCAGGTTAATAGAACAAAATCATATTTAGAAAATCCAAATTTTCTGGAGCAGGAGAATGATCAGGCGTTGATTGATCTACAAAAGGACCTAGGTTTGCCAAAGCTTCCTGAAAGAATAGAAGGATATGATATTTCTAATATTTCTGGGACAGATGCCACAGGATCAATGGTAGTTTTAACCAATGGGGAGATAGATAAATCTCAATACAGAAGATTTAAAATTCATATTTCTGGCAGGCCCAATGATGTAGGAATGCATAAGGAGATGATGAGAAGAAGGCTAAAAAATGATTGGCCATTACCTGATCTGATAATTGTGGATGGAGGAAGAGGACAGGTCCGTGGGGTATGGGAAATGCTACAGGCAGCTGGTGTGAGTATCCCAATTTTTGGCCTGGCAAAAAGAATGGAGTGGCTTTACCCACCAGAAGGGGAAATAGTGAAATTACCTAGAAGAAGTTTATCCTTAAAAGCCCTTCAAAAGCTGCGTGACGAATCCCACAGATTTGCTATTACTTATCACAGAAAACTTCATAGAGCTACTCTCTTAACCTAGTGTTGTAAATGAACTAATTAGTGGGGAAGCTTCAAAAGGGGTTAAACGAATGGCGAGCCGAGGTTCTCTACCTGATAAAAGAGCTGCCACTATGTCCGTTAGTTGATCATTTCGGAGTTGCTCATCATCGCATTTTTTGAGTAAATAAACTCCTTCAAGGGTGTCGTTGGGTCTTCGGACCCGATCCAAATCTTCCCGATCAACCATTGCCCACAGTAGCACTGGAACTCGTTGAGTAGCAGGGTTTCTAGAAAGAAGGGTTTGGGATCTTAAACCAGCAGTATAAAATCCCTCCCTGGCAACATCCTCATCAGGTTTTGGCATATCAGAACTAGCTTTACACCATGGGACCATGATATCGGTTACTACTAGATTGGGTGGACTTTCAATGATTTGAGGAAGTGAGATTCTGAAATCATGCTCTGCTTCTATTAATTGTATAACGACATTTGGATTCCAATGTTGTAAGGCATTAATTGCTCCATCTGAATGTTTTTGCAAACCTTCAATCATCAATATTCTTGGAGCCTCATTATTAGTAGCCATGCGCAGATATTATTACAAACTATTTTAAAAAGCAACTTTTAATGTGGTATTCTTATTGTATGAAAACTCTGCTCAGGCATTTTTTAATAAATTTTGTTTCCCTTTATGGTACTACCACCCTTGTTCCTGGTTTAACCTATTCTGGTGGGATTGTCAGTTTAGCTTTTGGGGCTTTTGTTTTTATGCTCATAAACTTTTTTATGGTTCCCCTTTTAAAACTTTTATTTTTACCCTTAAATATTTTAACCATAGGACTTTTTGCCTGGGTGATTAATGTCATAGCTTTATATGCACTGACAACTCTTGTTTCTGATTTTGCTCTGGTGCCTTATTTTTTCCCAGGGGCAGATATTTTAGGAGTTAATATTCCTCCAACAGATTTATCTACTTTTTGGGTAGCTGTAGTAGCCTCCTTTTTAATTGGACTGATCACTCACTTCTTCCACTGGCTGGCCCATTAAGGTTAGTGTATAATTCCAATTATGAATCCTGTTGTTTCTTTATTTCAAATAATTTTAGGAATTTTACTGGTGATTGTAATTATTATCCAACAAAAGGGATCTGGTATTGGTGGGTCTTTTGGTGGGGATATGGGCTTTTATAGAACCAAAAGAGGAGCAGAAAAACTGCTTTTTTATATAACCATTGGACTTGCCTTATTGTTTATTTTATCCTCCCTTGTTGGTCTTACTTTATGAAGTTATTTTTCTTAGTCTCCTTTGAAATTATTAAAAGGAGTAAAGGATTACTTTTTTTAATACTGGTAATTTTAGGACTTATTATTTTTGTCCAGGTTAAATTTAATCTGCTTTTTAATTCCAATACTATAACTTTAGGTTTTATTGGTACTTATCAAACTCATGATTTACCCTTGGAGGTAACCAATCTTATTTCTGAGGGTTTAGTAATAGCTGATGAGAATGGCAGGATCAAGCCAAATTTAGTTTCTGGTTGGGAAACAAATAATGATGCCACTGTTTTTAAATTTAAACTTAAAGATGATTTAAAGTGGGTTGATGGTACTCCGATTAAATCTTCTGATTTAGTCCTGTCAATTCCAAATGTAGAAATTTCTACTCCTGATGATAAAACTATCCAGTTTAAGCTTTCTGAGGCCTATTCACCTTTTCCCAGCTTATTGACTAAACCAATTATTAAAAAAGGAGAAATGATAGGGATGGGTCCTTATAAAATATCTAAGATTGAAAAATCAAGAATTTTTATAACAAAAATTGAATTAACTACAAATGACTCAAGTTTACCTAAAATTTACATCAGATTTTATCCAAATGAAAAAGTAGCTATCACAGGTTTTAATTTAGGTGAGGTGCAGACCCTTTTTGATTTTTCTGATGATGATGCCTTCAGTCAAAATTCCAATGTCAAAATTCTTAAAAAAACTGATTTTAAAAGAATAGTTACTGTATTATTTTCTATGAGTGATTCTTTGGTTGGTTCTAAAAATAGATCTTTAAGACAGGCTTTATCTTATATCACACCTAAGATAGAAGGAGAGGAGCTGGCCAATAATCCTTATCCTTCAAACCACTGGGCATATGACAGCGGTGCCAAAAAATATCTGGATAATAAAAAGGAGGCTGAAGAGGCTTTGGAAAGAGCTAAATCCCAGATGAGTGCAGATCAGCTTAAAGGGGAAATTATTTTAACTTCCACTCTTAATTTAGAAGAGGTAGGCAAAAAGGTTGTGGAATCATGGAGAAGTCTGGGATTTGATGCCAAACTTAGGGTAGAATCCGGTCTCCCACAAAATTTTCAGTCACTTTTAATAACCCAAAGTATTCCTCAGGATCCTGATCAGTATTTTCTTTGGCATGCTACCCAGACTAAAACCAACTTAACAAAATATGATTCAAAAAGGGCAGATAAGAATTTGGAAGATGGCAGGAAAGCGATTAATGAATCTGACAGAAAAGAAAAATATTTTGATTTTCAAAGAACACTCTTAGAAGATGCTCCTGCCATTTTTTTATATTTTCCTAAATACAATATAGCCTACCTGGAGAAAAAAGAAGCCCTGCTTCAAAAAGTCTTATCATTGACAAAATAATTTAAGAAATCTATTATGTAATAGTTCTTTCGGGGAAAGTGTTTAATTCACAATCGGTGGTAAACTCCACGAGGTGTAAAAGCCATGAACTGGTGAAAATCCGGTAGCGACCGTACAGTCGGGATGAAAGAGAGAATATGTTTAAAAATTTTAAAAATTTAGGACCAGCTCTGATAGTGTTTGCAGCCATCCTTTGGAGTATTGATGGCATTCTAAGACGAAGTTTATATTCATTACCTGCACCTGTTGTTGTTTTTTATGAGCATTTAATTGGATTTATAATTCTTTTTCCTCTTTTAATTCCTCACATAAAATTAGTTAAAAAAATTAAACCAAAAGTCTGGGGAGCATTTTTTTGGGTAACTTTATTGGGAAGCATTTTAGGAACCATATTTTATACCTCTGCTTTAGGGATGGTTAACTATATTCAATTTTCTGCTGTAGTGTTACTCCAGCAAACTCAGCCTTTATTTGCAGTATTTTTTGCAGGTCTAATTTTAAAAGAAAAAATTGATAAAAAGTTTTTTCTTTATTTGGTTCTAGCACTGGCTGGAGCATATTTAGTTTCATTTCCAAATTTATCAGTCAATTGGCAGGATGATTCTAAGACCATTATGGCAGCTCTTCTTGCTATGGGGGCGGCTTTTGCCTGGGGTTCATCAACTGCTTTTGGCAGATATGGATTACTTGAGGTTCCAGCAATTTTAGGAACAGGTTTAAGGTTTGGGCTGGCTACAATATTAGGGATTTTGGCAGTCTACCTTACAGGATCCCAGGGGTCTTTGATGGCTCTAGATTTAACTCAGTGGTTTACTCTTATGATTATAGCCTTATCTACTGGCATGGTGGCTTTGGCTATATACTATTATGGCTTAAAGAAAACTCCAGCTCACATCTCTGCCATTTGTGAATTAACCTGGCCAGTTTCTGCTATTGCCATAGATTATTTCTATTTTCAAAAACCTTTATCAGAAACTCAAATCTTAGGTGCATTGATTTTAACTCTGACAATTCTTAAAGTAACTAGATTAGCTAGAAAAACCCTTTAATTACATAATTCTTGCAAATTTTTTATTGTTTTCTCACACCTGAGTTGTTTAATAGAAAGTAACCTGCTGGGTTAGAACAAAAGTAAGACAGCTACCAAATTAAAATAAAGAAGCTGACATTATTTTCTTACACATCTGCCCAAGCAGCGGACTTATCAATAAATTAGTAGACTTAGAAACCGCTCCTCAACAGGGGCGGTTTTTTTGAAGGGGGTTAGCCGTTTAGATCAATTTTTCTGATTCTAATACTTTTTGGGGTGACTTCAACTAACTCACTATCATCAATATATTCAATAGCATTTTCTAAACTCATTTCTTTAGGAGAATTAAAATGCTCTGCAGTTCCTTCACCAGAAGATCTGTGATTGGTTTGCTGTTTTTCTTTACAAACATTAACCCAAATATCATCTCCTCTGCTATTTTGACCAATAACCTGACCTTTATAAACAGCTGTGCCTGGACCTATAAACAAAGATCCTCTGCTTTGAGCTCCTGTAAGGGCATAAAGCTTAGTAGTACCAGATTCATGTACCACCAAAGAGCCATTATTTCTGCCAAAAGTTCCTCCAGTATTTTCTTTGTATTCAAAAAATGAAGAGCTGATTATGCCTAAACCTTTAGTATCTGTGACAAATTGGGATCTGTATCCAAAAAATTCTTTGGTAGCAATTATAAATTCTAAGAACACTATGCCATTTTCCTGTGTCATATCCAAAAGTGTACCGTGTCTAAGCCCCATTTTTTGCATCACTGATCCTGAATAAGCCTCTGGCACCTCAATGGCTACTTTTTCATATGGAGTTAAAAGTTTTCCACCCTCTGTTTTTTCAATAACAGTAGGCTTTCCAACCTGAAATTCAAAGCCTTCTCTTCGCAGTCTTTCAATAAGTATAGCCAAGTGCAGTTCTCCTCTTCCTGAGACAATTAAGTCTCCAGAAGATCCATCCTCAACCCTTAATGCTACGTCAGCTTCTTGAGCCTTCATTAATCTGTCTCTAATTTGTCTGGCTGTTTTAAATTCACCTGCACCAGCCATTGGTGAGGAGTTAACCCCAAATCTCATTCTGACTGTTGAAGGTTCAATTTCTAAAACAGGCAAAGCAACAGGACTTATTGGATCAGCAATAGTCTCACCTATGGTAATATCAGGAACACCAGATATAGCTATAATATCCCCAGCCTGAGCCTCTTTAATATCAACTCTTTCTAATCCTTCAAATCCTAAAAGTGAGGTAAGTCTGAACTTTTTAATAACTCCTTCCCTATTAATATGAGCTACTTCTTGACCCATCTTTACAGTGCCTGCATAAACCCTTCCTGTAGCTATTCTGCCTTTAAAATTATCAAAGGTAGTATTAGTGATAAGAATCTGCAAAGGTTTTGCTGGATCACCGCCTGGAGCAGGAATGTGCTCTAAAATAGCATCAAAAACAGGAGTTATATCGCTCATTAACTTTAAGTCTGGCACTAAACCGGCTTTACCCTGTTTACCTGAGGCATAAATAGTAGGGAAGTAGGCTGTTTCCTCATCAGCCCCAAGCTCAAGGAATAAATCAAAAGTTTTATTAAGAACATATTCAATTCTGGCATCTGGTTTGTCAATTTTGTTAATGACTACTATAACTTTGTGACCAAATTCTAAAGCTTTTTTCAATACAAACCTGGTCTGAGGCATTGGACCTTCTTTAGCATCAATTAAAAGTAATACTCCATCTGCCATTTTTAAAACTCTTTCCACTTCTCCTCCAAAATCAGCATGTCCCGGGGTATCAATAATATTAATTTTAACAGGTTCTCCTGTAACGGTGTCTTTATAATTTACACTGGCATTTTTAGAAAAAATAGTAATGCCTCTTTCTCTTTCTAAGTCATTGGAATCCATTATCAAATCTCCCTTATCAGTTGCTTCTTTACCTATTTTAGTTTTAGATTGACGTAGAAGAGCATCCACCAAAGTGGTTTTGCCGTGATCAACGTGAGCAATAATGGCTACATTTCTTATATTAGACATAAGATTCCACAAAGGTCAGAGCCACTCCTGTTTTACCGGCTCTGCCTGTTCTTCCAATTCTATGAACATAATCATCATAGGTTTGTGGAAGATCATAATTAATAACATGTGAGACATTTGGAATATCTAAACCCCTACTGGCAACATCTGTGGCTAGTAAAACGTCAATCTGGTTATTTTTAAAGCTTTGCAGAATTCTCATTCTGTGACCCTGAGTTTTATTGCCATGAATTGCTCCCACCTTAAAGCCCCTAAAATCAAGCTCTTTTTGAAGCTTTTCTATGCCGTGTTTAGTTTTTCCAAAGATCAAAACCTTATCAAAGCCATCAGATATCAAAAGGTCATGTAGTTTATCAATTTTTTGCGCAGAGTTAGCCACTCTGACAACATCCTGATCAACATTTTCAGCAGTGTCTGCTGTTTTAACTGAAACAGTGATGGGATTTTTAACAAAGTTTGTTAAAATTTCTCTTATTTTGGGAGAAATTGTAGCTGAGAAAAATAAGGATTGTCGCTCGTGAGGTAAGAATGAAAGGAAAAACTTTACTTCATTTATAAAACCAATATCTACCATTAAATCAACCTCATCTAAAACAAAGGTTTGAAAATCACCTAATTTTAATTGATGTCTTTCTATCAAATCTTTTAATCTTCCAGGAGTACCTATCACAACATTAGGATTTCTTCTTAAATCAGAAATTTGTCTGTGCATATTTGAGCCTCCAATCAGTAAGGCTGAATAGATGTTCATATTGGCAGAAAAAGATTTAAGTTCATCATTAATTTGAACAGCTAGTTCCCTGGTGGGAGTAATAATAAAAGCTTTCTGAGTATGGTCTTTAAAAATCTTATTAATAATAGGAATTAAAAAGGCTGCTGTTTTACCAGTGCCTGTATTGGCCAGGCCAATTAAATCTCTGCCTTCTAAAATAGGAGGGATAGCCTGAATCTGAATTGGAGTTGGGTTAATATAGCCTTTGTTTAAAATATTTACTCTTAAATAATCCGCAATATTAAAATCAGAAAAAGTTTGTTGAGGTATATTTTCTTCTATTGCTACTACTCCAGAAGCTTTTTTAATGAAAATATCAATTTGACCTTTAAGCTTACTTTCGTGAGCTCCTCTTTGGCTACCTCTGGAAGCTCCACCAAAACCTCCCTGGAATCTGGAGTGTGGCCTAGTTCTATTTCGATTGAATGCTCCTCCTCTAACAGAGGAGCGGAAGCCATTAGGCTTTTGGTAATACATAAATGTATTTATAATTGAAAAAGAAAAAAGTCCTGACAAGTCAGGACGGGAGCTACTTTATTAGTAATCCCAAGGGGAAAAAATTTGCATAGCTCAAATTCTAAATCAACTATGAGATATTATAGCACATTCTTCCTATTTTTGCAAAAGCTTGATTAAAGCATATTCAGTCCAGGAAAGTCCTTTGACTCCTGGCTTGGAATTAGAATATCTTGAGTAATGAGGGATTAAGACATTTTCCTGATAAGACTGAATAACTTTTGGATGAATATAGTAATTTCTGCAGACAGAAACAGTATTATTAAGGTGAGATGCTACTTTTTTTACAGTTTCCTTAATATTTTGTCTTAAAGCTTTAATATTCTCCGCCGGTCCAATTTTAAAAAGACTGGTGGCAGAGATATTGGTGCCTCCCCAGGTTCTAAAGTCCTTGGCAGAAAAATCATCCTTGGTAACATCCTTCAAGAATAAATTTATGTCAGATGAGTCAACAACATGTCTTTGATTTCTATCATCTACAAATTGGAAAAGTTTATAGCCTGGAAGTTCTATGCAGGCTTTGATAGTTTTGGCAATTTTGGAATTGATCACTGCTATTTTACTTTGAACTCCACTTTTACCCTTAAATTCAAATAAGATGGAAGAGCCTCTGATCTTAACATGCTTATTTCTAAGAGTAGTTAGGCCAATTGAGTTATTATCTTTGTAGTATTCTTCATTGCCAATTCTAATAAAGGTATGTTCAAGAAGCCAGACCACTGTGGCCAGAATCTTTCTTTTATCAATTTCTTTTTTGCCTAAGTCATAGCTGACCCTGGATCTTATTTTAGGCAGGGAAAATCCAAAATCTATCATTTTATTAAACTTATTTTCCTGAGATAGGGCTATCCAATCTGGGTGATAAATATATTGTTTCCTGCCCTTTTCATCCAAGCCAGTAGCTTGCAGGTGCCCATTGCTTAGGGAACATACCCAAACATCTTTCCAGGCTGGGGGGATGCCTAAATTTTTAATTCTATCTAAAATATGAGGATCTTTAATGGTTTTACCTTTTAAATCATAATATTTAAATTCTTTACCAACTTTTTCTCTGGAGAATCCGGGGTTGTGATCAGATACAAATCTTAAATGTTCTTCTTTAAGCTGTATTTCAGATACCATAACTTTAACAATAAACTTATTTAACTCCAGTTTGCAACTCTCGTTAAATAATTTTGAGTTCAAAATATCTTTTTATGGTTGGAAATTGTAATATTTTGAGCATAGAAGGTTTGAGGTTGGATGTAAAGTGAGCTCACTGGGAGTTAGACATAACGTCCACTAGTATTACACTATTGACAAAGTAATACTTATTTAGTATAGTACTACTATGCTATTCACAACTTCAGTAACTCAAAAAGGACAAGCTACAATTCCTGCACCTATTCGTAAAAGACTAGGCATTCTTCCTAATACTAAAATTGTATTTGAACTTAAAGATAATAATGAAGCCTCATTTAAACCGGTTATAGATTTCATTTCCTTAAAAGGGTCAGTAAAAACAAATAAACCATTTGATTTGAATGCTATGGAAAAAGCAATAGAAGACGAAGTTATAAATAAGTATGTCAAAAAATCTTCTTGATACAAATTTAATTATCCGTTTTTTAGTAAATGATGATCCGGAGAAGGTTAATAAGGTAGAAAAATTATTGGTAAATAAAAGTAATACTAATATTCTCCTAGATACGATAGTTGCTGAGATAATTTGGGTCTTAAGCTCTTATTACTCTTTAAAAAAATCTGAAGTTATTGAAAAAATTAGGGCTTTAATACATTTAGATACCATAGATTGCAATGCTGTACTGATTAACAAAACCCTATCTATATGGGAGGAAAATAACATATCCTACATAGACTCATATCTTGTGGCGGTTGCAAAACTGGGAAATATTACCCTATTCTCTTATGACAACAAATTGAAATCCATTAGTGGATTTACATCTAAAGAACCCTAAAACCTGACTGTGAGCCTTCACGCCCTAATCTGGAACACTTAGCTAGAACGAATTTTTTTTATTCTGATTTATTTGTAAAACTTACCAACTTTCTTTGAAAATATTGTAAAAGATCCAACTTCATTAAATTTGTTCTTCTGCTGACTCCAGTTTCTTCTTCAATAGCCATCTCTCTTTTCTCTAGGTTCTGACAAGCATTATATGCAGCAAGTAAGAGGGCTGGTTCACTAGGTTCTTTTCCAAGAATCAGTTCTCCATAGGCACTTCTTTGTAAAATATAAACTCCCTCACTGCTTAAGTTAAGGTTAAGTGCCATCAAGCGGGAATCTCTCGGATCAAGTCCTGAGAATGCAAGTTCATGAAGTATTGCTGCCCCACCAATTGCAAGTGACCTACCAATATTTGTAATTGCCATTGCCGTTCTAGATAATTGTTCATCTCTATGCAGCCATGGTAAGAATTGATTACTATAAACTAGATCAAAGTCCCTGACATTAGGGAAAGTTTCAACTAAATTTACCCTAGAGGCCACTACATTAGGAGTAAGTTGACCCTCTGTTGCTGCTGCTATATCTAAATTTGTTACGATTACTTGATCTGGGAAAGTATTTCCTAGATCAAGGGCTGTTTCAGAACCCACCCCACCTGCCGCATCTAATATCCTAATTGGAAATGTTCCCAGTCTAATATAGTGACTTAGAAGTAAACCTAAGCCTCCGGCAAGCAGGTGGTTTACTTGATCATAACCTCTACCAGATACTTCAAAAAATTCCAATCCATTATCACTTCCTACTCGTCGGTCTCCATCTTCAAAATGGTATCCCTTTAAAATTGTTTCAGCCATCTACATATTATAGTAATAAGAAGCGAAATTATCAACTATAGGTTACCTGTGACCCTTATGCCTCTTGTTTTGAACCAGAATACAACTTTGAATTCGAAATTTGGATTAAAACCCTAATGCAAATATTTAAGAAAAAAGAAGATGATATCTTATAGTTTGAATTATCCTTTCATTTTAAGTATAATTAAACCTTATGTTAGTTGATCAAATAGAACTTAGAAGACAATGTGAGAGAGTAGAACAGTACGTTACTAGGGGCGTCCCTTCTACCTTAAGGACATTCGATGAGTTTGCAGCATGTTTAGGATTCTATTTAGATTATAAAACTAATCCAGAATATTTATTGGCAAAATACCTAGAAGATAAGGATGTTTTGGACATTGGTTCGGGGTTAAATGGTCTTGCCGTTGCAGTAGAGCTTATGGGATTAAATACAAGAGTAACATCTGTAAGTCCAGGACTTGTTCAACCAGATTTTGAGCAATTTCAAAAAGATAAGTTAGCTGAAAGTTATACTTACACTTCTGCTGATTATACCGAAGAAAGAGTTGAAGCCGCTAGGTTAGTAGCTAATAGTAGATCCTATCCTTTCTTTGCTCATAATTTAGGGTTTGCTGATAACAGCTTTGACGTTATTATTGATAACTTTGCCGTTTTTGATAATTCGCGTCCTGAAGTAAAACTAGTCTTAATTAAGTCTATAGAGGAAATGTTGCGAGTTACTCGGCCAGGAGGAAAAATTAGAGTAGGTGGAGGCTTAAATTTTGGGCCTGACTGGGGCTGGAAAGAAGAAATTTTAAGAAATATGGGATTAGATTTTGCATATCATCAATGCGGAGTCGAAATTGTAGTTCCAAGCCCAATTACTGGTTAAATAGCTTCTCTTACTGGAATTGGAATCTGGGTCAAGACCTTAATGCTGGCATATAAGAAAAAAGAAGATCAGATTATAATCGAACCATGAAAATTTATTTAGATACGAATATCTTGTCAAATATGGTGGGAGGAATTAACAGACTTAAAGAAGATACTGGAATAGCTTTCCAAAAACTCGCAGCTAGTGAACATGAATTTATTACTTCACCTCTTATGAAGCAAGAGATGGAAAAGGCAACAAGTCAACAAGTAAAAGGCGCAATCTTATTCATCTATAAGATATTTGGTGGGACAAAAAACTTGAATCCAGAAACTTATCATGCTACTGGATGGGGTGATGCATTATGGGGTGCTGTACCATTTGGCGGCGGCGAAACTGAAAATACGGTCTTATCACTTCTTCGTCAAGCGTTTGAGGTGGATGACGCTAAACATATTTTCCAGGCCTTATCATCTCATTCCGATTACTTTCTAACCCTAGATGAGTCCACAATACTTAAAAGATATAGAAGGAATTACATGAACATGAAAACCTTTTGTCAGAATGGAAATTTGAAAATTGTTAACCCTGAGGAACTGGTTAAAGATTTAGGGTTATGAATAGTTCAATTTGCATAAGGGTGTCTAAAATTTTGAGACAAAGATGAATTATTTACAAAAATTAATTCGAACCAAGTTTAGACTGTTATATCAACCTGAACTGGGACTTTATTTTAAGTCCCCACTTGGTGAGCCAGCTGGGACAACATGCCAAATTCTTCGAATTTGTGAACCCAGGACCAACACACCCAATTCGTCTGACGAATTGTAATGATTAATCATCCTTTGCTCTATAATTTGTGATCCGCTTAGTACCTTAAACAGACTGGATGGGTTTTTCAAATCATTTCTGTCTGACGGCCTAAACTCTGAATTTGCTTATACATTTGGGCTAAGAAATGCATAATTATGCATAGCATCTACAGAATTACCCTTGTGTTTTATTTTCGAGAGTGCATATACTAGATATTATGGAGACTGTCTTTTTCTGGATTGCATGGGGAATTATCTCTTTTTGGGCGCTTAAGACATTTTACTTTTCTTTTTCAAAAGAAAAAATTGAGCGGCTGCGAAAAGCTGCTTTAGGCTTTCATCTGGCTATTTTTGTTCTCATATTCCTTCCTTGGTTACCTCCAGCGCTTGGAGGAGTAAGTGGTCTCACACTTGCATTCACTGGAAATATGCTGGCTACACTGTTTTTAGTGTTAATTATCCTATCTACGATTCTATTTTTTACAAAAGAGGCGTTTTTTATGAAAGTTGCAGCGGGAGTAACCATTGTTAATACTTTTGTACTTTTCATCTTAATGTACTCTCTTCGGTCAACCACATTTACCTTAACTCCTTATGATATTGCCCCGATTATAGCGGTGCTTCTTTTATTGGTTTGCGATGTAGTAGTTTTACTTCTTTGGCAACAATTGCAGTTACAAGATAAGAGCTTAAGAAATAAACCTCATAAGTTACATAGAGTTGTTATTTTCACCCTCATTGCAATTTTTATCGTTTTAGGGTTTCTTATTTTTCGATCACAAGAGAGAAATGAGGAAAGAGAAATAAATGCGGTTTTACAGCTCTCGGAAGTTCAGGATTTTAAAAAAGCAGTTGAGGAAAATGGGAAATCTAAATTTGCGGTAACGACTGACCGCCAAGAGGGGCCATATTCTATTATCAAAGTTTTTGAATCTTTTCCAGACCATATAACAACTTTTAACTGGTATAAAGTAAAGGGTAAAACAGGAAAAGTATTCAGACAGGATATTGCAACCGATACATGGGAAGAAGTAAAATAATAAGTAGAACCTTTTAACGAATTAATAAGTAGGCAATAAGCGGGCTAGTTACAATGTAATAAATTATCCCAATTTTAAAAAGTGTAATTATCTGCTGATTTATATAAAAGGCCCAACCGGATTTAATCTGCCTGAATTTTATATAATCTCTGAAATTTTCTGAAGATATCTGCCAAAACACAAAATTCAGAGTAGCTCCGGCAATAAACCACACCCCAATCATGTTGATAAATCCCAGAAAAACTGGAACCGCGTAACTTTTACCCGCAAAAAGAGTCGGACCGGATGTCATAAACCAGATCAGCACTATAAATCCGGTGCTAAACAAAACCATAAACCAAAGGCTATATAAAAAACCAAAGTAAGCAGGGTAAGTTTTACTAAAAACCCTAGTCTTTGCTTTATTGTCAATTTCAGCGAGTTTGAAATATCTTTTAAGATAGGGGTTAACCCATTTAATAAGTTGGGGGACCAGCATCCCTGTCCAGAATTGCGTTGAACTCATCTTTTTTTGGAAGACTTTAGTCTTCTGAAGCTTTGCATTTATCCCACTCAAACCCAGCAATGTAATCAGGCGGCCGTGAATTAATTATTAAATCGTATGAGGATCCTTGATCAGAGACTGTAGCAGGTCCGCTGAAGCAATAAATCTTCAGGTCTTTGGTCTGATCTTTCTCTTTTGTTACAAGAGAATAATATTTACATTCAGACAATCCAAGGTTTATCCATTCTTCACAGGTAATGTTCTTAGATTCAACATTTGCCTGATCGGCTTGCTCATCAACTTTAGACCCATTTTTATCAGAGCTTTCAATCGGGCGCTTGGTGGAAGGCATTTTAACCGCATCGAGCAAATTATTAAGATAGGGTTCCCCTTGGTAAGATGAGTCGGAAAAATTCTCTTTTTTGACAAAAAATTTCTCTTCCACCGACCCATCATCCTTCGAGTACTGCTTACTGTTCCAGGACATAATGCTAAAAGAGTAAGCCATCATATCTGATGTTCCTTTATATGATGGTCCGCCGACGTCTACTGTTTGACCCGAAGTTTTAGAACCTACCACCGATTGAATATGATAGGTTATATCATGCGTATTTACATTTGGATTGACAGGAAAAGGATCATACGACACTAGATATTGGTGAGAATAAAGAGGCCGGGACTTGCCATCTATCCAGGAGTATTTTGAGACCATTATGTTTATCACCCAGGCGTTGTCTCCTTTAGGTAAATTGCCTACCACATTTTGAAGGTCACGTTCCATCATTTTTTTGAATTCTTCCTCGCTTATTCCTTTTTCCTGGGCATACACAATATTTTGTCCAGCTAGATAATCTTCCAGGCGAGAGAGCAATGTTGGTTGATAAAGATAAGCCTCGGGGCTGTCCTTGGTTGGGAGTACGGCAAACACTGCTTGAGCCAGCAATAATCTTTCATAATCCGAGATACTTTTGTCGTCTTGAATTTTATTAAGCAAGACAAATAGTTCGGCTATCTTTTCACCGTCTTCTTTACCAACAATATCGAATTTATTCTGGCAGGCTTGAGCAAATAACGCCTCTCTCTTCAAGCTACAAATAGTTGTCCGTGCTTCTGCTGCTGATACAGATGGCATTAGTTGGAATGGAGTTATCGGTACTTTTTCTGCCTTAGGTTGTCGTTGTCCCAAAAATATAGCAGCCGCAATAATTACAATTATTGTCGCGATAATTATAATACCTGGAATCGCAAACACACCCTTTTGTTTT
>MFCV01000044.1 GCA_001777015.1 Candidatus Daviesbacteria bacterium RIFCSPHIGHO2_02_FULL_36_13
TGTTTCTAAAAGAGCTTGATAAATTTTTATCTGAATTTCATGTAAAAGAAGTGAATCCAAAAGAGCATCAACATTTGGCTCATAAAGAAATTCGTTATTAGCTGTATCGTTTTTCGTAGCAGTGCTTTTTAACGAATCACTAACAACGACTGACGATACTTCCACAGGAAGTAATTTAACCATTTTTGGTTCTTGTTTTATTGTAGAAATAAACTGAGGATAAACTAAATATACCTGCCCCACCTCTCCAGAAGTAAAAGAATCTTTAACCATATTAGTAAGCTGTACTGCTTTTCTAAAAATTACCAAATCCGGATTTTCAAAATCAGCTGTCAAAGTTTTACCACTCTTAACTACAAAATTCCTACCCTTTTTACCAACTGTATAAAAAAGGGTATTTCCTTCAAATCTAGCATTCATAATAGTTCTGATAATATTGGTGTTCAAAGATCCACAAAGGCCTTTATCCGTGGACAAAATAATTACACCAGTGGCCTTACTATCATTTCCAGAAAGTAGGGGATGAGATTTAATATCCACTCTAGGAAGTAACCTGGATAATGCTTCATTTAAATTCTCAGAATAGGGCCTACCATTTAAAGCCTGATCTTGTGCTCTTCTCATCTTAACTGCAGACACCATCTGCATAGCTTTGGTAATTTGTGCAGTATTCTTAGTTGATTTTATTCTTCTTCTTAACTCTCTTGTATTAGCCATTTTGGTTCATCCTTGCTGCCTCTCTTCTTATGCTCCATTCTGCATATAAAGAAGCCATTACAACCATTCCAAAATAGAATCTACTGACTGGTAAAGGATGCGTCAAAACTTGCTCTGCAGCATATATTGCAACAGCATTAAACCCTGCCTTTGGAAAAATTAATACCCCTGGAAAATTCTCTGGTACTACTAAATTCCAGGCTCTCTTGGGTAAATTTAGATTTCTAATTCTTTCAACCATTTTATTTTTTGTTTCCTCTCTTAAAAGTTCCTACAAAATCTTTTGTTATTTTTTCCAACTCTTTAACCATCTTCTCATCCAATTCTTTTTTGGTAGCTATTTCAGATAGAAGTTTTTTATTCTTTAATTTAATTTGTTGAATAAAAGCTTTCTCAAAATCCCTTACCTTTTCTACTTCCACCTCATCCATATATCCATTAGTAACTGCCCAAAGAGAAACTACTTGTTCCTCAACAGAAACGGGGGCAAAGGGGGGCTGTTTTAATACTTCAGTAATCCTGCGTCCACGTTCTATTTGAAGTTTTGTTGCTGGATCTAAATCAGAGGCAAATTGAGCAAAAGCCTGAAGCTCTCTAAATTGAGCTAGATCAAGTTTCAAACGACCTGCAACACTTTTCATTGCCTTAGTTTGTGCAGCCCCTCCAACCCTGGATACAGAAATTCCAACATTTAAAGCTGGTCTTACACCTGCAAAGAATAAATCTGATTCCAAAAACATCTGACCATCAGTAATGGAGATAACATTGGTTGGAATATATGCTGAAATATCATTAGCTTGTGTCTCTATAATAGGAAGGGCTGTCAAAGATCCTCCTCCATATTCTTTACTCATTTTAGCAGCTCTCTCCAAAAGCCTTGAGTGAAGATAAAAAACATCTCCAGGATACGCTTCTCGACCACTTGGTCTTCTTAAAAGTAAAGACATTTGTCTGTAGGAATTAGCATGTTTACTTAAATCATCATAAATAATTAAAGCATCTTTACCTTGATCCATAAAATATTCACCCATGGCACAACCAGCAAATGGAGCCAGATATTGCATAGTAGCAGCATCAGAAGCAGAAGCAGAAACTATAATGGTATGATCCATAGCTCCAACTTCTTCTAATTTGGCAACCAGTTGAGCAATCTTAGAAGTTTTTTGACCAATGGCCACATAAATACAAATCACATCTTTCTGATTAATAATGGTATCAATAGCAATTGTGGTTTTACCTGTATTTCTATCACCAATAATTAACTCTCTTTGACCGCGTCCAATTGGAATAAGAGCATCAATGGCCTTAATTCCAGTTTGAAGAGGAGTGTTAACTGATTGTCTGGTAATAACTCCTGAGGCAATTTTTTCAACAGGGTAGTGAGTCGCAGCCTTTATTGCTCCTTTACCATCAATTGGCTGACCTAATCCGTCAACAACTCGTCCAATTAGTCCTTCACCAACCGGAACTTCCAAAATTCTACCGGTAGATTTAACTTCTGACCCTTCTTTAATCTTTGTAAAATCTCCGAACAAAACTGCACCTACATTGTAGTTTTCCAAATTTAGAGCCAGTCCAAAAAGACCTTGTCCAAAGTCCAGAAGCTCAGAATAAGAAACATCAGACAGCCCTTCAATTCTGGCCACACCATCACCAAGTTCCACTACAGTTCCAATATTTTGTTTTTGTGTTTTTAATTTAAGATTTAAAATATCTTTTTCAATGGCTGCAATAACATCACTCATGGTGCACTATCCTTTCTTTGATTTGATTAATTTTTGAAAGTATTGTTTCATCCCAAACCTCATCTCCAACCTTTAGCTTAAATCCACCCAAAACATCAGGATTAATATTCATCTTTACCTTGGTTATTTTAACCTTTTTTTCTATAATTTTTTTTGCTTTTTTAATTTGGGCAGCAGAGAAGGGGATTGCTGTTTCTAAATACATAGTATGCTGTCTTTCTATTCTTTTAAGACCTATTAAATATTCTGAGAGGGCTAAAATGCTTTCTGTTTTTGAAAGAGTCTTTAAAACTTTAACTGCTTTCACAACTTTACTCTCAAGCATTCTCCCATCCAAAAAACTGCTTTCGACTAATTTTTCTATTGTTTTTTTAAGTTGTTTTGAAGCTTTCATGATATATTTCTCATACTTTTTTCAATAATCTCTTTTTGCTTTTTATCAATTATTTTACCTGTAACTTTTTCCATTCCTATCCCTACAATATCTGCAACCCTACCCATAACCTCTACTCTTAAGGCCTCTGCTT
This sequence comes from Candidatus Daviesbacteria bacterium RIFCSPHIGHO2_02_FULL_36_13, assembly GCA_001777015.1. Lineage (GTDB taxonomy): Bacteria > Patescibacteriota > Microgenomatia > Daviesbacterales > UBA10151 > 2-02-FULL-36-13. Next base: position 2,990 of record MFCV01000044.1, read on the forward strand.
GAGCTCTTGCTTCTACTTCTCCTTTTTGGATTATCTGAGCTGCCAGGCTTTCGGCTTGAGCTTTACCTTCCTCCTTCATAATTTCTATTTCCTTTTTGGCCTCATCAAGCAGTTTTTGAACCTCAAGGGAAGCTTTCTCTAAAACTTTTTCCTTTTCCTCTTCAGTTTGAAGCAGTCTTTTCTCAATCTCTTCAGCATTCTTTAAGGAATCTTCAATTTTCTTTTTTCTTTCAGCCAAAACTTTTAGGATAGGACCATAAAGGAGCTTCTTCAAAATAAAAAGAAGAATTAAAAAATTGACTACTTGCGCAGCCAAAAGCATAGGTTGTACTCCAAAGTCTTTTAAAAAATCCATAATTTATTATGGCCTTTATTTTGTAAAGGCAATAACCAAAGCATAGATAGCTATAGCTTCGGCGAAAGCCATACCTAAAAGCATTGCTGGTAAAATTTTAGCCTGAGCGTCAGGGTTTCTACCTATTGCTTCCATGGCTTTAGCACCAATAAGACCAATACCAATACCTGGTCCAATAGCACCTAAACCTATGGCTAAACCTGATGTCAAATGTTCCATTAATCCTCCTTCCTTGTAAATTTAATGACTTGTTTCATGTTTTTCAGTTAAAAGACTCATAAATACTAATGTTAACATAGCAAAGACTGCTGCTTGTACAAACCCTACCACTATTTCCAGAAAATAAAAAGGCAGAGGTAAAATAAAGGCAAACATTGAAGAAATTGTTGCCAATACCACCTCGCCTGCAAATATATTACCAAAAAGCCTAAAGGAAAGCGATACCACTTTTGTAAATTCTCCCACTAGTTCCAATATTCCTACAAATAAAAATATGGGATTTAGGGCCACCCATTTTAACAAATAATTTTTAACTCCTAAATATTTAACAGCTAAAAAGTGAGTGACAAAAGCAGATATTAAAGCCAAAGATAAGGTCATATTTAAATCAGAATTAATTGATCTAAGTAGGGGATGATCATTGTAAGTAATGGTGGCAAAACCAGGCAAGAGTCCTAGCCAATTAGCAGTAATGATAAAAAAGAAAAATGTCATCACCCAGGGGAAAAATACAGAGGCTTTTTTGCCAGCTAAATCTAAGGAGAGTCCATAAGCTGTATCTATGATTGGCTCAAAGAAATTTTGAATATTAGAAGGAACCATTTTTATACTTAGTCTGACAAAAATAGCAGCAATAATTAAAATTGCCATAGCAATCCAGGAAACCATTAAAGTATTGGTTATAGGGAAGTTATTAATATACCAAAGAACTTCAGGCTTCAAAACAATTGCATGTTCCATTCCACTAATTGTACAAGACAATTCAGCTTTGGGTCAACCGCTATTCCAGCTTCTCCCGTTGAGTCCTTAGAAATAGCAGCCATTGTTCAAAGAAGGCTACAATGCCTTTAAATGGAGCCTCTATAATAAAATCAAAGATGAATAAAATTATATTTAACTGAGATACTGCTGATGTTAACTTTCTTCCCACTTGTATAAAAGGCATAAAGAAAAAATCAAAAGCTATAGATGTCCAACTATCTTTTTCTGTTTTTAATATATACATATGGGCCGTTTTATTTATCCTGTATGAAACAAAAGAAACTATGGCCAGAAAAAATACAAATATCCCCTGAGATATTGGATTAACTTTAAATTTACTCAAAATAAAGATAATTGCTCCGAATGACAGGGCAAAGGTTAGCAGCCAAAATAGCATAAATAAAAACCAGAGAATTGGATCTATTCTTTTAGGCTTTTTTTGTAATACCAAAGGTTCTGCCAGTTTTGGATTTTCATCAAAAAGAATGGTATTTATTTTTGACAGTACTCTATATGAATTGTCCCTGGCAGGGGTTTTTATAGAAAGTCCCACTAAAATCATAAGTATAGGAGGGGTGATAGTGTTTAAAATAATCGAGGACCAAATTACTCTTCCATATAAAACTCTCTCTACTGATCCTTCTACAAATAAGGCAAGGGCAGCTTTGGTGACAAAGATAAAAATAACTGATCTTACAATTGCCCGCCTCACTTTGCCTGACACTGTGTTATAGCGTCTGTTGCAGGCATTTAAAACTGCCATATTGAGCCGATCTTCATCCATTACTAGAGATTGAATTTTTCCAATATTTTCCCTTAAAACATCATCTAAAATTAAGAAGGGGATTGTTTGATTCTTAACAAAATTATAAATCTTATCCTTAAGGGGGTAGCTAAATTGTTCCTCGAATTTATTTTTTGCTGTCAAAAACCTTTCAGCAATTTTATCAACTTTTTCTGGAGTAGCTTTTCCAAAAAATTGTCTAAAAAGCCTAAACCTTAGGAATGCTAAATCATCATTGGCATAGGCCCGTCTGACAGCAATAAAAATTTGAATATCCCTTGTTTCTTCTGAATCATCAGTTATAGTGATTTTTTCCTTCAAAAGCTGAAAGATAAAATTACACATTAAATCTTTTTCATTACCCGGCTTTAAAATATCCTCAATTTCGGAAGAAAGAAGGTGAATGATCCACTCATTAACTTTGCCTTCAGATATTTTGTGCTTCTCATTAATCTTTTTTTCCAACTCCAAAAATAAATCTATAGTTTGGGAGACTTTAATAACTCTGGACTCAGGTAAAGAGGCATCAGGAAAGTATCTGGCCCAAACAAGTTCTCGCAGTAAGGGAGCGGCAATACTACTCCCGTTTCCTCCTAAAATAAGTCTTCTTTTTAAAATTCTTTCAATTGCAGACCTTAGGATGACTTCATCATCCCTATAATCCATAGCAGTTCTGAATTTTTCATACCAGGAAGCCAATTCTGAAACCACTGGATTGACAGAAATTGTTTCTTCATTATTAATATGTCTGCGCTCTTCTATAGCAGAAATTAAAAATTTAGATGTTTTAGATAATTGTCTAGGCATATTTACAGGGGCAAACTTGTGGTAATATTACCACAAGGCACAAAAAAAATGACTACAGAGGAAAAAGTACAATTAATTACCAGGAACCTAGAGGAAGTTTTAACTGAGGATGAGCTTAGAAAACTAATTGAATCTGATACTCCTTTAAGACACTATATTGGATTTGAAATCTCCGGAAAATTACACCTAGGATATTTATTTACACTACTCAAAGTAAAAGACCTACAGGATGCCGGAGCAGAAACTATTATGTGGCTGGCTGATTTACACTCTGCAATAAATGATAAATTAGGTGGGGATTTAGACACTATTAAAAAAGTAGCCAGAGGATATTTTACTGATGCGATAAAATCTTTATTTGAAAGTATTGGAGGAGATCCAGACAAATTAATCTTCAAACTCTGTTCAGAAACATATGCAGAACATCCTGATTTTTGGTTCACACTTTTAGAAATGGCTAAAACAACAACCCTTGCCAGAACAAAAAGATCCGTAACTATTATGGGAAGAGAGGCCTCTGATGATTCCATGGCAACAGATAAGCTCTTTTATCCAATCATGCAGGCTGCTGATATATTTTTACTTCAAACTAATATTGCCCATGCAGGTATTGATCAAAGAAAAGTACATGTGATTGCTATAGATGGAGCTATGGATGTTAAAACTAACCCTTTAAAAAATTCTAAAGGTGAACAAATAAAACCAATAGCTATTCATCATCCAATCCTATTAGGATTAGACGCACCATCAGTTTTAAGTATTGAAGTGGATGAATTAGCAATGAAAAACAAAATGAGTAAATCAAAGCCTGGGTCAGGAATTTCAATTCATGATGACCCTGATCAAATCAGACAAAGTATAAATGGAGCATATGCACCTGAAGGGCAAGTTGAGGGAAATCCGCTACTTAATTGGACAAGATTTCTAGTTTTCTACGCAGATGGAGAGCTTCTTATTAAAAGAGATGAGAAATTTGGTGGTGATGTAACTTACACCTCTTATGAAGAATTGGAAAAAGATTATGAATCAAAAAAGCTACACCCCATGGATTTAAAAGGAGCTGTAGCTGAATGGCTGATTACAAAATTAGAACCAGTCAGAAAATATTTTGAGGATCCAGCTAAAAAAGCATCCTTAGAGGAAATTGAAAATTTAACTAACAAATAATGTATTCTAAAAAGTTTAGAATCTTTTGGATAATACTTTCAGTTATAGCAGGATTTTCCTTAATCCTTCTCTCATTTTTGCCTCTTTTAAGCTATTATTAAGTTTGCAATAATAAAAGTATGGCAGAAGCAACAACTACTACCCCTCCCGCTGAAACAAAGGTGGGTTTTGGCACTAAATTAAAAAATCTTGGCAGTCGAGTTGGAACTAAGATAGATAGTTGGGGCAAACCTCTAATTAAAGATTCTCCTGAAGAATATGGAGATTCTCCTGCAGAAAAAGCATGGATAGAATCACAAACAGCTCTTAAGCAAAAAAGGATAGATGACAGCATAGCGGCAGATAAAAGAAAAACGCAGGAAGCCTTAGATCTTGTCAATGCATATGGTGCGGGTGATGCACGGTTTCTATCAGGTCAGGCAGCTCATGAGGCAGGCAGACAGATAATAAGCAGTAATTTATCCGGCAGAGATAAAAGCCCTGAGGCTAAAAAAAATCTTAATGTAGCACAAGTTTTGATAAAAGGAGCCCCTGAGATTGAAGAGGAAGTTAAAGAGGATAAGGCTTATTTAGCCGCAGATAAACAATGGGAGGCTAAACTGCAACATATAAGAAATCTCGCGGAAAAAGAAGAAGATATAGAAGAAAGAAAAGCTGCCTATGCCAGTGTACAGCCTCAAAAACCAGTAGAGTTTACTCCAAATGCATTTAGAAGCAAGTTGGACAAAGATGCTAATCTGACTGGTGAAGACAGCTACCAGCATGTCTTAGAATTAACAGCTGAGACAAGAGCTTTAAAGGATGAGGGTTTAACTGAACAAGCCTTCAAAAAAATGTTAGAAAGCAGTGATGAGATGGAGAAACAATACGCAATGGAATTACTTGAAGAAATGCCTGATCCACTTCAAAAGGCTTTTCAAGCTAAGGATCTTAGTCTTACTGAACTTCAAAAAGTGCTTAGAATTAGTGCAGGAATTACACCACGAGAATTATATGATGAGACACCAGAAGGCCCAATTAGGGCTACTAGTATCTATGCTGCCAGTAGGGTATTAGAACTCCAAAAAAGGCTTCAAGATGGCAGAGATGTCAGTCCAGATGAACTAAGGAGGGCATTAGCAGCTTCAAATAGGGCAAGCAGTGAGGATATTGCCTGGAATAAGGAGCATATTGTAGATAAAGAGGTCGAATTCTGGAAAAATTTAGCAGCCCAGGCAGATTTAAGTATTGATAGAGGAAAACTTGTTCCCAATTCTATAGAGCTTGATCCTAAAAATGGCAGCTTAAAAGAACAACTACCTAAACTCTTAGGAGACAGAAATGTTGATCTTAATCTTCAGATAAATCAAGAACAATTTGATGAATATTGGAAAACTCTTGATCCTCCTGAATTAAAACCAGGATTTCTTGCTGTTGATAGAAATACAGATTTAACTCATGGATTAATCAAGGATATAGCGAATTTAGGCTTTGAAGTAACTAATTATAACACCGGGGATAAAGAATTTACGATGACTTTTAAGAAAAAAGCTCCCTAAAATAATTTGGTGGTAGAATTCCTCTTATGGAACTTAATACTCCTTTAAAGTATGTTTTAGGGATTGGGCCAGGCCTCTCCTTTAAACTAAATAAGCTCAGTCTTCTTACTGTTTCCGATTTAATTTATCATTTTCCCTTTAGGTATGATGACTTTTCTGCCATAAAACCTGCAACTGATGCTCAAATTGGAGAAGTAGTTACTCTTAAAGGTGAAGTTTGGTCTATAAAAAATATCTACACCAGGTCCAGAAAAGTTCTAACACAAGCCATTTTTAATGATGGAACCTCTCCCATAAATTTAACCTGGTTTAATCAGTCATGGCTGACTAAACAAATAAAAACAGGGGACAGACTGCAGATTTCTGGAAAGCTTACAGAGTACAAAAAAAAGCTTTCAATAATGGCTCCAAAGTGGGAGAAAATGCCTGATAATCCAATCTCACCAACCCTTCATACCGGTAGACTTGTCCCTATATATCCTGAAACAGAAGGTCTAACATCTAAGTGGGTAAGAACGAAAATCTCCCAGATTCTACCCTTAACTTTAAAAGAAATAGAAGATCCCTTACCTGAATCTATAAGAGGGGGAATGTTATCCCTTTCAGATGCCCTTTCTAAAATTCACCTCCCTGAAAACTGGGAAGAGGCAAAAAAAGCCAGGGAAAGATTAGGGTTTGATGAGCTTTTTTATATAGCTCTTGCTACTCAAAAAATTAGACTTAATTGGAGGCAAAAAAAAGTCATAGAACCCTTAAGGATTGATCTGAAAAATTTAGATAAATTCATAAAATCCCTCCCTTTTGAATTAACAAATGCTCAAAGACAAGTTTTGGATGATGTTTATAAAGATCTAAAAAACGATAAACCAATGAACAGAATGATACAAGGTGAGGTGGGATCAGGTAAAACTGTGGTGGCAGCTGTAATTATTTATCTAATTTCTTTAAATAAACTTAAAACTCTTTTCATGGCCCCCACAGAAATTTTGGCCTTTCAGCATTACTCCACAATCCAGAGACTTCTTAAACCATTTAATATAAAGGTTGGAATTTATACAGGTTCTAAAAAAGATTCAAAGGGAGCTGATATTATTATTGGAACTCATGCTCTTTTATCTGAAAAATTGTTAACAGAAAATGTGGGGCTGGTAATAATTGATGAACAGCAGAGATTTGGGGTGGACCAAAGGTCCCTGCTTCGCAGTAGATCAAAAGTCCCACATTTTCTAACAACTACAGCCACCCCCATCCCCAGAACTGTGGCTTTAACTCTGTATGGAGATTTGGACTTATCTGTAATTGATGAACTTCCCAAGGACAGACAGAAAATAAAAACTTTTGTGGTTCCTAAGAAAAAAAGACAGGATGCTTATAATTTTATAGAAAAAAAAGTGAAATCAGGGGACCAGGTTTATATCATAACTCCACTTATTGAGGAGTCAGAATCCTTAAAATCAGTCAGGGCCGCCAAGGTTGAGTTTGAAAGACTACAAAAAGAAGTTTTCCCAACTCTCAAACTAGGATTACTTCATGGCAGACTAAAAGGTAAAGAAAAAGATCAAATCATGCAGGATTTTAAGGAAGGCAAAATAGATATTTTAGTTTCCACTTCTGTTGTAGAGGTTGGAGTAGATGTTAGAAATGCCACCATTATGCTTATTGAATCAGCAGAAAGATTTGGATTATCTCAGCTTCACCAACTCAGAGGCAGAGTAGGGAGGGGGTCAAAGGAGTCTTTCTGTTTACTCTTTTCAGAAATGGAAGAGCCGGCAGTAATAAACAGGCTTAAGAACTTGGAAAAGATTAATGATGGTATGAAACTTGCGGAACTTGATTTAAAAATAAGAGGCTCAGGGGAAATCTTTGGGGCAAAACAATCAGGCAGATTCGAACTTAAAATCGCTGATTTTTCCGATTTAGGGCTTATTGAAAGAACCAGAAAAGCAGCCTCAGAATTACTTAGGCTTGATCCTGAGCTTGACAAATACCCACACCTTGCCGCAAAATTACAAGATCAGGCCAATATAATGCCTGATTAAGGATAAATTTATGGCAGGAGAACCTAAAAGAAGACATTCGAGCGGTAGGAAAAATACAAGAAGAGCAAGCATCAAATTGGCTCTTAATTTAACAACCTGTAAAAACTGCGGGAAGCCTATTAGATCTCATATGGTCTGTCCAGCTTGTGGATTCTATAACCAAAAGCTAGTGAAAAAGGAATCAGTTAAAGTGACGAAAGCTGACTCACCGGCCCAGGGGGCCTAAAATATAGCCTGCCATGAAAACTTCAAAAGACCCACGTCACCTCAAACGTATTAAAATTATTCAAGATCTTTTTAGCTGGTCTTTCAGTGTTAAAAAAAGAGCCCCTTCGGATATTAAAGAGATAGTTGAGCATTTGAGTGAAATTGACAGCCTTATTGAAAAATCAGCTCCTAACAGACCTTTAACTCAAATCAATAGAATTGATTTAGCTATCTTGCGTAATTCTATTTTTGAGTTGATAATTAAAGGAGACACACCTCCTAAGGTTGTTGTTGATGAAGCAGTGGAATTGGGAAAAGAATTTGGATCTGATTCCACCAGCTCTTTTGTAAATGGCGCCTTAGGAAAATTGATAGAAATAAAAAAAATAAGAACATGATAAATCATTAAGAACATAATGCCTACAACAAACGATATTATTGCAGCTATAGCAGAACATTTAGGTCTTAATCCAGAGGATGTGGACAGACATGCCTTACTTTCAGAGGAACTTAATTTAGGACCAATAGAATTAAATGACTTATTGCAGCATCTATCCCGAAAATTTGGAATAGCTTTTGACCCTGCAGATATGTCTGATTTAAAAAAAGTGGATGATTTAGTAGTTTTGGTAGAGGATAATTTATTGGATTAATTAAGATAATGGAGTTTAATAACCTTCTTGAAGAGCTAAATTTAAAATTTAAAGATCCCAAAATACTGAAACAAGTTTTCTATCACAGATCATATTTAAATGAGGTCAAAACTGTACTTGAATCTAATGAAAGATTGGAGTTTTTAGGGGACTCTATTTTATCTTTGGTGGTATCTTTCTACCTTTTTCAGACAAGACCAAAAGATACTGAAGGTGAATTAACTAACCTAAGGGCTTATGTTGTTAAAACAAAATCTCTAGCCCAAGCTGCTCAAAAATTAAATTTAGGAAGCTTGCTTTATCTTTCTAAAGGAGAGGAGCAGGGTGGAGGCAGAGAAAACCCCCAGCTTCTTGCCAATACTTATGAGGCTCTTTTGGGAGCTGTTTATTTAGATTCCGGCTTAGAAGCAGTTAAAACAGTTATTGAAAAAACTCTGCTGCCTTTATTTGCTAATGAATTAAAATCAGGCCCCCCTAAGGATGCTAAGTCTTCTTTGCAGGAAATTGTTCAGGAAAAGTATAAACAGTCTCCCAATTATAAAATTTTAGAAACCAAAGGACCTGATCATGCTAAAAAATTCCTGGTTGCTGTATACATTAAAGGGAAGGAATATGGTAGGGGAGGCGGCAACAGCAAACAAGTAGCAGAAGAGGAATCAGCAACAGAAGCCCTTTCGCGATTGACTTAAAGACCACCTTAACTTATACTTACACCCATGCTAAAAATTCGTTTAATGAGAATAGGTGGAAATAAAAGACCCTTTTACAGGGTGGTTGTGCAAGAAGAAAGATCTAAGAGAACAGGTGGATATATTGAGCTTTTGGGTACCTACAATCCTTTAACAGAACCAAAAGAGGTAAAAATCAATCAGGAAAGAGCAGATTATTGGGTCAAGCAGGGTGCACAGCTTTCTGAAGGATATCTAAGGATTATTGGCAAAGCCCCCCAAAGACCACCAAGAAAACCAAAGAAAGAAAAGAAAGAAGAACCAGCACACCCCGCTGATAGCGGTAAACCACAAGAAAAAGCAGAAGAACCTTCTAAAGATGTACCTAGCGAAGCGGGTGATGCAGCGAAGTCTGAAACTGATGAAGCAAGTGGTGCAGTTGAGAGTGCTCCAGAGACAGAAGTAATAGAAGATTCCGCCTCTCAACAAACCTCTAGCGAGGCTCCAGCTGAAACTGCAGAACCAGAAATTACTGAGCCAAGCGATGCTTCTCAGTCAGACAAGCAGTCAGCAGGACCCGCAAGCGAAGAGACTCCAGCTGAAGAAAAGAAAGAATAATGAAAGATTTACTTTCTTATATTGCCACTAGTTTAGTTACCAAACCAGAAGCTGTCTTAATTGATGAACATACTGACGGAGGAAATGTTAATTTAACCTTAACCGTTGATCCTACTGATATGGGCCTTATTATTGGTAAAAGTGGAGCTACTATAAGAGCTATCAGAAAACTTTTAACAGTAAGGGCTATAGCAGAGAATGTCAGGGTTAACCTCCAGCTTTCTGAACCAGAAGGCAGTGTAGCACCAGAAGCTTCAGAACCCACTCCAATAGAAGAAAAATGATCATATCAATCATAACTCTCTTTCCAGAGATGTTTGATAAAATCCTAAACACCTCTATATTAAAAAGAGCCCAGGCTAAGGGTAAAGTAAAATTTAAACTTATTAATTTAAGAGAATTTGGAGAGGGAAAACACCAGATTGTTGATGGGAGACCTTATGGTGGAGGAGCTGGAATGGTGCTAAGGGCTGATATATTAGCGAGAGCAGTATCGTCAGTCGTTAATCGTAAATCGTCAACGAAAAACGAAACACGAAAAACGATATTAACCTCAGCATCCGGCAAACCCTACAAACAAGCAAAGGCTAGACAATTATCCCAATTTGATCATGTCATCATAATATGTGGCCATTATGAAGGAGTAGATCAAAGATTTATAGAAAAATATGTGACGGAAGAAATTTCTATTGGAGATTATGTTTTAACTGGTGGAGAAATTCCTGCCATGATAATTGCTGATTCAATAGTTAGACTTCTTCCCGGAGTTTTAAAAAAAGAAGAGGCAGTGATAAATGAATCCTTCAGCGAAAATCTGCTTGAAGGCCCACAATATACAAGACCGGATATTTTCGAGGGATTAAAAGTGCCTGATGTTTTAACCTCAGGAAATCATGGGGAAATAGATAAATGGAGAAAAGAGCAGGGACTCAAAAAGACAAAAAAAATAAGACCTGATCTCATCACTCAAAAGGATTAGCTTTACCTTTAGCTGATGGCTGAGAAGAGAGTCCAAAAGAAGAGGTGAGAGAGACTAACTGAGCTAAAACTTCTCTTTCAGACTCTGATAATTCTGGCAAAGGAACATCAGGACCCCCACTTCCACCTGTTTGAGAAGAATATAAAACATTTAAAGCAAGTGAGACATTTACAACTCCATCAGTTGCTCCTGTCACCTGAAAACTGCTTATCCTTATCAGTCTAGGTGAGCTTTCTATATCTTTGAGTAAATCCTGTAGAGATGAGGCTGGACCTAAAACTTCCAGCCTGACAGTGTAGCTTTGAGCAGTTCCTCTTTCCTCAGAAGTTCCTCCTATGGTTAAAGCACTAATAGTAAATTTAGATCTTGCCGCTATAACCTGCAAAACTCCAATGATTGCCGACAGATCTTTTTCAGGCGGATAAGAAGATAGGACATAACTTACTTTGCTAGTTAAATCTTCCGAATTGTAATTTTCCAAAGCTTGTACCTTATCTTCCAAAAATTGTGATTTTTTAATAATTTCTCCTTCAATTTTTTGATTGCTTAAAAGTTTTGAAGTTTGGGGAAAAATTACAAACACAATCAAAATTAAACTGGAGATAGCAATTACAATTGGAAATAAATAAAGCTGATATGTTTGATAAAATTTTAAAATTGCTTCTTTTTTCATAATTTCATAATTTCAAGCTTTGCTTATTTTACTTAGGTTTGACCCGAAAACTAATTCTGTAAATACCATCTCTACCTTTACTTAAGCTATCTATTGAAACAGAGCTAATTTTATTTTGGTTAGTGGGGGTATAAAGTAATTGGTCAACTAAATTATCTATGGGAACTATATCTGAGCTTGATGCCAGTATGGAAATCTCTCCTGAGTTTTCAACATTGATTGAATTAATTGCCATTGAAGAAGGTAAAAGCTTACTTACAAAATCATAAATTTCTGTCGGTTTTGATGAAATTCCTAAATACTGATTTATAGTTGTTAATCTATTTTTTATAACAAATAAAGAATCTTCAGTATCTTTTAAGTTGGAAATCTTTGCTTGAACTTGTGTGACCTCAGTTGTTATATTTGAAATTCCTTGGCTTTGTAAAATTCTTAAAGCAACTGTTAGAGACGACAGAAAAACAACCGCTAAAATTGTTGTTATTCCAATTTTTTGAATTTTATAAAATTTAGCTTTTTTTGTATTTTCCTGTTTAAACTCAATTGGAAGTAAATTGATCAGTATTGCCATTTAATCCTCCCTTAATGCCAATCCAACAGCTACAGAATAAGCTGAGGCGTCATTAGCCAGCTTAGATGCTAGATCTTTATCTTTTTCTATAAAGTACCAAGGGTCTGCATCCTGAACCTCTAACCCTAAATTTTCAGCAAAATAAATTACCAGACCAGGCATTTTTGCCCCTCCTCCGGATAAAACAACTCTTTTGATTGGATCAGCTGGATATTTTGCCTCATAAGCCTGGATTACTCTTTTTGCCTCTCCTACAATAATATCCAAGATTGGTTTTAAAATTTCATAAACTTTTCCTTCCAGTTGATCACGTCTCATGCCATAAACTTTTTTGTATTCCTCAGCCTGAGACATTTCAAAATTAAAATGCTGGGCAAGGGAGCGGGTTAAAGATAAACCTCCGCTGGAAATAGATCTTGTCAGCCAAATTAATCCTTTTGAGATAGTGGCAAAATCAGTAGTTTGAGAACCAAATTGAATGATAAGAGTAGAGGGAGAGAAGGGATTATTACCAACCAGAGATCTGGTTACTGCTATTGTCTCTGTTTCTAAAGCCTTTGGAGTAAGACCAACCATTGATAATACTTTGACATATTTTGCTGTCACTTTTTTTGGAGAGGCCACAACCAATACAATTGTCTTTGTAGATTTACTAGAAACACTGTTATTTTTATCTGCACGGGCTAAAACCTGCCAGTTGATATTAACCTCAGTTAGAGGCATTGGAATAAATTCTTCTGAAACATATACAATGGCTGAAGTCAGTTCACTATCAGTTAGGTAAGGCAGGTCATCTATTATTCTGGTAAAAACTTTTGATTCTGGCAAGGCCACAACTACCTCTTTTTCATCTATTTTTACTGCAGTCATTAATTTTTTAATAGAATCAGCCAGAGCTTCTAAATCAGCAGTAGTATCAGAAATTATTCCAGGCATAGGTGAAACTATAGATCCTAAAGAAATTAATTTTGGAGATTTATCTCCTCTTGAAAGAGCTACAACTTTAATAGAATGTGTACCTATATCTAAACCAACAGAAGTTTTTGCCATGAGCAGTAATTATATTGTACTACGGTTATTTATTAATAGCACCTGCTGAAAAAAGGGCAAAATCAAAATAATAGGGGACTACCTTATTAATTTCAAAAACCTGGAGTTGTCTTTTAGTCTGTCCTGAAGATCCTGTTGATACAGCTGTCCTTGCCTGTGGAGGGATGGAACAATCATTCCCACAAGTAGCAGTTGTCGGTGCCTGAACTGCAAAGGGCTGAGAGGTATTGTTGTATAAAAACCTGGCCCGTAGCAGCATTAATCCGGAAGGAAGAGATCCATTTTTAGAAGCATTTACACTTCCATCTCCTAACCTCATAAAACATTGATAAGTAGCATTTAGTAAAACATAACCCCCACTACAAGTAGGCACTAAATCAAACCCTGTCACAGATGCTCTGCTGGCAGTCGAATGATCAAGAAACCATCTTCTAGCTTGATAGCTTGTGCCATTGTAGTAAATTAAGGAAATCTCGAGCGCTGCCTGATCTTCTGAAGAATTACCCCAGTATATATCCAGTGTTGTTTGCTTATAACAAATATCAGAAGAGGTGCATGTTGGAAGATTGGCTGCCGGATCAGCCAGCCAAATATGAGCAAATTCCTCTTTGGCAAAAGATGGATATTCCAAGGGAGATTGTCTGGTGCCAGTTGGCACCACATATGGAAGCAAACCTGTAATTTCAGCAATCGCACTAGATTGATTTTCTGTAAAATTAACTGAGGCATTGGCATTCTCTTTTAGAACTTTTTCAATTCCGGCTTCAGCCGCAGAAAAAGCCCTACCTGATTGCTCTACCCTGGTGGCAGTTGATAAATCTACCAAACTTTTTTGAACAACAGAAACTCCCATAGCCAGGGCAACAGACATTATTAAAATAAGAACAAGTACTGCTTGTCCGCTATTTTTTAAATCTTTTTTCATAATTAACGTAATCCAATTGATGTATTGAAAGTTTCAGAATCAATTGCACCAATTATTCCTGAGTAAGCTTGCGTGTTAGCTCTTACTGTAAATTTTACCGTTACTATATCTTTATACCCGGGAGCAGAATCTATTGTAAAGGAGCCATTTATTACAGACACTCCTGTCGCCTGATTCACATCGACTAAAGTATTTGGAGACACTAGAGGATTGCCGTCTGTACATACTCTATTTTTAAAGTCTTTACTTGTCTCATCATCTCCTGTTTCCGGACTATCCTGATAAATTCTATTTGAGTCAAATCGATATCTGGTATAAACTCCACCCTTAACAACTATGAGTGTGGTGTTACTTCCACTGGTGCAAACTACATTATCTGAATTTCTAACAGTCTTATCTATTGTTTCTAAAACTGCCTGACCATTTTTTTTGATTTGCGAAAGAATTTGAGCTCTATTATTACCCCTCAAAGAACTGGTAAGAATATACAGAACTAAAATGCCGGTCACAGACAAAACAGCTATTACTACCAAAAGCTCCATAAGGGTGAAACCCTTTGAAGCTCTGCTTATAAGGGTGAAACCATTTGAAGCTCTGCTTATAAGGGTGAAACCCTTTGAAGCTCTGCTTATAAGGGTGAAACCATTTTTTTTCATCATCATAATTTTCTAAGTATTGTTGTTAGCTGAGATTGATGACAAAAAGGTATTGACCCGCAGGAAAAGTCTGTCCATTGCACAACTATTGTAATTTTCTTTTCATATAGGTAGAGAGATTGAGCATCTGGGAAAGAATCTTCTATCCTAATTTGCCTTCTAAAGGGTTCTACATTATTTATTTCAAAAGTTGTGCTTGTTACTTTTACCAATTGGTTGTTTTCAAATCTAAAATAGCAGGGTCCATCACCGTCTGCATTATTACAATAGTTTCTTGATAAGAATACACTATAAAGTTCTGAAAAAATATTAACATTTCTAACAGGATCAGATCCAGGGTAGGGGACATCAGTTGTAATGACACTATCTCTATCTCTCATGCTTCTAACTTTTTCTATCGCCTCCTGAGCAAGTTTTGTGGCCTTAGATTGATTTTGTGCAAGCTCGGCATTTCTAATAGAAGAAATTGTTGCAAAGGAAAAAGCTCCTAAAATAAGTCCAACAACAGCAATCACTACTATCAGCTCCAGCAGACTTTGACCTTTTTGATTACTCAACATTTATTTGACCCCCTGTGGATACTCTTATATTTTTTCTAATGCTTGTGGTACCTCTTTCATATTTTATCTCCACAATGAATCTGGCAATAGGAATTGCAGCAGGAATTACATCAGGATCAGGACACTGTGCAAAGTCACCTTTTGCCAAAATAAGAGTGGGCTTACCATAAAGGGTACTGTAGCTTGTGGTAGCAGTGTAGGCTGATTGGGCAGCAAAGTTTGTACTTGTACAAATTGATCCTCCTGAAGAATCAAAGGCTGTTATAGTATTAATAGTGACACCCTCAGGCAGAGTCAGGGGAGGGGATTTTTCTACATCGCCTGATTGGGTCTCACAAAATAAGGACAGAGTTTTTTTATCAGTATTAAATCTGACTGACCAATTGAAACAAGTACTGTTGTTGTGTATTACTGAGGCTGTGGCATTGGTTTGGGCAGCCCGCAAAAGACTTTGGATCTTATTGACTCCATCAGTTAAAATTTGATTTGAGGAAAAAGAAACATAATTTGCATACCCGATAGTGCCTAGAATAGCCATGATTGCAATAACCACCAAAACTTCAACGAGAGTGTAGCCTTTCATTTTAGGGAACTGTTAATTCAAAATCATATGTTACTGAACCACTGGTTTGATCTGCACAAGCCGCAAGCAGAGATGTTTTATTTTCCATTTTGGCATATAGACAATAGGAGGTGCAGTTCGCAGGATTATTACAATCAGCTGGGGATGGCACATATTGATAGGGCGGATAATTTGAGGTAATGGGATCTGCTGGTAAAGATTGCGAGTAGGTTTTCGTCCCTCCTGAATTTCTCAATGCACAACCCATCCGAAACTTGCCATCATCAACTGACGGAGTTGCGGGACAGCTTCCTGTGCCTAAAACAGGATAATATAGCTGATCAGCGAAATATTGTTCTAAAGCAGGTTGAATGTGAGTAGCTAAATCTGCTTGTCTTTTTGAATCTCTGCTATTTTTTAAAACAGTAGAGTAGATGGTCATACCTAAGGTTGCTAAAATGGCCACTATAGACATCACAACCAGAAGTTCAACAAGAGTAAACCCGCGGACAGTTAATTTAGGCATTACAATCATTATATAATATCTTGGATGCAAAAAATATTCCTTTTAGGACTGCTACTTCTCTCTCTTCTACTTTTTAAGAATCCATTCTCCTCAAACAATATTATTTCCAATTTAGAACCATCTCCTGATTCTATTCACTACCTAAACCCTGTGAAAAGTTTCACTGAGGGCAAAGGACTTAATATTTCATATCAGGATAGAATAATACCTGCTCATGTCCCACCTCTTTATAGTTTAATTATCACTCCCTTTTATCTACTAACTTCCGACATAAGATCTTTCTATTTTACTAACATTATTCTTGCTCTTATTTCCGCCATTTTATTTTTTAAAATTGTAACAGGAATTTTTAAAAGCAGAACAATTTCAATTCTTCTTTACCTATCGTTTTGCGCAAATTTAATCGTTTTTCTTTATCCATCCTTTGCCATGGCAGAAAACTTACTCATGACCCTTTATCTTTTATCAATTTGGCTGCTGATTAGACCGCCAACCCAAAAAACTGTCATTGCTTTATCATTTTTGGCAGTGGCGTTTTTTGCTACCAAATACGTGGCCTGGATTTTAAGTTTATCTTTAATTTTTATCACTTCTTTTATTGTTATTAAAAAAGCAAAGCATTTAACCTTAATATTGTTTTCATCTTTGATATGTTTTTTCTTAACCTATGTATCCATTGAATATCTAACAAAAGGGTTAAATATCTTTGAAAGAATTACTGGTTCAATACCTGATGTATTTAGAGTATTTCAATCATTTTTCCAAACAGTTCCTAGTAATTTACCTAGGGAATTCTTTTCAAAAAATTATTTTGAAAATAACTTTATCCGCTTTTTGGGTGGTATCACAGGCGGACCTGCTGTGGTTGCAGGGGCCCATTTTGTTATTTTACCAATTACTGTTGGGATGGTGTCTATCTTTGCAATCTTTTTAAATTTATTAAGCCCCAAAAATAGAATTCTAAGTTTTTATTTTTTTATTTCAATTTTGGCAACCATATATTACATCAGCACCTTTTTTGTAGCCGACTCCAGATACTTACTAGAATTTATTCCCGGCTTTTTAATTATCTTTGGTCTTTTTTTAGAAAGAGTCTGCAATTTTTTATACAAAATAAAAAGAGAAGTATATGCATATATTCTTTTAATCTTTTGTTGGATTTCTATTTTTTTTAACACAACACCTGCTGTAGTAAATCAAATTAAAATTAATTTTTTTGGAACAGGAAAATCTGGAAATTACGAGGCCATCGAAACTATGAATAAATTTACCAATAAATTGGAAGGCTCCAATAAACCAATTATTATATCTGTTTTATCGCCATATCAGATTGACTTTTTTTCAAATAAAAAATACGATTTGTTGCCCATTTCCAAACAGCAATATTTCATCCCCAGCAGTCAAAACGTCTGGGGAATTGATTTGCAAAATTACTCTCTTTCGGACATTTATAAAGGCTTTTTAGAAAAAGGGAGAAGGGTTTATGTTTCAAATTATTTAACAGGGGAAAAATATTGGTATAAATTTGACCTTTTAAAAATTAAAGAAAACTTTAATCTAATATCTGTTTTTGACGGATGCAGTAATCAATGCTCTGTCTATGAACTTAAACTCAAAAATTAGGAAAACGTAAATACCAGTTTAAAATATTAGTTCCCCAAAAAAGGGAGATTAAACTAGCTAAAACTAAAAATGGACCAAATGGAATTACCTGACCAAACTTTTTCTTTTTTAAAATTATTAAGGCAACTGCAAAAATAGCTCCTGAAAAGAAAGAGAGCATAAGAGCCAGAATTCCATTTGGAAATCCCAGCCCAAGTCCTAAAAACATTCCCAACTTAACATCTCCGCCTCCCATGCCTTTGCCGCGGGTTATAATTATTAAAATCAGAAAAAATCCTGCTATTACAAGTCCTGTTAGAAGAGAATCTAAAAAGTAATTATCAAAAATCATAAGATAAATAAGAGAAATTCCAATTGATGGCAAGATTATAGAATCCGGAATAAGCATTTCTTTTAAATCTGTTAAGAAAATAATCCCTAAAATTGTTATGAAAAAGACATGAAAAATTAGACTTGGGGAAATTATTGGATTTAGGAAAAATAGCAGTCCTGTTAAAATTCCCATCCCAATTTCTACTAAAGGATACTCTATGCCAATTCTACTTTTGCAATATCTACATTTCCCACCCAAAACAAAATAAGAAAGGATGGGTATAAGATCAAACCAAACCAGGGATTTTTTACACTTAGGACAATACGACCGCCCAGAAAAAGTTTCTTCTCTTAGGCTCCTATCAGCAAGAGCCTTAACAAGACTTCCTAAAATTGTACCTATCAAAAATCCAAAAAAGGCTGGAATCATTTATATTGATGTAGTGAGCTGATATATTGGCAATAGAATTGAGATTGCCAAAAATGCCACTCCCAGTCCTAAAACAACAAATATCAAAGGTTCTATAGCCACAGTTAAATTTTTAACCAGGTGATCTGATTCTGATTCAAAATATTGAGCCAGTTTAAAAAATATTTCATCAACTTTACCTGTTTCTTCTCCAACTTTAACCATTTGGCTAACTATTTTTGGAAAATTTTCTTGAGTTAGAAGTAAAGATAAAGGCAGTCCTTTTTCAACTCCAGCATAAGCATCTTTTAAAGCACTTTTAAAAACTTTATTTTCAGTTAAAGAAGAGACTATGGCAATTGATTCCAAAAGGGGAATGCCAGCAGATATTAAAAGTCCAAAGGTTCTGGTGAAGTTTGTCAAAATTACAGAGGTGATTATTTTTCCAATAATAGGCAATTTTAAAAGCAGTTTTGAGACAAAATAACTTCCTTCTTCTGTTTTCATCCACTTATTTAAAGAAAGTCTTCCTGCAGTAATGATTATTAATCCTACCCACCAAAAGTTAATAAACAAGTTGGAAGAACCTATTAGAATTTTTGTTGGGAGAGGTAAGTCAATCGCTGATTCCTTATATAAATCGGTTAATTTCGGGATAACAAATACCATCATAATAATAATGACCACTATCATAAGAGCGATAATAACCATAGGATAAATCATTGCTCCTTTTATCCTGGCCTGAAATTCTCTTTCTTTTTCTAAATTATCCGCCATTTGAGTTAGCACCTGATCCAGCTTTCCTGATTCTTCACCGCTTTTAACTAAATTTACATAAAGATTTGGGAAAATCTGAGGGTGCTTTCCTAAAGCTTGTGCCAGAGCCAATCCTCCTTTAACATCCTGGGAAATTTCAGATAAAGCCTTTTTTAAAACTTTATTTGTCTGTTGTTCTTCTAAGATATCTATAGCCTCTGATAAAACTAAACCACTGGAAATCATTGTAGCTAGTTGTCTTGTGATAACAACTAAGGTTGAAAAATTAATCCCGCTTGTAAATTTGGCTAGAAATCTGTTTATTGCTGGTTCTTTGTTATCAACTGAAATAACAATCAATCCTTTTTTTCTTAAGGTTGTTACAGCTGAGTGTGCATCATTGGCTTCAATAGTGCCTTTTTTTTCTTCACCATCAGGACTTTTAGCTAGGTATTTAAATTCCATATCATTCCACCAATTTATTCAGAAGTTCGGGTCGGAGAGTATATTTTAGAGCCACTTCCTGAGAAATTTGTCCTGTTTTAATTAACTCAGCTAAAGACTTTTCTAAAAGCTGCATTCCAAAACCAGCTGAGGTTTCTATCATATTATCTAAAAGATAAGTTTTCTTTTCCCGGATGACATTTCTAACAGCAGGAGTTGCAAATAAAATTTCCGATGCTAAAATTCTGCCTGGTTGAATAGTTGGTATAAGTCTAAGAGATAAAATAGCTTCTAAAGTTGATGCTAACTGAAGCCTAATTTGAGGCTGCTGCTCCTCTGGAAATACATCAATAATACGGTCAATTGACTGAGCGGCAGAATTTGTATGAAGAGTAGCAAAAACTAGATGGCCAGTCTCTGCAATAGTCATGGCTGAAGAAATTGTTTCAAAATCACGCATTTCACCAACCAAAACAACATCCGGATCTTCCCTTAACACTGCCCTTAAAGCATTATTCCAGGACCTTGTATCCTTATACATTTCTCTTTGTTCAATCAAAGATTTTCCTTTGGGGTATACATACTCAATAGGATCCTCAACTGTCACAACATGTACAGCTCTTTCCTGATTAATTTTATCAATAAATGAAGCTAAGACTGTAGATTTTCCATGACCTGTCGGACCTGTCACTAAAACAAATCCCTGCTTAATTTCTGTTAATTTAGTAACCACTTCAGGAAGACCTAAACTTTTTAAAGGCGGGATGGCAAATGGAATTAATCTTAAAGAGGCTGCACTATGACCTTTTTGTCTGTAAATATTAGCTCTAAATCTGGCCTTACCTTCATAATCAAAAGAAAAATCTACTTCATAATTTTGATTATAAATGTTTTTTTGAATTTCAGAGAGGAGGGGAAAGATTAAACTTTCTACCTGTTCCTGAGTGGAGGGAACTTCCCCTGGGACAGGTATAAGATCTCCATGAATACGCAAAATTGGAGGAAATCCAACTGAAATATGTAAATCAGAAGCATTTCTTTGGACTGTTAGTTCTAATAATTGTTGTATGTTCATAATTTTGTTCCTTCAAAATTTCAAGGTCCTGTGATGAGCAGGTTCTTATATAATCTTAATCCTGTGCCACCCTTAGAACTTCTTCCATTGTTGTAACCCCCTCTAGCACTTTTAAATATCCATCCTGCTTCATTGTAATCATGCCAGAAGCCACTGCTGAAGCTTCTATATCTCCGCTTGATGCATGCTCCATCACCAGTTTTGTAATAGCATCTGTCATAATTAAAACCTCAAAAATTCCAATTCTTCCTAGATAGCCTGTATTGGCGCAAAACTTACATCCCTGTCCTTTATATAGTTTAAGAATGGCACTCTGATTGGCGGGTATAAAGTTTTTCAATACAGCTTTTATATTTTCTGTAACTTCAGGAGAGGCATTAAATTCCACCCTGCAGTGAGCACAAATTTTTCTTACCACTCTTTGAGCTAGAGCAGCATATAAAGAAGATGCTAAAAGAAATGGTTCAACTCCCATATCCAAAAGCCTGGGTGGAGCACCTGCAGCAGAATTTGTATGGAGAGTAGAAAAAACCTGATGACCTGTAAGAGCTGCCTGTATGGCTAAATCTGCAGTTTCTGTATCACGAATTTCTCCTACAAATATAATATTCGGATCCTGTCTTAAAAAGGATCTTAAAGCAGATGCAAAAGTTAGTCCAACAGCAGCATTAACTTGCACCTGGTTTACCCCTGGAATCTGATATTCAACAGGATCCTCAATTGTGACAACATTAACCTTAGTGGTAGAAATTTTGGAAAGAACAGAATAAAGAGTAGTTGTTTTACCAGATCCTGTGGGGCCGCATACTAAAATAATACCGTGTGTTCTAAGCATTTGAGACTCTAGGGATTTAAATTGGGCACCTCTTAATCCCAGTTCTAAAAGAGTTGGGGCAGATGTGGATTTAGGCAAAAGTCTCATAACTACTTTTTCTCCATGCACTGTAGGGATAGTGGACACACGTAAATCTACAGATTCTGAACCGGAAGTAAATGTAAAACGCCCATCCTGAGGAAGTCTTTTTTCATCTATTTTTAGGGTAGATAAAATCTTAATTCTGGAAACTAAAGCATCATGAACCCCTTTTGGCAGCAAGATCTTTTCCTGCAAAATCCCATCTATTCTGTATCTGACCCTGGTTCTATTTTCCTGAGGCTCAATATGAATATCGGAAGCACGGACTTTGACAGCATATTCCAAAAGCTCATTTATAATATTAGATACAGGAGCTTCTCTTACAACCTCAGGTCCAGCAGCTACCGCTTCTTCCGGCTTAACTGCCTGAACCTCTCTTAATGCAGAGGTAACCTCTGAAGTTAAATTTTGTGAATACTGATCATTAATTGCTTTTATAATATCTTCAGGCAAAGCCAAATACGGCCTTACCCTAAGCCCTGATCTTTTCTCAATAAATTGGATAATTTGAATATCTAAAGGATCTTCCATAGCCACCCAAAGCTCATCACCTGTTTTCTCAAAAGGGATAGTTTTATAGCGGCGGGCGGCTGGCTCAGGAACCAAACTTAAAATATCAGCAGCTATTGCCTTACCTTCCAGTTTTATAAAAGGAACATTTAAAATTTGAGCTTTGGCTTGAGTAATTTTATCCTGGGGGACTAAATTATGCTGCAGTATCAGTTGATCAATTGTTGTTCCTGAATTTAAGCTTTCCTGCTTTAAAGCTGAAATTTGATCCCCGGTTAAAAGACCTTGTTTAGAAAGAATCTCTTCAATTGTATCGCCACTTGGAGCAGAAGCCGTGGTTTTGGGCATATATTCATTATGTTAGAATTGCCTTATGATTGCAAGGCTTCTTATTTCAAACTCAAAAGATTATATAAAAAAAGAGATTGAGACAATAATAAATCTTCCTAGAAATCATCCTGATATTCTTTATTTTGAATCCGGCTCTAAGCTGGGGATTGTGGATGCCAGAAAAATAAAAGATCATTTTTCCTTAAAGCCATACTCAGCCAAAGGCAGGACAGTGGTTTTGGAGGATGCCACAACTCTCACAGTTGATGCTCAAAATGCCCTTTTAAAAACTTTGGAAGAATTACCAGAGGAGGGAATGATTGTTTTGGGTGCAACCTCAGATGCTAAGCTTTTACCAACCATTCTTTCAAGATGTCAGGTTATTCATCTTTCAAACCCCACGTCGCAAGCTACTCCCACCTCCGAGGTAGGATATGAGGATGTGGAAAAGTTATTAACAGCCTCGATAGAGGAGAGATTTGAATATATTGAGAAACTTAAACAAAGAGAGGAGTTTCTATATTCCATGACCAAATATTTTCACAAACAACTTCCTTTATATAATGATTTCTCAAAAGAACTTCTGCAGGCAGAGGAGTGGGCAAAGGCAAATGTAAACATAAGAGCTATTTTGGAATATTTAATGTTGATAATGCCAAAAAGGGGCTCATAATAAGTTGACTTTGAACTAAAAAAATTATAGCATTCAATTATGGTAGAAGTATTTACCGAAGATAGAGCAATAGAAGGTTCTAATCATCCAGCAGAGGAACAAGAAGTTGTTTTAAAGAGTAGGTTTATTTCTCTACTTCCTCCAATGGTAACTGGTCAAATTGCTCTCTTAAGCTTAACTGGTCGCTCCAAAGTTATTGATGAGAGTGGGGATGAAATTGCAGTTACCAGAGAAGAGTTAAAAAATAAAGTTAAACAAATTCAACAACCAGAGGGATATACATTACCACTCTTCCAAACTGATATAGTCCGTTCTGCCCAAAGACCCACCTTCAGAAGGAATAGACGTAGATAAAAGAGTGATATAATAAGTTTATGAGTGAGTCAAGCGGTGATAATAACAGTCAAATAGGCATAGTAAGTAGCGAGGGAAAGATATTAAGACCCGATGTCCCACCAGTTGTACGCAGTAAAACAGGACCTGGTGAGCCAAGGTTTAGCGATGAGGGAGTTTTAAGACAAAGAAAAGGTAAAGTCAGCAAACAACCATCCCTAGTAAGAGTCGGAAGATAAGCCCCTTTTCACCTAGATATCTTTCTTTTATTGTGCTAAACTTAATCCTACTTTATGGCCAAAGATTCCTCAAGTTATTCTGCAGAACAAATTCAAGTTTTAGAAGGCTTAGAACCAGTTAGAAAACGCCCTGGAATGTACATTGGCAGTACAGATGCCAGAGGCTTACATCATTTAATTAAAGAGGTGGTAGATAACTCCATTGATGAGGCTTTGGCAGGTTATGCCACCAATATCTGGGTAACTTTGCATGAAGATAACTATGTAACAGTGGCTGATGATGGAAGAGGAATTCCTGTTGACATTCACCCTAAAGTTGGAGTTTCAGCTTTGGAGGTTATCATGACAACTCTTCATGCAGGAGGAAAATTTGGTGAAGGCGGATATAAAGTCTCAACCGGTTTACATGGAGTTGGAGTTTCAGCTACAAATGCTCTTTCTGACTATGTCAGAGCAGAGGTCAGACGGGATGGCAAAGAATATTTTCAAGAATATGAAAGAGGAAAAGCTAAGAGTAAAGTTACAGAAACAAGTAAAGACCCAAAACTTCCCTTTAAGTCTAACTTTAACTGGAAAGTTAAAACAGGCACGAAAATTACCTTTTTGGCTGATAAAACTATTTTTTCAATCATTATTCCTGAATTTGAAAGACTGGAAAAACAATTAAAACAGGTAGCATATTTAGTAGCCGGAATTTTCTTCCATTTATACGACGAACGAACTAACGAAGAACGGCACTTCTATTTCCAATCAGGATTGGCAACTTTAATTAAACACCTTAATAAAAATAAAGCCTTGGTTCACCCTGAGCCAATACTTATTCATAAAAATGTAGAAGGGGTAGATGTTGAGGTAGCTATTCAATATAACGATGGTTTTAATGAAAATGTAGAAAGCTTTGCTAATGTTGTTCCAACTACAGAAGGTGGATCTCACCTGACAGGTTTTAGGATAGCCCTAACCCGCGCCATCAATGATTATGCCCGCAAAATAGAAGCCTTAAAAGAAAAAGATGAAAATCTAACAGGTGAGGATATGAGAGAAGGGCTGACTGCTGTTATTTCTATAAAGATGGATTCAGATGCTATCCAATTTGAATCCCAAACTAAAGAAAAATTAGGAAATGCAGAGGTTCAACCTATTGTTTCCCAAGCTGTTAAAGAAGGTTTGGATATGTTTTTTGAGGAAAACCCTCAGGATGCTAAATCTATTTTGGAAAAGGTTATGCTGGCAGCCAGGGCCCGCGCAGCTGCAAGAGCTGCAAAAGACGCTGTTATCAGAAAAGGTGCCTTGGAGGGTATGACTTTGCCCGGAAAGTTGGCTGATTGTCAAAACAGAGATGCAGCAGAATCTGAGCTTTATATTGTTGAGGGAGACTCAGCCGGTGGGTCAGCCAAACAAGGAAGAGATAGAAAATTTCAGGCTATTTTGCCACTTAGAGGTAAAATTCTAAATACAGAAAGAGCCAGACTGGATAAAATTTTAGAGTTTGAAGAAATCAAAGCTTTAGTGATAGCCTTGGGAACAGGCATTGGGGATACGGTTGATTATGACAGAGTCAGGTATCACAGAATCATTTTAATGACAGATGCAGATGTTGATGGAGAACATATCAGAACTCTTCTTTTAACCTTCTTTTTCAGGTATTTGCCAGAAATTATCACCAGAGGTTATATGTATATTGCTCAGCCTCCTTTATATAAAATTCAAAAAGGTAAAGAAATAAATTATGCCTATTCTGATGATGAAAAGGCTCAAGTCTTAAAAAGAGTGGGGGATGGGGTCATAATTTCCAGATACAAAGGTTTAGGAGAAATGAACCCAGATCAGCTTTGGGAAACTACCATGAATCCTGAAAATAGAGTTTTAAAGCAGGTCACAAATGACGACTTAGCAGGAGCTGATGAGGTATTTACAATGTTAATGGGAGATGAAGTCCCACCAAGGAAGCGTTTTATACAAACTCACGCCAAGCAAGCCATACTTGATATTTAATTCTACCCCATAGTTTGATTTTAGCTTCAATTTCTGGTATAATTATTGTTTATGCCACTATTGACACCAGAAAGACCTATTACCCAAGTAGATTTGCTTGTACATCCCGATTACCATTTAATTGGAGAGGACGAACCTAACTCTGATCCTGCTCAAATGAAGCTTCGAAAAAGGTGGGATGAAAGAATTACCGAACTTGCAGAAAATAAACAAGCTCTACTTTTCTATTTTCCCGGTATTCCCTTATCAGGAAGGATGCCCGGGGATAGGGTAGAAGTTTCATTTGAATTGAGAATTGATGAAGCAGAAAGAAGAATAAAGTACGAGAGATTGTTAAAAGACAGATTTTTTATCTTTAATGATTGGGAAAAACCTGTTGGTAAAACTTTATTTCCTGAATTTAAAGCAAGAGGTTTTACCTATAACCCCCAAACCACAAAACTTATAGCTTATGGTGAATATTTACACCTTTGTGTAGGTACCTGGCAGGATGAAACTGGTTTAGTCCTTGATATTCCCACTCAAAACCATACAACACTTGCTGATTTGAGTGTAGCTTCCACAATCTCTCTCTCAAGTTTTCTTTATGACATATAATAAACTCTCATGATAAAAAAAGTTCATTTTTTAGGAATAGGCGGATCAGGAGCATCTGCGGCGGCGGCTATTGCACAACACACAGGGTTTGAAGTAACAGGATGTGATTTGGATATAAGCAATGAATTTACAACTCCATTTTCTCTAGATCAATTATTAAAGGGTCATTCAGCTTCCCACCTTAAAGGTGGGAACGTAAATATCTTGGCAGTAACACCTGCTATTTATTCACTTGACCCAACCAATGAAGAATTAATGGAGGCCAAAAGATTAGGAATTGAAGTGCTAACTTGGCAGGAGTTTATGGGCAAATACTTAATGGAGGGAAAATTTGTAATAGCAGTTTCCGGAACCCATGGCAAAACCACCACCACTGCCATGATTGCAAAAATGCTGGAAGATGCAGGACTAGACCCTACAGTAGAACTTGGGTCTATAATGCCCAGCTGGAAAGCAAATTACAGAAATGGTAATTCCAAGTACTTTGTTGTTGAAGCAGATGAATACAATGACAATTATTTACCTATAACCCCTGACATTTCTGTTGTGACAAATATTGATATGGATCACCCTGAATATTTTAAAGACTTTGAAGAATATAAAGAAAGTTTCAAAAAATTTATTTTAAAAACAAAAGGGGCAGTGGTTGCCAATCTATCTGATGCCTCAACTGCAGAGGTTATGAAAACAGTTTTAAAATCCATACCGGAAAATGATACCCGTCAGTTTCTGGATTATTCAAAACAACAGTTTAATTTATCCCTTAAAATCCCTGGAACTTTTAATATCTTAAATGCAACTGCAGCTTTCCAAGTTGGTTTATTATTAGGAATTAACCCAGAAACCATAAAATCCAGTTTACAATCTTTCACTGGTGCAGGAAGAAGATTTGAATATATTGGAGATTATAATAGGGCCAAAATTTACAGTGATTTTGGACATCACCCCACAGAAATAAGAGAAACTCTAAAAGCAGTTAGAGAAAAATTTCCTAATGAAAGAGTCCTGGTTATCTATCAACCTCATATGTTTACCAGAACAAAATATTTATTTGAAGACTTTGTAAAAGTATTTACAGTGGCACCTGTGGACAAAATATATATCATGGATATTTATCAGAGTAGGGAAAAAGATCTTGGTGAAGTTTCCAGTAAACAGTTGGCAGAAACTATCAATCTTCCATCAGTGTTACACATTCCAAGTGGAACAGAACTCCAAGTTTTAAAACCAGAAATTAAAAATGGAGATATAGTTTTCTTCATGAGTGCAGGAGATACAGATAAGATTGCAAAACAATTAGTAGAATTAAGGTAGCAATCATCCCTGTTTGACTTCGTCAAAAGGTAAATTAGCTAAAGATCTAATTTCTGCTTAACTAACATAAAAGCCAAAAGTGTATAAGTTGTAGTTGAAACTTTCCCTGATAAAAACATTTCTAATGCTTCATCAAAAGGCATTTTTACAACTTCCAAAAATTCATCAGGATCAGGATCTTTTTCTGAAGGATATAAATCTCTTGCCAGATAAATACTTATCCTGGCCTTTGTTCTTGCAGCCAGCATAGTAGTTGTTAAATGCTCAATATTTTTTGCATCCATGCTAATTTCCTCCCTTAATTCATTGTGTACTTGTTTTAATTTTCCCTCTTCATCAGTTGCATCAACTCCTCCTGCAGGAATTTGTAAGACAAAATCTCTCCAGGCAATTCTCCACTCGCGGACTAAATAGACATTGTTATCTGAATCCAAAGGAAGCATCACAACCACATCAGAACCATGAGCATGATCCCATTCCACTATATTCCCATTTTCAAATTCAACTTTTGCCAAATAAACCTTAACAGAAGGACCTTCATATATAATTTTTTCAGAAATTAATTTTGGCTTTTTCATAAACTTTGTTTTCAAGCTTCGCTTATAGATAGACTTTTTTAAGTTTTGCAGGCGTCTTGTTTTCAAAAAACATGTCAATTGTTTTTTGCATAATAGGAGGTGTATCAGTCAATAATATTTCATATTCTGCTTTACCATCATCAAGTAATTTTTTTTCTGTCAATAATCTTTTTAACTCTCGAGCAGTTGGTTTTGCTGAATCAATTAGTTTGATTTTACTTCCTACAGTTTTTTGGATAATATCTTCTATTAAAGGATAGTGCGTACAGCCTAAAATTAAAGTGTCGCAATCTCCTTCAAATCCATGCTTTAAATATTCATCCACAGCAATTTTGGCAATTGGGTGATCAAGTAATCCCTCCTCAATTATTGGAACAAATAAAGGGCAAGCCTGTGTAAATACCTCTATTGATGACTTAATTTTCCTTAACTCTCTTGTGTAAGCTCCACTAGAAACAGTCGCTCTGGTTGCCAAAACTCCAACTTTGTTATTTTTTGTAAGAGCAGCAGCTAAGACAGCCGCAGGTTTTATAACTCCTAAAACAGGTACTGGAGAAATTTTTTCAATTTCCTCAAGACAAGTTGCTGAGATTGTATTACAGGCAACCACTAAAAATTTAACGCTTTTTTTAAGTAGAAATCGTGTAAGCTCTAATGCAAATTTAGTAATAGTCTCACGATCCTTGGTTCCATAAGGAACTCTTTCTGTATCACCTAAATAAATAATGCTTTCATTGGGGAGAACTTTTATAATTTCTTTTACAACTGTTAAGCCGCCAATTCCAGAATCAAATACACCAATTGGATTGTTATTCATCGGATAAGTATAATACTATGTATGTATTCTTTCAAAGGGAAAAAGGTATTAGTTTTTGGCCTGGGATTAAATCAGGGAGGAGTGGGTTCAGCTAAATTTTTTGCTAATGCAGGAGCAGAGGTAAGGATTACTGATTTAAAATCCAAGTCTATCCTGCAACCTTCAATTGATCAGCTGAAAAGCTTCCCAAATATTTCCTACACCTTAGGAGAACATAAAAATGAAGATATTGATTGGGCAGATTTAATTATCAAAAACCCAAGCGTAAAAAGGGATAATCCATATTTAGATCATGCTAGACGAAAAAATAAAGACATTGAAACTGATTTGGGAATCTTTTTTAAATTGGTTGATAAATCAAAAATTATTGGAGTTACAGGAACCAAAGGTAAATCAACAACAGCATCCCTCATATATGCGGGGCTAAAAGAAAACAATCAAGACGTTGTATTGGCCGGAAATATTGGGAGAAGTGTTTTAGATTGTATACCTTTAGTTAAAGAAAATACTTTAGTTGTTTTGGAAATCTCTTCTTTTCAGCTGGAAGGATTAGCTCCCCTAAGAGTCTCTCCTAAATATGCAGTTGTTACAAATATTTTCCCTGACCACCTAAACGTTTATAAGGATATGTTTGAATATATCTCCGCAAAGAGATTAATTACCCAATTTCAATCTTCCAGTGATTTTTTATTCTTAAATAAAGATGATAAAACTTTAAATAACCCAAAATTTACTAGTGGCCTTTCAGCCAAAATTATTTTTTACAGCAAACAGGATTTACCAAAAGATTTTAAACCAAACTTAATAGGGGAGCATAATTTGGAAAATATAGCAGCAGCTTTTGCTGTGAGCAAAGCTTTTAATATTGATGAAAATCAAATGCTTCAATCTCTTTCTAGTTTTAAAGGAGTGCCATTTAGGATGGAGTTAACTGGGCAGTGGAATGGCATCAAAATTATAAATGATACAACTGCAACCGGTCCTGATGCCGGTATTCAAGCGCTAAATTCATATCCTAACTCTATAGTCATTGCCGGAGGAATGAATAAAAATATGCCTTATGAGGGTTATGTAAAAGTCTTGGAAGAAAATGCTAAAGAGGTATTTTTCCTAGAAGGTGATTCAGCAGATTTAATTATGTCGTCATTGCGAAAGCCGAAGGCGCGGCGAGTAGCGGAGCGAAGCAATCTCAAAACTCACGGGCCATATAGTGATTTAGAAAAATTATTAGAAGATATAAAGAAAATAGCCAAAGAAGGGGACACAATTCTTTTTTCCCCGGCAGCAACTTCATACAATTTATTTCAAAATGAATTTGATAGGGGAAGAAGATTTAATAAAGCAGTTGAAAAAGTTTTCGGGGAAGATATTTCTTAGACAAATACTGTAAAAGTTCATAGCCTCCAAAAAGAACTATTGTATAGCCTAAATCAGAAAATAAAGTTGCTTTAAAAAATGGAAGAGCTAGTAAGTAACTTTGCATTAAACCACTTATTGTGTGAGGATACCAGTTATTTGGATAGGCCCATACCCCAAAATTTGTTATAAGGAAAAATAATCCAGAAGCATAGAGAGAACTTCCTAAAATATTGAGCGGCTTCTTATGATCTTTTAGCCAGAATCCTACTAAACCAATTAATAAATAACTGCCATAAACATAAAACATATCTGTTCCATAAAAACCAATGAAATAATCAGAAATAAATAATGCCAAAAGCGGAAGCCAGAATATTTTTTTAGGTAAATAAGTTCCTCCAAAAAGCATTAAAGCCCCAATAGCTGCAGCATTTGGATTGTGTGGGATAAGTCTGCTTAATATCCCAAATACCACCAATATTATTGCTAAAAGTTTAATATTCATAAGCATATACAATAAGCAAGATTGAAGAAACTGTCAATCCACAATATATTGGATAGAGGAAATGATGTCGTAGATCAGATATAATTAGATTCTGCCTAAAATGATTCGCAAACTTAAACAATTATTGTATTTTCCTGTTGCCGGGTATTTTCGGTTTTTTGCAGGTATCCAATTAGCTTTGTGGAAACCGCAAATTTTAGTTATAACCGGATCTAACAGCAAAACTACTCTGCTTCATTTAATTGAATCTCAATTAGGAAATAAGGCAAAATATTCTCATCAGGCGAATAGCTCCTTTGGCATTCCATTTGATATTTTAAATCTAAAAAGAAAAACTTTAGAAATTTGGGAGTGGCCCTTTCTTTTCTTACTTACACCTTTTTATGCTTTTAAAAATCCTCCTTCAGAGAAAATATATGTTGTTGAGGCAGATTGTGATAGACCAGGGGAAGGGAAATTTTTAAGCAATCTTTTAAAACCAGAGGTGACACTTTGGGCAAATTCTTCCAACTCTCATGCACAAAATTTTCCCACTCCAATTGATGAAAATATAGCTTTTGAATTTGGTTACTTTGTTGAGAAGACAAAAAATCTTTGTATTGTTAATGGAGATTCAGCGTTAATAACATCTCAACTAACAAGAACAAGAGCTGATGTCATGAAAATTACCAAATCACATCTTAAAAATTATTCTTTACAGAAAAATGGAGCTAGCTATAAAATTGAAAACCTTGTTTATAGCTTTAAATATTTATTACCTGAGGATTCTTTTTATTCAGTTTCTATGACTCTTGCCCTTTTAGAATATTTAGGAATTCCTCCTGATGTAAAATTTAAAAACTTTATTATTCCTCCTGGAAGAAGTTCTACTTTCAAAGGAATTAAAAACACTACCATTATTGATAGTAGTTATAATGCCACCCCATCATCTATGAAAGTAATTTTAGATATGTTCAAAAAATATTCTGCTGAAAACAAATGGCTAGTTTTAGGAGATATGATTGAGTTAGGGCCTGATGAGAAAATAGAACATGAAAAATTAAGCAAGCTGATTGATGATGTTGGGGCAAAACAAGTTATATTGGTTGGACCCAGACTAAATAAATATACCAATCCTAAATCAAAATTTATAAAATTTGATCAGCCAAAAGAAGCATTAGATTATATTAAAAATCATATAAAAGGCCATGAGGTTTTACTATTTAAAGGAGCTCGATTTTTGGAAGGGATCATTGAACACTTACTTCTCAACAAATCAGATATTAGTAGGCTTTGCAGAAGAGAGAAAGTTTGGGAGAATAGAAGAAGGAGGTGGGGATTATGAAGATATTAGTTTTACACGGCTGGACATATTCTACAGAAAAATGGGATCCATTCATGGATATAATCAGTTCTAAAACAGATGTGGAGCTTTTAAAAATTCCTGGTCTAACTGAAAAATTAGAAGCTGTTTGGAATTTAGATAATTATGTTGAGTGGTTAAAAACAAAGATTGGAGATAGTAAGGTAATTTTAATTGGTCATTCTAATGGCGGCCGAATCTCTTTAGCATTTGCCAATAAATACCCAGAAAAAGTTTCTAAATTGATATTAATTGATAGTGCAGGCATTTATCATAATGAATTACCCATTAGATTAAAAAGATTAGTTTTTAAAATTATTGCTAAGCTTGGTAAAAAAATTATTAACTCAGAAAAATTAAGAAAAATTTTATACAAACTAAGTAGGGAGGGGGATTACGAAAATGCTTCCCCAACTGTTAAAAAAACTATGTTAAATTTAATCACTACTGATATAAGTTTTCTACTACCTGAAATAAAAATCCCAACACTAATTATTTGGGGAGAAAATGACAATACCACACCTCTTAAAGATGGGGCGTTAATGCATAAATTAATCAGGGGATCAAAGTTGAAAATAATCAGCGGCGCAAGACATAGTCCGCAATTTACCCATCCAAAGGAGGTAGCCAAAATTATTTATAAGAACCTGCTAATCGCAGAACCTTGAAATTTTATAGAATAAAATTATGAATATATTTAATTCCTTGGGTTCTAATTATGATTTTAAGTTTGTTTTAAAAGCACTCTTATCTTTCAGTGGAAATTCAAAAGATTTAGAAAACTTATTGGGAGAAAAATACGGGGGAAAGGCCATACTTCTTTATAAAGGAAGGGAGGCCATTGAACTGGCTCTAAAATCCCTCAATTTACCAGCAGGTACTTTTGTTGCCATAAATGGCTTTACCTGCTTTGCAATGTATGATGCAATTAAAAAAAGTGGATTAAATGTTGAATATTTAGATATTGAAAAAGGAGAGTTAAATTTTTCTGCTGAAACTTTTAAAAAAGCTCTAGATAAAAATCCTAAGATTAAAGTTGTAATTATTCAAAATACCCTAGGGTTTCCTTGCGATATAAAAGGTATTTCCAAAATTTGTAAAGAGAAAGGAATTATTTTAATAGAAGATTTAGCTCACTCAATTGGAGCTAAATATGAAGGTGAGAAAGAGGCAGGAACTTTAGGAGACATGACTATTCTTTCATTTAGTCAGGATAAGATGATTGATGGAATATCAGGCGGAGCTCTTGTAGATAAAGGACGAAAAATGCTCCAAGAGAAGTTGTATAACTTACCCCTT
This sequence comes from Candidatus Daviesbacteria bacterium RIFCSPHIGHO2_02_FULL_36_13, assembly GCA_001777015.1. GTDB lineage: Bacteria > Patescibacteriota > Microgenomatia > Daviesbacterales > UBA10151 > 2-02-FULL-36-13. The sequence continues at coordinate 36,732 of MFCV01000044.1, forward strand.
AAGCAACAAATAATTGACAGCCTATATCCTTCCCTTACCTTTAGAATTAGACTCACTTATCCTTTTTTAATAGGAAAGGTTTTGCATGAAATTTTGAAAAGATTAAATCTCCTATCCAAACCAATGACGGGAGCAGAGACTGGAAAACTCCATAAACTCCCAGGCTGGTATAGCAATTTAATAATGGGACAATTTGATAAATTAAATTCAGATCTAAGTCACAGAAGAAAGATTGCCTCAATCTATGCGGAAACTTTAAATCCAAACATTCTGTCTAAAAGAATTATCAAACAAATTGCTGATGCTTCTAATTTACGTTTCCCAATCTTTGTAAATAATAGAGGTGATCTTATTAAATATCTTGCTCAAAACGGAATATATGTTTCCGATATTTGGTACGATGCTCCCATTTCACCCAAAAAATATTTATCACAATCAGATTATAATCATCAATGTCCAAACAGTGAATTGGCATCATCCGCTATATTAAATTTACCAACTCATAAAAACGTCGCAGGAAAGGATGCTGTCAAAATTTCAAATATCATTAACCAATGGCTATCACAACAATAGAGGTTACAGACAAAGAAGAGTGGGAAAGATTTTTGGATTCTCAAAAGGACGCCAATTTTTTACAAAGCTTTAATTGGGGAGAGTTTCATAAGGCCTTAGGAAAAACTGTAAAAAGAATTGGAATATATGATGGGAAAAAATTAGCAGGAGTATTTCTTTGTATTGTAGAAAAAGCTAAAAGGGCCACTTATCTGACTGTACCAGGCGGGCCACTGATTGATTGGAAAAGCAAAGAATTAGTCCAAGCTTTTAGACAAATAATTATAGACATAGCAAAAAAAGAAAATTGTTCATTTGTCAGAGTAAGACCTCAAATTTTTGAAACAGAAGAAAATAGTAAGTTATTTGAAAGACTAGGATTCAGAAATGCTCCAATGCACCTTCATGCAGAATTAACTCACCAGTTGGATTTAACAAAATCAGAAGATCAATTATTAGCTTCTATGAGAAAAACAACCAGGTATGAAATAAAACAGGCTATAAAACAGGATATAAAAATTACTGTTAGTAAAAATCTTGAAGATCTTGATGCGTTTTATGAACTCCAAAGTCAAACGGCCAAAAGGCAGCATTTTGTAGAATTTGATAAGAAATTTTTAAAAGAGCAATTTTCTGTGTTTGTTAAAGATAACCAGGTTCTATTATTCACAGCTACTTTGGGAAAGAAAAAGTTGGCACAAGCATTCATAATTTTTTATGGGGAAGAGGCCGATTATCACTACGGAGCAAGCACTCTTGATGGAAGAGAATATCCAGGAGCATATTTAATTCAGTGGGAGGCTATAAAAGAAGCTAAAAAAAGAGGTTTAAAAAGATACAATCTTTGGGGAGTAGCACCTGAAGGGGAAACTAGTCATAGATTTTATGGAGTGTCAGTTTTTAAAAGAGGCTTCGGTGGAGAAGATATAAATTTTTTGCATGCCAGAGATTTAGTGATAAATTCTTTGTCTTATAAAGTTAACTGGCTAATAGAATCTGCCAGAAAAAAAGTCCGCAGGGTATGAAAAAAACTGCTCGACAAATTCCTGCAAAATCAATTGGCTCCAAAGAAATTCAATCGATTATTCATAGAATGCTAAAGATTGCAGGAGTAGAACAGAAGGATAAAAATAAATCTGTAATGGTGGGGCTGGCTGCTCCTCAAATCAAAATTTTAAAAAGAATTATTTTAGTTGATGTTAAGGCAGACGGAAAAGGCAAGGTGGGAAAGGTGAAAGTTTATATAAACCCAGTGATTACCTGGGCCTCCAAACAAAAAGGGGAGTGGTATGAAGGATGTTATTCAATACCTGAGGTTTGCGGAATAGTAAGTAGACCACTATCCATAAAAGTCCAGGGATTTACGATGCAACCCCCGAGGTTGCAATCGAAGTTTGTCACAGAAAAATATACAGGATATATTGCCAGAATCTTCCAGCATGAGATAGATCATTTGGATGGAAAATTATTTACTTCTCTCATCAAAAATCCACATCATTTACATAAGGTTTTGGCATCAGAATTTCCTCTTTATAGAGATAAGATGGCATGGAAAACTTGGCCCAAAAAACAGCCATTACCCCTTGCTTTGCGGCCTCAAAAACAGATATAATTAAGCCTACATTTAATGAGCAACATCGGTAAAATTCAACTAGCCCCAATCATAGAGGAGATGCAGGATTCATATGTAAATTATGCAATGTCTGTTATTGTATCCCGAGCCCTTCCAGACGTCCGAGATGGCCTAAAACCTGTTCAAAGAAGAATTATCTTTGCTATGCATGAGCAAGGATTACATCACACAAGTAGATATCAAAAATCAGCTGCTGTTGTGGGAGAGGTTTTGAAAAATTTACATCCTCACGGTGATGCCCCTGTTTATGAAGCCATGGTTAGAATGGCTCAGAATTTTTCCTTAAGATATATGCTCATCGATGGTCAGGGTAACTTTGGATCAATAGATGGAGATTCTCCTGCCGCCATGAGGTATACCGAAGCCAGACTCTCTGCTATTGCTGATGAATTGCTTAGGGATATTAATAAAAACACTGTTGATTTTATAGACAACTATTCGGGTACTACCAAAGAACCTGTTTTACTGCCATCTGTTATTCCAAATCTTTTACTTAATGGTGCTGCTGGTATTGCTGTTGGTATGGCCACCCAAATTCCTCCACACAATTTAGGAGAAGTTTGTGATGCCTTGATCTATATGATTGAAAATCCGGAGAAGAGTCTAAACGACTCTTCGAATGAGCGCAACTCCTCTTTGAGTAAAACAGACAAAACCTCCGAGGATGCAGAAGTTAGTGAGGTGTCAACCTCAGATGAAGGTAAATTTAAATCCACTGCCACCACAGAAGACTTATTAGGTTTTATAAAGGGGCCTGATTTTCCAACAGGGGCATCTATTTATGATCAAACAGAAATAACTGCTGCTTATGCCACAGGCAAAGGCAGAATTGTGATGAGAGCTAAAGCTGAAATTGATGAAACTCAAGCTGGTAAAATGCAGATTATTGTTTCAGAACTGCCATACCAGGTTAACAAGGCCACTTTGATTGCCAGGATTGCAGATTTGGTAAAGGATAAAAAATTAGAAGGCATAGCTGACCTTAGGGATGAATCAGATAGAAAACAAATGGTCAGAATTGTATTTGATTTAAAAAGAGATGCCAAACCTCAATCCCTTCTAAATAATTTATACAAACTTACAGCTATGCAGTCTGTTTTTAATGTTAATTTGGTAGCTTTGGTTGATGGAGTGCCGCATCTTCTAACCTTAAACCGAATTTTGGAAGAATTTATTCATCACAGACAAGTAGTTGTCAGGAAAAGATCAGAGTTTGAACTGGCAGAAGCACAAGCCCGCGAGCATATTTTAGAGGGACTTAAAATTGCTGTTGATAATATTGATGAAGTTATAGAAACAATCAAGAAATCAAAAGACTCTGATGAGGCCAAATTAAACTTGATGAAAAAGTTTAAGTTAACCGAAATCCAATCTATTGCTATTTTGGATATGCAGCTTAGAAGACTTGCCGCTCTTGAGATTCAAAAAATTGAAGATGAACTTAAAATGGTTAGGGAGACAATTAAATACTTGGAAGATTTATTGGCTCATCCTGAAAAAATATTGAAAGTTATCAAAGATGAACTTAGTAAGATTAAAGAAAGATACGCTGACGAGCGAAGAACCAGAGTTTATAAACAAAAAATAGGAGAATTTTCTGAAGAAGATTTAGTACAAAATGAGGTCACAATTGTAACTATTACTGGAGGCGGCTATATAAAAAGACAATCTCCAATGTCTTTTAGAACTCAGGCCAGAGGAGGCAAGGGAGTTATGGGAATTTCAACCAAAGAAACAGATGCTGTCACTCACATTTTCTATACTCAAACTCATGACAACTTACTTTTCTTTACAGATAAAGGAAGAGTGTTCCAAATAAAAGTTTGGGAAATTCCAGAAACTCAAAGGGCAGCTAAGGGTCAGGCTTTGGTTAATTTGATCAATATTGAGCAAGGAGAAAATGTTACAGCAGTACTGACCAGACGAGCTAAAGAAGTCTTTAAATATTTCTTAATGTGTACCAGAAAGGGCACTGTCAAAAAAACTTCTCTGGATGAATATATAAACATCAGGAAAAATGGCTTGGTTGCTATTAAATTAGATTCCGGAGATGAGCTTGGCTGGGTTACTCCCACAACAGGTGAGGATGACATCATGATTATTTCCTACGAAGGTAAATCCATCAGATTTTCTGAAAAACAAGTGAAGGGAACTCACAGAGATACCTCTGGTGTAAGAGGAATAAAGCTAGGCAAGGATGATGCTGTAGTATCCTGCGCAATCCTTGGAAAAGAAGATGAAGAACTGCTTGTAGTTATGGAAAATGGTTTAGGTAAAAAGACTAAAACATCTGCTTGGAACAAACAGGGCAGGGGAGGACAGGGAGTAAAAGCTGCACAAGTAACAGCAAAAACTGGAAAAATAGTGACAGCCCAAATTGTTGATAAAAAAATGGATATTCTGGTGCTAACCTCAGATAAAGGTCAGCTTATAAAGATGGATTTGAAAGAAGTTCCTACCTTACAAAGACAAACTCAGGGTGTTATTCTAATGAGAGTTAGACCCGGAGAAAAGGTGGCAGCAGCCACTGTAGTCTCAAGTAAAGATAAAACAGAGGATGCCAAACAAATCCAATCCCAATGAAAAAATCTTCATTGCTCTCTAACATTGGAATAGGCTATTTTATGATAGGGTTTATAATTGCCATCCTCTTTGCCTTTTATTACAGATGGCCAATTTATTCATTTTTATCACCTGGGTTTTATTCTGTAATTTTTACCTGGCCCTATCAAATGATTGGATTTATCTCAGATCTCTTACTTTACGGCCTAGCCGGCAAACCTATTTAACGATTACCCTATAGTTTGATTTTGTGCTTAATTTCTGTTAGAATACGCTAATGGAACAACAACCAAAAATCTCTATTCTATATGATGGAGCTTATTCCAGTCAGCTAAATTGGAGAACAGATAGGCTTGCTGAATTTGCTAATAAATCAGATTTAAGAACCAACGTTTATATTGTTACCGGAGACGAGATAGATCGCCCTCAAGTTAATATTTTAGGGGATACTCTTGCTTGGAGTAATATCCTTTCTGCTGCAAATCCTTTTGTTAAACCCTCTGGGTTGGGCAGACCTTCAAATGTAGTTCATGGCTACTCAGATGACAAAATGGATGCAACCATAGTAGTTAATCATCAAGTACTTTTGGAAAGAACTAAAACACAAAATGATGGGCGAGTGGATGCTCAAATCTATACCAGACTTATAAATAACGAGGTAGGAGCTGGACTTAGAAGAATTCTTTTAGCTGAAAAATTTGATCTTTTAAATACACTGGAGGTATTTTAGGATTAGATATAGCATTTGTTACCCTTTCTAGACCAGCAGCTCAGCTTCAGACAGAGCTTGTTCAAATGATTAATCCGGGTTCAGCAGAAGGCCCTCTTGTGCTGGCAGCATATAATTTTATGTATTGGACATCCAGGTTAGGGGAGATAACCCTACCTTTAATTTGCGCATACGGTGGATTTAACAGATATCGAGAATTTAATAGTGCTATTCAAAAAGATCCAAGTCAATATGTAGCCAGCCTCGAAGATATGAACCCAATTAAATATCCAGCAAATGCTCTAAACGGTTTGCTCTATTTAAGAGGAGCCGGCAAACAACTGATTGAAATTGCAAGCTAACTACTTTCCACCTAAAATCTTTTAGAAAAATATTAATACTTGCTTTACTATGATACTCTAGTCTATCATACTATTGATGCCAAGGTTTTCTGTTTATACTGACCCCAAAAAACTTTCTATATTTATCCATAGATTTTGGGATGTTATAACTCTACTAGAAGAAAGGGTCGAGGTAATTGCCTTCTTCACTGATCTTTTAACTCCTACAGAAGTAAGAATGCTTGCTAAAAGATTACAAATTGCTGACATGTTAGCCAAAGGATATAAGTATGAAGACATTAAAAATTATACAAGAGTCACAGTTCAAACTATTTCCCATGTTAATAATAAACTTCAGTTTGGAGAAAATGGCTTAATTAAGATTTTACAAAAATTAGGAAAAATTGATAAAGCAAGACAAGATAAGATTGAGGGGAAAAGGAGTATTTTTTCTCAGCCTCCAGGCTTAGGAAGAATGGCAGGAGACTTAGTTACCCTTGGAGCAAGAGGGGTTGAAAAGGTTATCAGAAATCAAAAGAAAATAAGAAGTGTCAAAGGAGTAAAATAGTTAGTTATGATACTCTAGTGTATCATAGTTTATTGTAACTTTTTGGAAACTCTTAGCAGTTTTAGACTTAGACTTATATTTTAAACAATTTCTGTAGAGTTGGGACTGTCAGTATTAAAAGTTGGGTAATAAGAACAAATATAACAGCCCAAAGAAGTTTTTTATTGGAGGTAATAGAGTGATGCCTTCTCATTATAAAAGGGAGAAACATTTGCAGAAAAACCAATAAGCTAAAAGTTGCAGCTCTGGCAATGTCTACCCCAAAATATATATTTACAAAATAAAAGGTTAGCGTACAAACAATTCCTATACTTAATCCACCCAAAAGTATAAATTTAATAACAGGTCCATTTAAAAGATTCGAACTAGCCCTTGGGGGCTCTTTCATAATATTTTCTGAGGGGCTATCAAAACCTAGGGCCAAAGCAGGCAATCCATCTGTCACAAAATTAATCCAAAGAATTTGAGTGGCAAGAAGGGGAGTAGGCAGCCCAAATACAACAGCCAAAGCAATTAAGATAACCTCTGATAAGTTTCCTGCCAGCAAAAACTTTACTACTTTTAGAATGTTATTATAAATTAATCTTCCTTGCTGTACTGCAGTTACAAGAGTTGCAAAATTATCATCAAGCAAAATAATATCAGAGGCTTCCTTAGCAACATCACTGCCAATTTTGCCCATAGAAACTCCAACTTCTGCCTGTTTTAAAGCAAGGGAATCATTAACCCCATCTCCTGTAACAGCAACTACCTCACCAAGTTTTTGATAAGTTTTAACAATCTTTAATTTTAATTCAGGAGTAATTCTGGCAAAAATTCTGACCTTACTAATTCTTTGTTCAAACTGCTCATCACTTAGATCAAGAATTTGAGCCCCTGTTAAAACTTCATCTCCCATCTTTAGCAGTCCGATTTCTTCACCAATGGCTTTGGCAGTCAGCTCATTATCTCCTGTTACCATCACCACTCTTATGCCAGCCTGATTAGTCAATTTTATTGCCTCAGCCACCTCAGGCCGTACCTCATCAGCGATTCCAATAAGTCCTAAGAATTTACGATCTTTAGAAAACCCTAAAACCCGCAGTCCTTTTTTGGCAAGTTTTTGATACTCTGCATCCCATTTTTTTCTGTCTTCTTCAGAAAGATTAGATTCTAAAATCACAACTTCAGGAGCACCTTTGGTATATTCAACTTTCCCAGAATTTTCCCAAAAAACAGTCATCTTTCTGGTTTTTAAAGAAAAGGGGATTTCTTCAACCAATTTTCCCTCACTCCTCATCAAATCTATATCTATTCCTTTATCCTTACCCCAAAGAAGCAAAGCCCCCTCGGTTGTATCACCCAAAATATCAAAGGATCCACCATCTTCCTTAACCACTAAATTGGCACTGTTGCAAAGAACGGCACATTTAAGCAGTTCGTTTTCCAAATGGTCCACTACCTTAACTTCTTTAACCCTCATCTCATTTTTAGTTAAAGTACCTGTTTTATCTGTGCAAATAATTGTGGCCGCTCCCAAACTCTCAACAGCAATCATCTTCCGTACTAGTGCTTTTTTCTGATACATTTTTCTAACCCCCAATGCCAAAATTATGGTCACCACAGCTGGCAAACCCTCCGGTACAATAGCCACCATTAAGGCAATCGATGTTATAATCATTTCAGAAACCTCAAAGCCCTGTTGTATCCTTAAAACAAAAATAACTCCTGCAATTGCTACAGCCCCCAAACCTATGCCGCGGCTCAAAGTAGAAAGAGCTTTTTCAAGAGGAGTTTGATCATCCTCAATTTCTGTTAGGTTTTGAGCTATTGAGCCAAATTTAGTTTTAATGCCTGTTTGTAAAACTTTATAGGTAACTCTTCCAGAAACAATAGTTGTCCCAAAAAATAAAAGGTTTTCATTTTCTTTTTCGCCTTTTACAACAGGAAGAGATTCACCGGTTAAAATTGATTCATTAACCTGCAGGGCATAACTTTTAAGAATTTGTCCATCTGCAGGGACTTTATCTCCTGATTCTAAAACAACAACGTCGCCGGGTACAATTTCAGATGAGGGAAGTTCTACCTCTTTTCCATCCCGCATAACTCTTGAGAAATTAACTTCAAAACTTTTTAGAGCCTCTAATTCTTTGGAAGCTTTAAATTCCTGCCAAAATCCTAGAGCAGTATTTAAAACCAAAATCAAACTAATTAATCCTGCATCTACGTTATCTCCAATCGCAGCTGAGATAACTACAGCTCCTATAAGAAGAACTGATAGGGGATTTTTAATTTGCCGTAAAAGAAGTCCAAAAAAAGAAGGTCCGCCTTTTTTAGGAAGCTGATTTAGACCAAATGTTGAAACGGCCTCTTTGGCCTCTGTTGTTGTTAATCCAATCATGTTAATAAATTAATTGGTGTAACTATCAAAAGAATACCTGCGGTATTTAAAACATAAGAAATTAGGGCAATTTGTTTATAACTTAATTTAGAAGCTCCAAGCATCATAAGACCTAATTCATCAGGCAGGGGAGAGGCTACAATGATGGCTCCCAAAAGCGGGGTAATAAAATCTAATTTAAGTTTTCTTAAAATTTTATTAACTATATCAATATGAAGCTGATGAGTTGCTAAATTTATGTCCTTTGATAATTCTTTTCTAAATATTTTTATTATTATAAGATCACCTGCTACTGATCCAGCTCCTGCCAAAAGGGCTAATGTTATTGGATTACTGTCAGTTGCTAAAACTATTAGCATAGCTACAGCAATAGGGGAGGTAATAAATGATGTATAAAAAAGCCCTGCCACAAATTCAGCTAAAAATCTAACAGGCAAAAGGCTATGTACTAAAGTATCCAAAGTACCGCTTTTTATTAGGTACCAGGCAAAAGATAAGCTTAGGATAAAAATAAAGGTTTTCAAAACCAGTTTTTTTAGCTTTTTACCATCTGGCAAGCTTTGCTTATCCATATATTTAGTTTACCAGATTGACAACTAAATTCATTTATCCCAATAATGGATATATACAAGCGAAAGGAGGTGATTAAATATCATGCAAATTTTAGTAGCTTTAGTTTTAAACGCATTGGCACTTATTGTAACTTCTAAAATTGTTCCAGGATTTGAAGTATCTGACTTTACCCAGGCAGTTTTAGCAGCAGTTGTTTTGGGTGTGGTTAACACATTCATAAAACCAATCTTAAGCTTTATAACAGCTCCACTTTCTATTGTAACTTTGGGGCTTTTTGCTTTTGTTGTAAACGCTGTGGTCTTATTTATAGTTTCAGCAGTGGTACCTGGGTTCCAGGTTAATGGCTGGACACCGGCAATTTTAGGTGCAGTTGTTTTGTCTGTTGTAGCAACAGTCCTATCAGCAGTCTTAAAAGATGTTGGTGGAAAGTTAAAGTAACGAGGATTTAATCCTTGTTGCCGCTATGAAATGCCTTGTGAACATCTTTTAGATGAGTATTGGTAACGTGGGTATAGATTTGAGTGGTTGAGATGTTTGAATGTCCAAGCATTTCCTGTACTGAGCGAATGTCTGCTCCATTCATCAGTAAATCTGTAGCAAAAGAGTGTCTTAGCGTATGAGGGGTTGCCTTAACCGGCAACCCCAAATTTTTGACATATTTTTCAACAATTCTTTCAATAGACCGGGTCGAAAGCCTCATAGCCTCACCATTGTTACTAGGATCAACTTTGCCCTGAAACCTTATAAAAAGAGGTTTAAAGCTATCTTTTCTGACGTCTAAAGATTTTTGAAGCCAATCTGCCGCACTGTCAGATATAAATACCACTCTCATCTTTCCGCCTTTTCCGATAATCCCAAACTCACGCCTGGTTAAATTAATGGTATTTGTATTTAAGGAAGCAAGCTCAGAAACCCTAAGCCCTGTTGAAAAAAGGGTTTCCAATATACTTCTATCTCTGATCCCATCCTTTTTAGTAGTATCCGGAGCCTCAAGCAGAGACTTTAATTGATCATCGCCCAAAACCTTAAGAGGTCTTGGATCAGAATCACCCAGCTCAACTTTTTCAGGGGAGAGGGTGTCAACATCAATTCTAGCCAAATACCGGAGGAATGCCCTTAAGGCTATCATAAAATAATTTTGAGTGATTCTTTTTAAGCCCTTTTTTGTTTTGGGATCAGTAAACCTGGAAAGATAAAGCCTATATTTTCTAATCATGTTTAAATCAATTGCTTTTGCCTCAATATCACCTGCAAAGGTAAGGAATCTTTTTAAATAATGATCGTAATTTTTAATAGTCAACTGTGAGCAATTACGCTCAAGCTCCAGATATTCCAGAAAGTCTGTAATAAATGCTGAAAGAGTCATAGTTTAATGGTATGTTCTCGACTACGCTCGAACAATAAATTTTCTTCGACCGAAGTGGAGAAGTACTTTACAAAAGTGCTAGTCCCAATATCCCAAGTATTGTTAAGATTGATCCAATAATTGCCAAAGTAAATGTAAGTTCTGTTGCTCCTGTATCTTCTCCCTTTCCAACAATATCATCAATGGTTGGAGCAGTTACTGCTCCTGAAGCAGTTGATGTGTTTACACCCGGCTTTGGAGTAGTGGATGTAGTAGCTGCAGCACAAGTTGTACCTGAACCAATTGTATAATTACCATTCACAACAGAGCTTAAGACATCAGCAACCGTACCTCTTTCTACAACATTAGAATCAGTAGTATTAGTTTTATCATTCGCATTAAAATCAAACTTCATTTGAGATACACCCGGTCCTGCATTTTCTTTAACAGTAAAATTAACTGTAGCCAAAGTACCCTTACCGGTAAAAGGAGAGGAAACAGAAGCCAACCCGGAAACTGTTAATTTTCCTGTAGTATCATCTATATTATTTCCAGGGTAATCAGGATATATTGAACCTGAAGAAATAGAAGTGGCTGAAAATTTGCTTTGGTCATAGGTCACAATGGCATCTGTTCCATCAGTTTGAGCACTGCCCGTATCAAGCACAATCTGTAAAGAAAAATTACATCCCTTATTAAAAGTACCTGAGGCAGGGGACAGAGAAAGGGAAGCAGCTAAGACAGCAGCTGGGCTAACTAACAACCAATAACTAACAACCAATAACTGAATTATTCTTTTCATGGTGTTATTTCAATATTTACATCTTTAGTTTTCTTAAGAATATCAACCCCTTCAGATGACACAAGATTTGAATCCCTGCTGTCACCCTCCTTATATTCTATGGTAACACTTTCTACTCCTACTGCTTTGGCAGTGAATGATATAGTTGCCATATTGGAATCTCCCTTAAAATTTTGTCCCTCAGCTACACCTGAAATCCGAATTATTCCCTCCTTTGAATCTACTTCTACTAAAGGATAGGCTGAAAAAGCCAAACCTGTTTGAATATCAGTGTTAGTCAATGATAATAATTTAGGATTGTATTTTAATATGACATCTCCTCCCAAAACTTCATGTCCGCCTGTTGAAATATTTACAGAAACTGTAACTTTTTGCCCTATTTTTATAGAAGTTGAGGAGGCTGAAAGACTAATAGATCCATCTGTCAAGGACTCCCCAACAATTGCCTGTTCTGGAGTAACCTGGGTAGGGGAGGAGTCTTTCATCAGTGTACTTATTCCAAAAACTATCTCAATTAAAATGATTGCTCCCAATACTCCAAATATTACTTTAGGATTTAAATATTTAGTAATATTAGGATTACTTTTTTGTTCTACTCTTTCTGTAACAATTGTCTTTAAATTTGGATCCATAATTTCATAGTAACATATCAAATACTGCTAACTGAAGCAGATGGGACGGCTGTAGCAGATGGAGCAACAGAAGTTTGAACTGGTTTGGAGATAGGGCCAGCAGTTGGTTCAGCATCATCTGAAGCTCCAAAATCAAATCTCATACAAGCCCAGTCAAAAGAGTTAACCAACCCATCATCATTGAAATCTCCTGGCTTATCACCTCCTGATCCAACAATTCTCCACTCACGGAGTAATTCTGATGCATCAGCTGAATTAATTTTGCCGTCCCCGCCATCCAAAGGAAAGATGTCCCCAACAGGCAATTTTACATTTGAAAGAATAGTTGTTCCGCGACCTGCATTAAACTCAATGACTTTTCTAACACTCTTAGGAGCCTCTAAACTTACTTTATAGCCTTGTCCTTCTACCAGCTTGGTATTAGTCATACCTTGCACTAAGCCCTTCTTATCTATAGAAACTGTAGATCTTACAATCTGACCCTTATCTTTTCCTTCAGCCAATATTAAGCTGACAGCATTGACTACAGAAGTTTGAGGTGCACGGCAGAAAAGTTTAGTTCCCAAAGATAGCTGAGATAGGGAAGAGCAGCTTCCTTCAACAGATAGTCCTTTTTTATCAGTTATTTTGATCTGGAATACCTGATCAGTAGGCTGACCGGAAAGTACAGCTATAATACGTCCATCATCCCATCTTTCTAATTTTAAGGTTTGTAAATTAACATCTCCCATTTCAACTTTTCCGGTTTCTGCTCCAAATCCATTTCCAACTCCAGCTTTGGGTAGAATCTCAAAAGTAACTCTGTCTGCTTTTGAGGTATCAACACTACATGAAGCAATGGATGGAACTGAGATAAGTTCAATGGTGGCACTGCAAGCCTGGGTTTGGTTGGTGCCGCATCCGCCCCACTTACCAGCGATATCCTTAAACATGACAAACACAAAATTAGCCCCAATCTTTGGATTTTGGAAAGTATAAGAGGTTATAAGATTGCCGCTTGCATCAACTGTATATGGCAATTCAGGAGCCAAATTTAATCCTTCAACTGTCTCAGAAATTTTATAGGAAACAGTACTTAGCCCAGGTGGTGTAGATTGTCTGGTAACTGTGACTCTGGCAATTACTGTCTGATGCGAGGTTCCCTGATATAGCTTAAACTCATAACTACTTCCTGGTTCAATCCAGGGAGCAACTTCGGAACCACTTGGATTTTGCCAAACCGGTCCAATGTCCGAAGCTCCGTCAATTGATACATATACTTGTCCTGCTGAACCATCACCGGTATTCCAGGTAATAGTGGTTGAACTATTAGTTGTAGGGTTAGGAGCTGCAGAAATTTTGTTGGTAGTGGAACCTCCTGTAACAGTTACACTTACTGAGTGAAGTTTGCTGGAACCTGAACATAAATCAAAAATATAACCCTGGGCATCTATCCAATTGGCTGTATATGTGCCGGTTGGTACACTAGCAGGATTTACTCCTGTACAATCAGCTTCTCCAGACCTATGGGCACGTACTGATACATTAGAGGCATTAGAGGTAGACCAGGTAATTATTGTTCCACAGTGAGTGGCACCAGCTCCACCAATTCCTAAGATACAGGGATTAGGGGAGGCAGTAATTGTACCCGTTGCAGCAGCATATACAGGAGTTACAAGTGTTATTAAAAAACTTATATAAACAAACAAACTTAAAAATATTTTTTTCATATTATTGTCTGGTAACTGTGACTCTGGCAATTACTGTCTGATGCGAGGTTCCCTGATATAGCTTAAACTCATAACTACTTCCTGGATTAATCCAAGGTGCAACCTCAGTACCAGTTTTATTTTGCCAAACCAGGAAATCTGTAGCTCCATCAATAGATACATATACTTGTCCATCACCTTTAGCATCCCAAGTAATAGTGGTTGAACCATTAGTTGTTGGGTTAGGGGAGGCAGAAATAGTACCAGTAGTACTACCAGAACCACCACCAGAAGCTACGCCTTGAACAAATACCTTTGCAAGATGTGTATTACCTACACAAAGATGAAACCAGTAGCCGATAGCATCTATCCAATTGGCTGATTGCGGACCATTAGTAGCGTTCCAAACTAAACCTCCAGTACAAACATCGGCATCATTTCTGTCATACTTTACATCAGCAGTTCCAGTATTTGTAGTAGACCAGTTAATAGTGGCTTTGCAGTGAGTTTCATCAGCCCCACCTCCAACAGTTCCTAAGGTACAAGTAGAGGCAGTAATGGTACCAGTAGCAGTTCCAGGAGCTGTTGTTGGAGCAGTGGTTGGTGCAGTTGTTGGAGCAGTAGTGGGAGCTGGAATAAGTCCAAAAGGGGAGACAAGTTGTAATCCTACTTTAGGATTGCCGTCTTTATCTAAAGTAAAGTACTTTGTTCCATCTGTTTTATCCTTAACATTTTCTCCTGTAAATGTAATTGGAGGAGCAGCAGCTCTGGATCTAAAAATTTGCTGTTTTTGAACAAGGGAAATTATTAAAGGTAGAGCGGTAATTATTATGCCCATCCCCAGCAGGGAAATTATGTTCCTTTTATTGCTAAAAAAACTACGTAGTTCGTCCATGGATGGATATATATCCATAGTGAACTATAATAGGTAGCTTTGTCAACTCCGATTGAATCGGAGTCAACTATTTTCCGACATCCTATAATATTTGCTTGATTCTTTTAGACTTGATATAATCAATCCTATGGCAGAACAATTAACTCAACTTGCTCAAGTATTTCTTAAAACTAAACCCTCAGAGATTAAACCTCTTTATGAAAGTCCTACATGCACTGAATTGGAAAGAAATTTTAAAAGATTGCTTCTGGGCGGATTTCCTAATTTCAGGAAGTATCTACTTTGGCTGGAAACAAAATCTGGTCATAAACCTCTGGAGTTTTACCAAGGACCGGTTTGGGGTCTTCCAAAATGGACTTGTGGATCACCTCCTGATGTTTACCAAACCGGACTTGTAAAAAACCCTTCTAATACAATAGTGGGTCACTCTGCAATAGGTCCCAGAAACGCAATTGTGGAAGTAAATGGCATCCTTTTTGCGGCTCTGGCTGATTTTGGAGGATT
Source organism: Candidatus Daviesbacteria bacterium RIFCSPHIGHO2_02_FULL_36_13 (assembly GCA_001777015.1). Taxonomy (GTDB): domain Bacteria; phylum Patescibacteriota; class Microgenomatia; order Daviesbacterales; family UBA10151; genus 2-02-FULL-36-13. The sequence continues at coordinate 51,916 of MFCV01000044.1, forward strand.
TGAGGTTACCAGACCTATCAGGGTTCCTTATAATGAAGAACTAAAACAGCCATTCCATGCATTACTTGCAGAAGTCACCCAACCTCTTCCCTTAGTAGAAAGCTTAAAGCCATATTTCCCATATTAGAGGATTAATATTGTACGACGTCGGAAACATATCTTAAAAATCCCTAAAAAATCTTCCTTATATATATAAACAAACTCCTGGCAAATTATAAAATAAAATTCTTTTAAAGGAAAAATAAAACTTCTAAGGGATGGCAGAATCACAAGTAAATTAAAAACACCGCAGTCCAATGCAATCAAAGCAATTAAGAAGATTTTTGTGTAGATATTAATCAAAAATCTTCTCATAATGAGGCTTGAGAATATCTCTATGATTCAGTAATACTAGCCGAATGGTGCTTTGTGCATGGACAAGGTGTCTAATAAGACCATTTGTGCCTAGCCAGGCACGAGCCTCTACAATGCCCTAAAAACGGCTTGCCAGGGGACATAAGCACTAACTGGTCATCCAGAGTTTAGGGCTCTAGGAAGCCCTGAACTAGATGCTAGATATTAGAAACTAGACGCTAGAAAAACAAACAAAAAATCAGTTGGGAATACAAAGAAATAGGCACAAATAAATGCAGTATAAAATCTGCTGGTTTAGCCATTAATTTAGCTCTAAGTTAGCCTTAGGTGCACTCCTCCAGTAACCACTTCCAGATCGTCGCATAAGATACATTGTGCGACATTAGGCGTATAGGGAAGTTCACCCTAGTAGAGAATATACCGATGACTTAATAAATGTACAAGAGAACATAAAACACCTTTGTCTTCTGAATGATTCCTATTAAGATGCTTGTTCGGGAGGCACTCTCCTCCAAGAAGGGCTTCGTTAGGTTTCGGGAAACCTACGTCCTGTATTTTTCACGCTATTTAGCAATTATATACATCCCTTGCCAGAAGTGAGCGTGATAGATCTTATGGTGATCAAGTTATTGATCACCTCAAGGCTTGCAGTGCACGAGCGTCAGCGAGAGCACGAAAGACTTATAGTTTTCCACATTCATGCCTGCCAACTACATCATTCTATATCATTTCCCGCATGAGTACAGTATAACCCCATAGTTTTCACGGTTTCCTACTACTCTTTTCACACTCCTCCACTCTTGTCGTAGTTTGGATTATTAAATCAAGCTAAACTCTCTCTTTTAGCCTGTCCAGGAGGTTGTTATCAGGCTAATAAGCAATACTACTGCCCCTATTCCTAAATACTCCCATACTACCCTTTTTGTGGCTTTACCCCTTAAAACCTGTGTTGTTAAGCCTAAAAGTACATACATTGATGAAGAAAGAGATAAGGGCCAAATAGTTGTCAGCATAGGCCAGAAGGAAAAGGCTAACCCTAACTCCCCTAATATTAAACTTATGATAAAACTTTGAATTATGGTGGCTTGAGAAATTTTATCCTCCATTTCTAGGCTCCAAAGAACCTGCAGTGTTAGAGGAAAACTGACTAAGAAGACCAATACCCCATTCCATATAAATAAAAGATTAAAGGCATAAATAACATTATATAGAAAAAAGGCTGAAAGAAGAGTAAAAAGAAAGCTGGCAGTTGAGGCAGCCCTGTATAGAGGAATTGTTCTTATTGAGGCTACATTAAATACATTTTGAGCAAGTAAAAGAAGGTAAAAAGTCAGCCCAAATATAAAAGCCACAGGCAGTCTTGTTAGCCACCTAACTGGCAATAAAAAGTAAAAGCTGGAAACAGCCACTGTGAAAAAAGCAGGCAGAATCATTAAGACCAGAGCTTTGGTTTTGCTTAATCCCTCCCAGAGAGACCAAAGAGATAAAAGATAGGCTAAAACCCCCAAACCTCCAATAAACCTAAACCTTAAATTAAAATCCACCATTTGGGTTGATAAAAGCCCCATGGTAAGAATTAAGGAGGTAATAATAATTTTTTGACGTTTGTTTAAGTTTAAATTCATATCACTTCGAAACCATTTTTAAGACATGACAAATAGCTATTGCTAAAGCATCTGTGGCATCATCTAAATGTCCGCCCTTCCAGGTTGCTTTAAGCTTATTTCTGCGTCGAAGAGATGTCCCTAAAAACTTCCTGACCCCATCATGAACCTGATTTTTATCAGCTCTGCCGGATCCTGCCACCATTAATTTTACAGAAGGGCCTGTATATTCAAAAATAGGTATAGATCTTCTGCCTGCAGAAAGCATTATTACTCCCCTAGCCTGTCCTACAGAAATAGCAGTCCTGGTATTGGCCCCAAAAAAAAGCATTTCTATAACAATCATATCAGGCTTATATTTATTAACTACAGCCTCCATGCCGTCATGCAGAACCACCAGCCTTTTGGTCATTAAATCATCTTTTGAGGTAGATATATTTCCATAACCAATCAGCTCAATATCATACTTAAACTCCTTACCCAATATATCATCAGGTACTTTTATTACTCCATATCCAGTTGTAGCAGTTCCAGGATCAATTCCTAAAATAATCATATTAGCCCATCTTTAATATAAGAACCATTCGCTTCGCTCATGAACCTTCCCTTTCCTCTGATAAATTGTCGGAAAGGTTAAAATTGGCAAAGACTTTTTGGATATCATCCCTCTCTTCAAGTCTTTCTGTAAATGCTATTACCTTATCTAGCGTTTCTTTATCTTTAATTTCTACTAAAATAGTAGGCTTTCTAACCAACTCACTGCTTTCTATAGTATATCCAGCCTGAGTAATTTTTGTACCCACTTCGGTAATTTTAGTTGCCTCAGTGTAAACTAAATAGTATTGTATTTTATTATAACTCGGAGAGTCATTTAGACTCTCCTCCTCCTCTACATCTTCAGCCCCCAAGTCTATCAACTCCAGCATTTCTTCATCAACATTTCCATTTTTACTCTTTATTTTTATCTCTCCTAAACTTTTAAACATATACGACACAGCCCCTGTCCCTGCCAAAGCCCCTCCTGATTTATCAAATAAATTTTTTACTTCTGCAAGAGTTCTCAATCTATTATCTGTTACTGCTTCTATCATATATGCTACTTTGCCAGGTCCAAATCCTTCAAATAAAAGCTCCTCAATAGTTTGACCTGGGAGCTTTCCTAAGCCTCTGTCTATTGCCCTTTGTATATTTTCTTTGGGCATATTAACAGTTTTTGCTTCTTCCATGACCATCCGTAGTCTTGGATTATCATCAGGGTTGCCTGAACCACCTAATTTGGCAGCCAAGGTGATATTATTAGCCACCTTAGTAAAGGTAAGTCCCCTTTTGATATCTGCAACCCCTTTAGCTCGCTTAATAGTACTCCACTTACTGTGTCCGCTCATGGCAGATATTTTAGCACATATTATTCCCCTAATATTGTACGAAACATTGACAAAGCATCCCTCTTCTCACTATACTTTGACACTTAGATGGACAACAACCCCGCCTCTTCCAACCTTTCCCAGCTAGCTATTGATGCAGCTTTAGATTCCAGATGGGGAGAAGCTCTTAAATATAATAAACAGATAATAAAGCTTGATCCTCAAAATGTTGATGCCTTAAACCGCCAGGCTAGAGTTTATATGGAAATGGGAAAATTTAATCTTTCAAAAAAGTATTATGGAGAAGTTATCAGAATTGATCCATATAACCCAATTGCCCAAAAAAACTTAAAAATAATCAAATCTTTTAAACCCAATGGTCAAAATGGATTGGCTCACAATGTTTTCTCAAAACTTTCCCCTACTCTTTTTCTACAGGAACCTGGCAAAACAAAAATTGTTAATCTTTTAAAAGTTTGTGAGCCTCAAAAACTATCTAAAGCTTTTTGTGGAATGAAAGTAAATATGATTATTAAAAACCGGAGGATTACAATTGTTGATGAAGGAGGCAGTTATTTGGGAGTCTTACCGGATGATGTCAATTATTCCCTTTTAAGACTAATCAAAGGGGGGAATAAGTTTGACTTGTTTGTCAAATCTATCAGAGTAAATTCTTTGGCTGTTTTAATAAAAGAAACATACAGGTCAAAAAGATTTAAAAACCAGCCTTCATTTTTGGAAAATTCCAATGCTACCTTAACTACAGATATTTTAACTTCTCTTGATCAGGATGATAGTGATGGTGAACCTGAAGATGGTGAAGAAGAACAAACTGTTTAAAAAATTAGATAGTTAAAAGATGCAAAATATCTTTTGAGGCTAAAAGACTGCTGGTATCTTTAGTAAAACTCCTTTTTTGATAAGCTCCTACAGTTTGAGTATTAGATGCTTTCGGAAGTTTATTCAACTGATCCCTCTCTTCTAAAACTTCTGTTAATTTTCTTCTTCTTAAAGGATCCTGAGAGATTAAAACAGCTCTTATTTGAACCTGGAACATATTTTCTTTCCTGCCTAAAAGTATTAATTGCCACCAAAATTGCTCCAATTCATCCAACTTTGGAAATTTTTTGAAATAATTTTTCCCTTTTCCCAAAGCTTCCCATGAAGAAACTAAATTCATATCACAATTTGTATATTCCTCAATTTCCACCAATCCCAAAACTTCCTGATATTTGGGTGCTAAAATAGCTGGGGCATAAAAAACCAAAGCTCCCTTTTCCCCTTTAATAAGTCTCTCAAAACTAAAAGCCAAACCTGAAGACAAAGAGTCTTCATAGATTGAATCCAAAAGTTTTTTGTTTACTTGTTGAGGCAATCTCACTAAATATGAGTTATATTTTTCAATTTCTTCAGGAATTTCTTCAAAATCCCTCATGGATTTGGCTGCCAGTACAAAAGATAAAGCTACAACCAGCAAAAAAAGTATTATCCATATAATCATAATGAATTAAAATAATCTTCACCCAGGAATAAATTAATCTGGGCACGAGGTGAGGCTAAATCCTCCAATTGAGGATCAATTGTACCACTGCTACTAAAGATTTGCTTTAAATTGTCCAAAGTTTTGGATGCCTCGCCTAAAATAGCAGTTTTTTCAATTTTAATTTCACTATTTGAGATAATAATCACATCCCCACCTATGTTAGCAATCAGTCTGGCAGCTTTTTGTGCTATACCGGAATGGGAGGTGGCATTAAAAACAGCAATTGTTTTTCTTTCTGTTTTAATTTCAGGATCAGCAAATCTTTCAGAAAGAGAATCCAACCTGACAGGATCAGAGGTCAAAACTTCTGTTCCATCAGCCAGTTTAGAACCATCCAAAAGCCCCATTTCTTCCAGATTAAGAGTAGTTATTTTATCAAACCTGACAGCTGAAATTCCCATTTTAAGCCTTAATACTTCAAAAGGAGTCAGGTTAGTTTTAAACTGGGATAGAATACTGAAATTTGAAAGAGGATTTTTATCTGTCAGAGATGCTAAGGTCGCATTATCCAAAAATCCAGCTAAAGGTATGCCAAAAAAAGAAGAAATAGACTCTGACAGCAGTTCCCCTCCTCCCAAAGCAAAAACAGACCCGACTCTCCAACTGCCATAACCCCCTGGAACCTCCAAATATAACTTCTCTGGAATCTCCACCACAGTTACTTTTTCATCTTTAGGATTATATGAAAGCAGTTTTAAAGAATCAGACTTTAAAACTACATTAATATTAGAATCCCCATTCCAGTTAGATTGTTTGCCAAAAAGCATTTGAGTAAATTTAAGAGCCTGGGCAAAAAGAAGAAGAACTATCACCAAACCTAAAACTGCAACAGCTAATTTAATTTTTTTAGCAGTATTTTTATTTGATTGAGCAATTTTCCAGGTGGGCATAAAAATTCTGCTCTATATATAGTTTAACTAATACCTACTTGACCATGCAATAGCTCTCAGGCTAAACTTGTATAAAGGAGGTGATTTATATTATGGACGATTCTCAACAAGGAGGAACAGGCGGTGGTGCTCCAACAGATGCACCGGCTACAGATCAACCAGTTGTTGATCCTAACGCTACACCAGTAGCAGAAGAAACTCCTGCTCCAGAAGCTACACCAGAAGCTAACCCAGAAGCTACACCTGATACAGGTAGCGGCGATGCTGGAAATGGTGGAATGGGTGGCGGCGACCAAGGTGGTCAACCTACTGTTTAAAACTATAGTTTTAGGTTAGGAAGGTTATTAGAAATAATAGCCTTCCTGATTTTTTTGACTAAATTGGTTACAAAATAAATGTTGTGATAAGTGGCAAGTTCGTGGTATAAAATCTCCCCTGATAAATATAAATGTCTAAGATAGGCTCTGGAAAAGTTTTGACAAGTGTAACAGCTACATTGAGGATCAATTGGTTTCTTATCTGCCTTATATTTAGATTGTCCAATGCTGAGTGTTTGGTTATTAGAAACATACAATGATCCAAATCTAGCTCTTCTGGTAGGAGCCACACAATCAAACATATCAACTCCCCTTTTTATGCCTTCTATTAAATCTTCTATCTCCCCTATCCCCAAAAGATGCCTTATTTTATTCTCACTAACCTGCGGCAAAGTATAATCAATCATCTGGTACATTTGTTTTTTAGTTCCATAAATTCCCCCCAAAGCAATGGCTTCAAAATTTTGATCTGTAAACTTGGCAGATCTAATCCTAAGTTTCTTATTAGTACCACCATGGACAACCCCATACATTAATTGTTTGGAATCCAATTTTTTAAAAGCAGCTAAAGACCTTTTAGCCCATCCTTCTGTCCTTTCAATAGATTCCAAAAGATGTTTTGCGTCATCTCTATATTCATGGTCATCAAAAGCCACTGTTAAATCTGCACCCAAATGCAATTGTAACTCCATAGATTTTTCTGGAGTTAAGATATGAGTTGATCCATCTAAGTGGGATTGAAAAGTGACTCCCTCCTCAGTAATTTTGTTTAACTTAGGTCTTGGTGATTCTTTAACTTTTCCATTTTTTGAGCTCACAACTTTACTGGATCCTTCTTCCATCCCCCCACCTAATGAGAATACCTGGAAGCCCCCTGAATCAGTCATAATCGGCCTGTCCCACCCCATAAACTTATGTAGGCCACCAAAGCTCTTTATCACCTTAACCCCTGGTCTGAGCATTAGATGATAAGTATTAGCCAAAACCATCTGAACACCTATTTCGTTCAAGTCTTTTGGAGACATAGCTTTAACTGTAGCTTGAGTACCAACTGGGTTAAAATTAGGAGTCTCAATAACTCCATGAGGAGTTTCCAAAAGCCCTACCCTTGCTTTCCCATCTTTATGTAAAATTTTGAAATTACTCATCTTGTTAATTATAGATATCTAGCTTCCGTCCTTCCACAACCAAACTTGATTTTTAAGTTGTTGAGTTAATTTAAAGCTATTAGCATGACCTAAAAAGCCTAAGTATGACTGTAGAGATTGATTAAAAGTATCTGAGTTTATTTTTGTTTGTAGTTTCTTAAACATTCTCTTTCTTGTCCTGGTTCTGGGTAAAATATAATGAGGCAATATGACATACCCTAAAAAATCAATTCCTTGAGTATATTTTCTTATCTTAATTTTGTTAGGATGCAAGGATAGTTCAAGACCATTTTTTAGAAATTCTTCTATCCTAGGTATTAAGTTCTCCAAATAATCCTTATCCCTTGATAAAACTACAAAATCATCTGCATAACGCACGTAGTATTTAACCCTTAACTTATGCTTCATAAACTGGTCAAGTTCATTCATGTAAATATTGGCAAAAATTTGGCTAGTCAGATTGCCAATTGGGATACTTTTTTCTTCAGAAAAGCTTTTTAGAATATTTTCTAAAAGCCAAATTAAGTCCTTATCGTATATCTTTTTTCTAATAAGACTTAACAAAATATTGTGGTCAACACTTGCAAAAAACTTCCTTATATCAAGCTTTAAACAATAACATTCCCCCTTATAATTGTTACTAACTTTTCTAATAAAAACGTTTAATCTTTTAACTGCTCTATGAGTTCCTTTATTTACCCTACAGGAATATGAATCATAAATAAAACTTTTATCAAAAAGCGGTTCAATTGCAGACACTATGGCGTGATGAACTATCCTATCTTCAACTGTAGCCTTATGAATATTGCGGAATTTAGGATCATAAATGTTAAATGCCATATAATAAGCATGCATATAAGTTTTTGTTTTTAAGTTCTCAAATAAATTAAAAAGATTATCTTCTAAGTTCTTTTCGAAAATTTGTACATCTTTCCTTCGCCTCTTACCCACTTTAAATCCATTCCAGGCTTGAAATAGGCTCTCAATTGATATAAGATTCGAATAATCGAATCTTGCGACTTTGTCTAAAGATCCCATTTCCTCTGCCTTTTCAAATATTTTAGAATTTTCCATATGGATACAAATAAACAAAGTTTGCCAGATAAATCTAGTAAAGATATTCACACACACACACACACACACAGCATATAGTTTTGATATTCCCATTTTTCAAAAACTATATGATTTCTATTTGCTCTTATACCAAAGCTTAAAACTTTTTCCCAAAAAGGATCGTTTTACTCTTGGACAGAAGATAGACAATCTTGCTTTAATAATTTTTGAGCAGGTTTTTGCAGCAGGAACAACTACACCAGATAGGAAATTACCTATACTAGAAAAATCTATTGCCTCTTTAGATCTTCTTAAGATACTAGTAAGGCTAGCCAAAGATATACAAGCTCTAGATAATAAAAAATATCTCCAGCTAGAGCAAGCCCTGCAAGAAATAGGCAGAATGCTTGGTGGCTGGAGAAAATCTTTAAAATGAGCAAGCTCTCTTTCAGATAACAAGACCCTACCACGGAAGAACGCCCACCCAAGTTCGGATTGTGATTGTCAGACTTCAGATTCCAATTGACGTTCAAGTTGCCATTCGAATTGAAGTTCGCATTAACGACCTTACCATCGTTCCGAGACTCAAGCATTATGTTGCTTTATGCCATCTTTCATCACTGTAGCTAGAACTATTTCTTACTACTGTATTTCATTTGGGAGTACCTGCAAAACAGGATCTCCGCCAGCATAAAACAAGGAGTGTCTTGTTTTTCTTATTGTACGCTTCCAAAATCCTTAGATTTTAGAATTCTGACAAGTTGTTTGAAAAACAACAATTTCAGTATCCTGACAACAATATTGTTAGGAGTATTAACCTACTTTCAAAGTAAATATAAGCATCTGCTTCGCATTTCGCAAGAGGGTATTTTAGCTCGTACTAGCAGAGCTTGCCTTTTTCCTTCGGAAAAACGTAAAAAAATTCGGAAAGTTCAAAGGGGCAAAAAAGAACAAAGAATCAAAAGCTTAAGCTTTTTTCACTCCCACGGAAGAACGCCCACCCAAGCTCGGATGGTGATCGTCAGACTTCAGATACCAATGGACGCCCAAGTAGCCATCCGAATAGAAGTCCGCATCAACGACCTCACCACCGAGCCGAGACTCAAGCAAACGAGACCAAGTAGAACCTTGATCAAAGTATTCACCTGTTAAAAGTTTGTGATCCTGTGAAGCAATAATATATTCTGTAGCTGTTAAACCTTCTCTATTCGCTTTTTTAAGTTGATCCTTTAGTTGCTTCTCAGTCGTATCAAGATATGGGGCATTAGTAGTGGCTTCTGTGTATCTCCAACCAGAATGATCTACTTCATTAGTTACGCTAGTATTTTCTGCAACAGAATGGCTTTGCATAGCAGGCCATATTTTACCTAAAAGATGTCTTGTAGCTTGTGTGGATAATTCAGTAGGAACAAATATAGGTCTGTCTCCTCTTAAGATGTGTTCATTTAAATCTGCTTGGCTACCTTCAAAAGCAGGAACTGCGATATTAAGACCAACTTGCTCTCCCCGAACTCTCCATTCTAACTGCCAACTTGAAGTTACAGCCTCAGGAGTATTTAATCTTCCAGCTCTAAATTCAGCCACAACTGAAGCCAAAGGATCTTGTTCAACCAATATTTGACCATTTTCAGTAAACCAACCTCTTGCATTACCTCTACCAGCTCGTTTCATCAGGTCTTTTAAACCCTCTGCTCTTTTAACATCACCAGCATTAACTGCTGCTCGTCTTTCTGCACCAAGAGCGTTTTGAATCACTTCGTGTGTCATATAGTTTGATATATTACTATTCTATAGGGTGTTTGTCAAATATCTAGGCAGCTTCAGTCAGTGGTTCAAGTCTAAGCTCAGGTGGAACATTTACACCGCTATCTTCTTCCAAAGTCTCTACTCTTTCTTCCACTTTACGAATATTTGAATCATTTATCTTGTACATATCTCCATAGGCATTAATCTTTTGTTCAATTGTTGCTACTCCTGCAGAAGCAGCATCAAGCTGGCTTTTAATCGCAGCCAAACCGTTATCAGGATCATCAAGTCTCTGATTTATTGGCTCTATAGCTTTATTAACCACTTCTTCAACTATTGCTTTTAATCTATTTTCATCCATGTTTTTATCCTAAGTTAACTCCCTATAAAAATCAAGGCAGATTATCTATATCATTCCCAGGCAAGGGTCTTTTTGGATAATCTTTCCAGTTCTATTCTTGGCCTATCTTTAAAGAAATTTCCCCCAGCAATTTGATCTTTTAGCTTTTCTACCAAAAAGTCCCCTGCTAAAATTTCTGGGATGATAACAAAGTCTGCTCCAGCTTTATAGAAATCTTTAGCATCATCTGCAGATTCTGCTCTAACAATTACAGGAATATCAATTTTTCTTGTTTTTAGTTCCTCCAAAAGCAGCATATTATCCTCCAGGCTTGAGGAAGTTGAAATAATCATCCTGGCATTTTGTAAGTTTAATCCATCCAAAACCTCAGGATCTCCCATATCCCCATACAAAACCGGTATTTTTTCCTTTAACAAAGCCTCTACCTGAGAAGGGTTAAAATCTAAAACAATTTGTGGAATATTTTCCCTTTTAAGTAATTTAACTAACTCCCCTCCAATTTTTCTTCCTCCAATTAAAACCACATGCCCTCTCAAATTATTATCAGAACTCCCCTCTTCTAAAAAGTGTTTAAAGTTTTTCCTTTCAAAAAAACCCAAAATCCTGCTTAATTTTTTATAAAGCTTATTGGAGTGAGTAATCATAATGGAGGCAATAATCATAGACAGTACTGCTGATAAAGCAATGGTAGTTAAAGCAGATTGGGATACAACTTTAAGCTGAAATCCCACCAGCAGTAAAATCAAAGAAAACTCACTGATGTGAGTTAAATTTAAAGATGTTTGAAAAATAGTGTGTTTCCTGAATCCAAAAATTCCTAAAATCAGAAGAAATATAATGGGTTTAAAAAGTAAGGTATAGCCAGTAAAAAGAAGAGTCAAGGGATAGATTTTGGAAAAATCTAGAAATTGAACCTGCGTTCCTAAATATACAAAAAATAAAGTAACAAAAAATTCTCTTAAAGGCTTTACTTTTCCCTGAATCTGATAATGCAAAGGAGAATTGGCAAGGGCAATGCCTGCCAAAAATGCTCCTATAACAACGGAAAATCCGAGGAATATAGACAAAGATATATAGATAAAACACCAAGCCAAAGCTGTTATAAACAACAGCTCGCTTTGCCTGGATACAGCCCTAAAAATGGTAGGCAAGATGAACTTACTTAAACTTATGGCCAGTCCAAAAAGCAGTAAAGCTTTTAAAATCAAAGCTACTATTGGAAAAGCCTGTTGTAAACCCAATCCAAAAATAGAAGTAGAAGCTGTCAGGAAAACCAGCAGTAAAACTGCCAGCAAATCTTCTAATAACAAAATGCCCACAGCTAACTTGCCATAAAGGGCTCCTATATCTCTTTTATCTATAAGCAGCTTTATAACCAAAATTGTTGAGGAAAAAGATAAACCAACCCCTAAATACCAGGACTCCATTATCCCAAATCCTAAAACCCTGGCCAGAGAGGAACCTGCAATTGTAGTAATAATAATCTGCAAAGTCCCTGCCAGTATTATTGGCCTGCCTAAATTCCTGATTTCTCTTAAATCAAGCTCCATTCCCACTAAAAATAAAACAAAAGCAATTCCAATTTCAGGCAAAAAATGTAAAACCTCAGAGGCTCTTGGGTCAAAAATAGCAGTAGTGGCAATAAGCAACCCTCCAACTAAATAGGCAATCAAAAGAGGCAGTTTAAATTTCACCACTATATAGCCTAAAGTTGAAGCCAATCCTAATATTATTGCTAACTGAATAAAGATATTGTCCATTTAAGATCCTCCGGCAGCTCACTTTCTACTTCCATCCAGCCATCCTTCGGATGGTAAAACCCAAGTTTTCTGGCATGCAGGAAAAGTCTTGGACAAAACCTTTTGTCCAACCTATACATCTTCCGCCCCACATACTTTTCATCAGACACTATTGGTTTTTGGATGTGTTTTAAATGTACCCTAATTTGGTGAGTCCGTCCAGTTTTTGGAAAACATCTGAGGAGTGTGAATTGACCATACCCCATGTTTTGAAGCTTTCGCATTTGAATTTTGTTGTAGTCAGAAAAAATTTCTTTTAATTTATCTTCTGTAAATTTATAACTTTGAATGGGTTCATACTCCGTACTGGCTTCTTTGCCACCCTCATCCAAAACTATAAATTTTTCTCTATTACCAGGATTGCGTCCTATATCCCCTTCCACAACTCCAGGAGCCTCCACCAACCCGTGAACCAATGCCAAATATTCTTTTTTGGTTTTCCTATCTTTGAATTGGGCTTGTAAATTCTCTAGAACCTCATCTGTTTTAGCCACCAATAATACTCCTGAAGTTTCCTTATCTAACCTGTGAACTATTCCTCCGCGTTTTACTTTGTTTCCACGAGCAATCAACCAATCTTCAAGAGTCTCAGATTTATTATCGCTTGCGATATCAAGGAGTCGACTTTCATTAGTCGACGAGTTATCCACCACCATCCCAGAGGGTTTATCAATCACCATTAGATAATCATCTTCAAAGAGGATATTAACTTTTGGCATTAGGAGAAGACTTCTGCAGGTAGGATTTTATCTCTACTAATACTTCGTCAGGATTTAGGGCTGATTTTATTAAATATCCTTCCGCTCCAAGCTCAAAACATTGTTTTATAACAGTATCCTGACCTAAATTTGTTAAACAAACAACAGGACCATTTGGAGTTTTGGCAGGAGATGTTTTTAAAGTTTTTAAAATATTAATTCCATCCATTTTAGGAAGCATAATATCTAAAAGTACCAAGGAAAACCCACCCTCAGTAATTTTTTTAAGTGCTATTTCCCCATCAGCAGCCACATCCACTATATAGCCTTCTTCCTGCAGGAGTTCCTGATAAAACTCCCTTAAAAACTGATCATCCTCAACAATTAAAATTTTCTTTCCTGCATTATCCATACTTAAATCATATCATATTGCCACAGGCTCAAGTCCCTTAACTTCACCCCTTGGCTTTATTGTAAATTGGTCTGCATGAGACAGGGTATCAGAATTGGCAACTGGAAGAGTTATAGTCACAGTTGTTCCATGCCCCACTCCTTCTGAGGAAGCCTTTATTGTTCCATGCATAAGCTCTATTAAATTTTTGGAAATATATAACCCTAAACCAGTACCTCCGGAAACAGACAAAGCTGTATAAGAATTATCAAGCCTTGAGAATTTATGGAAGAGTTTAGATAAATCTTCTTTTGAAATTCCTACACCTGTATCTTTTATTGAAATTTCTACAGTTTTACCATCTGTAAAAAAGTCAAAAGTAATTTTTCCTTCCTGTGGGGTAAATTTTATGGAATTACCCACCAAATTAAGTAATACCTGACGCAGTTTATCCGGATCAGCAAAAACTTTGGGAACAGGTTTCTCCATTACCTCAAACTGAAATTTTTTATCTGTAGATTTTGAATAATAAACCTCATCAATAATATCACGAACTAAAGATAAAACATCAACAGGTTCAGGTTTAATCTCTATTTTACCTGATTCAATCCTACTGATGTTGAGCATATCATTAACTAAATTTATCAGTCTTTGAGTAGAAATAAATACTCTGATTAGATATCTTTTTAGTTTATCTGACAACGGCACATCAGACCTATTTAGAGCCATCCAGGCATAAGATCTTATAGCTGTCATAGGAGTACGCAATTCATGAGAGGCAATTGAGACAAAATCATCTTTTAGTTTATCTAAAACCTTCAGCTTTTCATTAGCATGTTTTAACTCTCTTGTTGCATCCTCTACCTCTTTAGTTAAAGTTATATTAAACTTTTGGATTTCTTCATATGATTTGGCATTTTGAAAAGCAATTGATGTTTCAAAAGCCATAGTGTTTAAAAAATTTATATCCTGAACGGTGTATGGATCTAGGGAGGTTTTTTCCCCAATAACTATAATCCCTATTATCTTATTATTTGTAACAAGTGGGATTATTAAAGACAATTCATTTTGATCCATAATAGTAGCCAATTGCCTAAGGCTATTTTCCTTAAATCCAAAAACAGGTCCACTAGAAAGTTTCCTAATTTCTTCTAAATCTATAATTTTAGGGCTTTCAGGAAAATAAACAGATGTGAAGCTGTTAAAAATTTCCTCTATCTGATCTAGAGTTTTATTAAATCCCACAACTTTTTGCAAAAGATATTTATTTTTCCCATGGTCATATAAAAGTATTGCCATTTTTTTCAATTTAAAGACTTCAACTAATTGATCTATTAGGGTATCTATGAGCCTTTGCAAATCCAAACTTGTTGATAAACGTAAACCTAATTCTCTAACAACTTTCTGATAATCATACACAGACTGACCTAAAAAGTTTCTCGCTATAATTTTTGAAACTGAAGTAACTTTTTCAAAAATAAGGGTAAGTAGTGAGGATAAAATTACAATTATTAACAAAACCCCCATTTTGAACTCCTGGCCTGTAAAAGTCCAATAAGAAATGGCTCCAATTAAAAACATTCCTGAGATAAGAAAGGTTGTTAGAGAAAATACTAAAACTTCCTGCAAAGCCACCCTTATATCCAAAAGCCTGTGTCTTGCTATAGAATAAGCTGTCATTCCAACAAAAGCTAAAGTAAAAACAGCACTTAAGGAAAAGTACCTTGAAGTATGGAAAATAATCGGAATGAGTCCATCTAAAATAGCTGCAGCAATTCCAAAAATAGAAAGACCCAAGAACATATACAGAAGCTGAAATTTAGCTTTTCCTGTGGCTTTTTTAAATTTTTTTACCAGATGATATATAGCAATCCCGAGCCCTGACACCGACCAAACCAAGCTTCCATACCAATAATATGGGCCAACAACAGTTTCAGGGCCTGTTGGAGTTTGATGTACGCTTGCAACAAAAAGATTTGTAAAAAGAATCATATATATTATTGGTATATTGAGGACTGAATAAATGAGGATCGCCCAACGGTTAGGTTTATCTCCATATGGAAATGCATATCCAAAAAAGAGCATTGCTCCAACCATTACACAAACCAAAATATAAATAGCTTTTATCCAAAAAAGGCTATCAAATAAAAAGGGGTAATTATAGGGAATAAAAAGCATAGCCCAAATGCCCATCACAAAAGAGAGCCAGGCAAAAGAAAGGTTACTTAATGATTTACCATTTTTTCGGATAGGAACTACAGCTAAAATTAAACTGAGAATAGAAGCTGTAGCAATGAACAGATTAGTCACTCTTTTAATGTACTACAGTTAGGGAGATTTTAAAACTTCTTGCCTCGCGTAATTACACCATAAGTACCTTTTGGCCAAACCTTAAATTCATCCACTACTTCAAAAGTTAAACCGGCTTTTGTATGCATCATATCTAACTCATCAAGTGTGGAATTATGTCCTAAACCAGCTTCAGCAAATTGATCAAATCTCTTAGTAACAGGAATATTCCTAATAGTATCAGCAATGCCCTTAAATCTACTTGGATGTCTTAGGGCTCTTACAGCATCCCCCATCATTATAAAAGGAACTACTTTTTTAAAAGGCACACCAGTGAAAGTACTTAAAAGTAGCTCACCTCCAATGTTTAAAGCTTGGGCAGCCCTATTAATAACATATTCCTGCTCGCCCCTACTTAAGTACTGAATAACAAAATTGGCTGTAGCCATTGAAAAGGAATCGCCTGGCAGCTGCCAGGGATCTTGAGTTAAATCCATTTGGCAAAGGGCAACTCTAGAACGCACATCTCTATGTTCACTTAATCTTTCTTGTGCTCGATCTAAAAAAGCCCTAGTTCCATCAACAGCTACAATGTGGGCTTTAGTTCCCGCCAGCAACGCCTCTGTTATTCTGCCATCCCCACAGCCCATATCCAAAGCATAAGATGGCTGTCCATCACTAACCCTTGGAATTGACCTTACTGCAACATCCTGAAATCTTCTCCAAAGATCTTGTGTGGTTGTAGTTCCTAATGTGCGGTGATATGTAGGAACATAGCTAGTCCAAAAAAGAGCACGTTCATCCTTTGGGATACCTTCTAGTGTAAGATCATGTATAACAGGCTTCCCTATTCCCCTAGCCTCAAATAAACCTTCAACATTCCCAATAACCATAAAACTGATATTAAGACTTTATTTAATGAAATGCAAGTATCACCTGGAGATTTTTTTGGAGTCAGACAGACAAAGGCTTGCTGTTGGCATAGCCAGAAGTCTACCTATTTCTATTTGTTTTTTGCACTTCTCACACTTTCCATAAGTGCCTTTGCAAATCTTCTAATTGCTCTTTTTCTGTTTGGTTTAGCCTCAGGCAATGGAGGATTAAAATATACTATTGAGATCATTTCGGTTTCTTGACATATTGTCATATATATGCTATAATCAATTTACTATGTTGATAAGAACTACTCTTAGAATAAAGGAAGACTTAAAAAAGAGTGCAGAGCAGAAAGCTTTGCAGGATGATGTGACCTTACAGGAAGTATTTAACCGCGCTCTTGAAGATTATCTTGAAAAAGATGCTAAAAAACAAGCTAAAAGAATAGTTTTTAAAACTCACGACTTAGGTGTCCCCCTTGATAACTTAACCAGAAAAGATTTTTATCCGGAACCTAAATTGGATGATTATTGATTCAAATATTTTAGTTTTTTCAATAAATAAACGCTCCCCTAAACACAAAAAAGCTCAAAAATTCTTACAAGAAAATTTGGGTAAATTGCAGGTTGCTCATCAGAATATTTTTGAAACACTGAGAGTTCTTACTTATCCCAAGTTCCCAAATCCCTTAAAAATAAAGGATGCAATAGAGGCAGTAGAACGTATTTTGAGAGTATGCAGCATAGTTTCTCCAAACTGGAAAACAGAAAGCATTGCTCTAGAATTAATTAAAAAATACTCTCTTTCGTCTGATATGGTCTTTGATGCATACCTGGCGGCTACAGCCCTAAGTAATGATATAGACACTATTGCCACGGATAATGTAAAAGACTTCTCTAAATTTAAAGAAGTCACAATTATCAATCCTTTTTAAAACGTTTAATCTAAATATTATTTTTGGGCTTTGGAGCAGGATAAACAGAGACTGGCTGTAGGCATAGCCATCAATCTGCCAACTTCAATTTGCTTGCCGCAATTCTCACACTTTCCATAAGTGCCTTTGCCAATTTTTGATAAAGCCAATTGAATATTTTTATTGGCCTTATTTAATTGTTCTCCTAGAGCCATAACCCTGGTGTGAGCATCAGCAATGTATGAATCAGTGCCTGGTTCTGAGGATTCTGCCAAAACTTCCTCTTTAGCAGGATCTTCTTTTTGTATTTCTTTTATTTCTTTTTCTACTTCTTTTTTTTGCTTGAGAAGCAAATCTTTAATAGATTTAATTGTTTTTGAAGGAAAATCTAACATTAAGCTTTTTTAACCCTTTCTTCATATTCCTTAATGTCCAGGAAAATGAGGTTTTCTGATTATACCAATATTTCGAAAACTTAGAAAGGGCATCTTTTCTGACTTCTGAACTGAAAATTAGGCTTTTAATATAGTAAAGAGAAGATTTTATATCTGCTTCCAGCCTTCTTTTGGAAATTTTATAAAAAACAAATATTCCAATAATGGTTAGAGCTGTTGAGAATAGGAGCCCATCATAAGAATCTTTAAAAGGAGCAGTTAAGATATTTATCACTCCAATGTAAATTAAGGAAAAACTTAGTATTTTTCCCCTTTGATGAAAATGGATAGAGGCAGACCAAAGTTTTAAAAGAGTAAGAGTTAGCAAAAAAGCCTCCAAAAGTTGAATAGGCAATCTCCTACCAACTTCTCCAACCATATCAACAGCAAAGAATAAATCAGATGGAGCTCCAACATTACACCCTCCTAAAAAACACCCTAGACTAACAAAAATTAAACCAGTAATCAGCCCTATTGAGGCAATATCAGCACTCATCCAAAAATCCATCTTCTTTTTTTTGGAAAAGAAGTAGAGACTGGCAAAACCCCCTATTAATGCTCCTACAAAGTTAAATCCTGGAATTTTATTAAAAAAGAAAATATCCAAAATATTTTCCGAAAATAAATCTAAATTGCTAAAGGCAAAATAAAACCTGGCACCAATTAACCCTCCTAAAAAGGTTAAAATTGTGAGATCCAAAACCTTTTCTTCATCCAAATCCCAGGCACGGGTGAGCCTCCAAATTAAAAAAACAGAAACAAAAAAACCTAAAGCCATTAAAACTCCAAAAGAAGAAATTGGAATCTTGCCAATAGTAAAAAGTACAGGAAACATAAACGTAAAGGAAAAGGGTAACATATTAGGAAGTTTGAATCAAATTGACAGGGTCTGTTATACTGGTATGTACATGACAGCAACAGCTCACGCACTGGTTGGTGGAACTATAGCAGCAGCCCTGCCTGGAAATCCCTCTTTAGCAATTACCCTTTGTGCCATTTCTCACCCAATATTAGACATGATCCCTCACTGGGATTTTGGCATTGGCTGGAAAAAGAAAAACAAGATTCTCTTATTTTTGCAAGCTTTTGGTGATTTAGCTTTTGGAGTAATTGTGACCTTTCTAATATTTGGAAGAATGGTTGATCCTTTTTATCTTTTTCTTTGTATCCTGATCTCAGAATCCTGGGATATTCTACAAATGCCATACCTTCTTTGGGGCTGGAAGTATCCATTTTCCTTCTTTTATGAGTTTGGACACAATACTAACAGCAGAGCCTCTTTGCCTTGGGGAATTATTACACAAGTAGCCTCAGTTGGAGGAATAGCCCTAGCCCTCCGAACCCTCCCAGTTCACTAATCAGAAGATGTTTCTTTTAAGTATTTTTTAAATTCTTCTCCTATTTCAGGATGAACTTTGGCTAAATCTACCACTGTTTTCATGTATTCTAATTTATTTCCTGTGTCATAATATTTGCCATTTTCTATAACTACTGTATATAAAGGTACTCCTTCTTCCTGCAGCATATTTATAGCATCAACCAGCCAAACTTCATCCCCATCTTTTGGAGCTAATTTTCTTAAAGCTCCAAAAATCTCAGGAGGTAAAATATAGGCCCCATGAGTAGCTATATCAGAAGGAGCATTGTCAGGATCCGGCTTTTCCACAATCCTTTTTATTTTAAATACATTCCCTTCCACAGGCTCCAATTCTGCTATACCATATCTTTTTAAATCTTCCTTTTTTTCAATTTTAACTCCAGAAATAACCATTCCCCCATATTTTTCATAAACATCTATCATTTGTTTAAGTCTTGGGGGTTCTGCCAAAATAAACTCATCTCCCCAAATTACAGCAAAAGGTTCATCCTCTATGACAGCCTCTCCAGCTAAAACAGGAGTACCATTACCATAAGGACCTTTTTGTCTGACATAAATAAAATTTGCCATATTGGAGATATGTTCAATTTGTTCTAAGGCTTTGGCTTTATTGCCATTTTTAAGATTTTGAACTAAATCCTCATTTGGCTCATCAAAATGATCTTCAATTGCCCTTTTGGTACTACCTGTAACTATAATAATATTTTCTATTCCAGAATTAACTATTTCCTCTACCACATATTGAATAACAGGCTTATCAACAATGGGAAGCATTTCCTTAGGCATGGCCTTGGTTTGTGGTAAAAATCTTGTTCCAAATCCAGCAGCAGGTATTAAAGCTTTTGTTATTTTCTTAGACATAATTCTACTTATATTATCACATTCTAAAATGTCATTCTGAGGCGAAGCCGAAGAATCTCTCGCGAATGCGAGTATTAAGGTATCTAGAATACATCTAGAGATCCTTCGCTAATCACTCAGGATGACACTTTGTGTCACTTAACCCTCTCCACATATTCCCCTGATCTTGTATCAACCTTAATTTTTTCTCCATTTTTCATAAACATAGGCACCTTTACAACTAAACCATTATCTAAAGTAGCTTCCTTAAAAACATTAGATACAGTATTTCCTCTCTCCCCAGGTCCTGTATCCACTATTTCATAATTTAAGCTTAAAGGAAGCTCCAATCCTAATACTTCCTCATCAGAAACAATTAATATTAAGTCCAATCCATCCTTTAAAAATTTTACCTGCTCACCTAAAACAGAACCCTGGACGCTGAATTGTTCAAAGGAAACTGGGTCCATAAAAGAATAAGTATCGGAATCTTTGTATAAAAATTGGGCCTTTTTCTTTTCAACATCAGCCTCTTCAACTCTGGCTCCAGTGATATAAGATTTTTCGAGAACTGCACCAGTCCTTAGATTCCTGCACTTCAGCTTAATATTACCGGAACCTCTTCCGGTCTTCATATGTTCATATGTCACAACTGAAAAAATATCTTTGCCCTCTTTTATAAAAGCACCATTTCTAAGTTCATTTACATTTCCTGCCATAATCTTTGGATTTTACGTTTTTTGTAAAAAAAAGGCAAGCTATGCTTACCATAAAAGTGCCTAAAAGTGATATAATTTAGCTATGAATGAAGATGAAAGATTGGCAAAATTGAGAGAGGCTTATGAAACAGCTCTGCTAAAACCTGCTCAAGCCAGATTAGATCAGGCAAATGAGGAATATGCCCTAACCCCAAAACTTAATGATTCTGTTACAGATATGGCCTTTGATGCAAATGGTAGACCCAATCCAAAAGATGCTGTAAGGATTCAAAAAATGGAAGATGAAAGAGGAAATGTAATTTATTTATCTTACCCAATAGGTCAACCTACAAGAACCTCACTTGAAGATTTGAGGGCATTATCATTGAGGATTTTGGATCAAAGAACTGCTTTTGAACAATTAGATCCTAAAGTTAGCTCTACATTATCTGAAGCTGATAAAGAGCCATTCAAAGATCACTTGCAAAATAGAGCTCTTGGAGAAAGATTTGCAGAATTAAAAACCAACTCTCCCCACCCCTCCTCCAAATAACTAGGAGGCTAATTGACTTCCATCTATTCTGAACCTATAATATCTTTCTATGAGAGACGAAGTTTTAAAAATCTATCAATATATGCCAGCAGCTGTACTCCAACCAGTGGTTGGAAGAAGACTGATAATCGCTCGTGGTCAAAACGAGATGGGTCTAAGAGTTGTTGATAATCGGGTTATGAAGTTGCTAGCTGAAGAAGGAAGAGATCAAGATCCTCTAGCCATATTAAGAGGCCATGGTAATTCTGTGGAACAATTTTTAGGCTTGCATCAACAAACCCGAAGAAGAATAAGAGCTTTTATCCAAAATACTAATTTTTCTCTTTTGGAAGAAGAACCTACAATAAATAATATTTGGGTCGGAGAAGATGTTGAGCTTTTAAAGCCTGAGGATGTGGGGGAGAAAATTGTTGCCAGAGGAGTAACTGATAGAGAAATAAGTGGTGGAAGAAGATTTCCAGAAATGATAGTTAGGGCTGCTAATGGACGTCTCTACCCTGCTACAAAAAATGACATTGTCATAAACGAACCTGTTTAAAGAAACTAAACAGCTTTAATTATTTCAACATGAAAGGCTGTCCCAACTGGAGTTACTTTTATATCTAAAGACGGATTATCCATTTTATTTTGTTCAAATCCTTCCACTACCTTTGCTTTCAAAACTGCTGTCCCTTCTAGATTTGGGACTGGATTACGCATGTGTTTGCTATCTTTATTTGAATCAAAATCTGTTTGTATTGTCCTATTGTATGGCTCTTCAAAATCATATTCAGCAATGACTATCCCATTTTCATCCTGCGAAAACGGTATTCCGAATAAAGCAGCTACTACTAATCGTTTAGCCTGTTCTTTATTGGGAATCCTGCTCATATTAGCCAGAGGCGCCTCTGGCATACCCCGACTCAATTTATCTATAAAATCCAGAGAAACTCCTTCGGAAAACGTAAAACCTTCAAGAGGCTGATCCAGCAATACTCTAATTTTTTCCAATTCACCCTGATAACCTAAAGCTATAATTTGATTTGTAGCTACTCTGGAAATTAATCCTCTTATGGGATCCTCACTCGCAGCCTCACTCTCATAGTACATATCTTTAAATTATACCCCACCCAGAAATCTTTTAATTCCTTCTGCGTCTCTTTTTAACCACTCAGCATTAGAATAAATTTGCTCTAAGGCTTGAGCTATAGTTCTTTCTGCCTCAGGGGTAGGATTTTTCTTAACAAAGGATTCTATATCTTTGGCATCTGATACTTTTGTGAATTCGGATGCCGGCCCAAAAACTCTGGTAAAGTAGTGTCCTCCTGCATATCTTTCTTTAAGCATTTTCCAATTTTTCTTTACAAACTCCCAGGCTAAATATCTACCCTCTGGATTTCCCCAAACTGAGGCTATAATTCCTAAAGTATTTTGGAATCTAACATCTTTAGATATGGCAAAATCCAGGGACTTCTGGAGAATAGTTTTTTGTTTAAATAATCCAAGTGATCTTCCTAATCTATCTTTCTCCTGCTGATTCTCCTCGGATTTATACATCTTAACCAGCTCATCCCATTCCTTTTGGGATCCATTGGCTGCCACTAAATTATAAACTACTCCTCTTAGATCTGGTTCCACTTTCCCACCAAATAATTCTTGAGCCTTCCCAATCACCTCTTTATCACCAAAACTGCCTAATTTATATAAAACCATGGACCTAAGCAAAGAATCTGTGTGTTTTTCTCCTTTTTTCTTTTCCCATCCCATTTTTTTAGCTATGAGAGAATATATTTCTCTTCCATATTTTTGAAATTCAGGATAAAAACTCTCTAAAGCTAATAAATTAGCCACCTTGGATATTTGTCCTGTAAGCTCACCCCAAACCGTATAGTCCGTCTCTCCAGTATAACTTTGAGCCAATTCTAAAGCCAAAGTTGTAGGAGAATTTCCAGCTTGAGCCAAATCAAAACTATCTCTTATTAGTCCTAGCCTATCGGGAGCAGATAATCTTCCAGATTTTACATCTTCCTCTAAACTTTTAAGATATTTTTGTGGATAATCTACTCTTACTAAAGAAACTTCTCCTTCATTTAGTTTTCCAGACCCTTTCCAATCCATAGTCTTCTTATCCATTAATTTCCCATTAATAGGAATACTCCAAATTGTTGAATCTTTTGATTTATTTTTGGAAATTGGACTGATAAAAAATCTGGATTGGATCAGTTTTCCATCAGTCACCGTTACCAATGGATGTCCAGGTTTTGATGTCCAATTAGCCATAATCTTACCTACTGGTTTACCGCTAACTTCTTCCAAGGCTTTCCAAAGATCCTCAGTTGAAGCATTGGCATAAGCATGCCTTTTTAAGTAGTGCCTAAGTCCATCTCTGAAATCTTTCTCACCTAAATATTTCCAAAGCATTCTTAAAACAGAAGCTCCTTTGGAATATGAAATCCTGTCAAATATCTCAGAAATTTCTGCTGGATCCCCTACTTCTACCTCTATTGGATGAGTATTGGCTAAAGCATCTAAAGAAAAAGCATCTGCCAGTTCTGTTCCTGCAAATTGTGTCCAGATATCATACTCTGGGAATATCTCATCAATTGCTAAATATTCAATAAAGCTTGCAAACCCCTCATTTAACCAAAGATGAGTCCACCACTCCATGGTTACTAAATTCCCAAACCACTGGTGAGCCAATTCGTGTGCTATAACCATAGCCACCCACTGCTTATTAGCAGAAGATGACTTTTCCTCATCAATAAGTAGGGTTGATTCCCTATAAGTGACTGCACCCCAATTTTCCATGGCTCCTGCAGCAAAATCAGGAATAGCTATCATGTCTAAAACTGGCAAAGGATAATCAATATCAAAATACTCCTCATAGAACTTCATACATTTCACTGCCACATCAAGAGCAAATTTAGCTTGATCTTTCTTGCCTGGGGTTGTAAACACCCGAACCATAGTATTGGAACGAAGTGGGGCCTCAATAGATTCAAACTCCCCTACAATAAAAGCCAAAAGATATGTAGACATCTTTGGAGTTGGGGCAAACTTAACTATTTTGAGACCAGATTCATGCTCTTTTACACTAGATTCAATCGTATTAGAAATAGCAGTAGTGTGACCTGGAATCATTAAAGTGACATCAAAAATAGCTTTTTGAGAGGGCTCATCAAAACTTGGAAAAGCGCGTCTTGCATCTGTTGATTCAAATTGAGTTGTAGCTAAATGTTTCTCATCTCCATATTTACTCCTATAAAAACCTCTCATTTTGTCATTTAGGATTCCTTTAAAGGTAATCTTTAGTTCCCCTTTCCCTGATTTCAAACTTTTAGGGAAAGCTAGGGTGGCTGTTTCTGCTTTTTTGTTATATGAGATCTTACCTGCCCAATTCTCTTGTCCAGAATGCACCCATTCAGCAGATTGAATATCAATTTCAGCAGAATGAAGGGTAATTTCCTTGGTGGGTTTGGATAAAACCAACTCTATTGTCTCTTCCCCTTCAAAAGAAAATCCAATCAGATCTGGTTTAAGAAAAATTTCATATCTTTCAGGCTTAACATGAGCAGGAAGTCTGACATTTTTCTTCATGGGCTGAGTTTATATTAAAAACTATTTTGGAGCAAGCATAAAAAAAGGATCATCAGGAACTTCTTCAAGTACCTTTAACCATGAAGGTATTTCATGTGTGTACCAAGTCCAATGGGAAAGTATACGAATGGATTTTTTTGTTGAAAGATCCTGCAACACCCCGAGTACTTCTTCAAGTGTCTCAGAAGATAAAGAATTGTATATGTAAAATACTGTACCATCAGTTAAATCTTGCTCTGCGACATTCCCCTGTATAAATTCTGCATTTGGTAATTCAAGGCGTCTTTGTGCACTTTGTGCAACTTCCACACGGGGTTGTACTATCTCAATCCCTTTCCATCTTGCATCTGTTGTAAGAGCACCATATAAACAAAATCTACCATAACCACTTCCTAAATCATAAACGACATCTGAAGAATCCGGATTTATCCACCTAACACCCTGACGGATAAGATTATAATCTGTACCCTGATATAGTACATACTCATTTCTCCCTTCGGGTGTAAGAATATACGACTTCCCTGCAAAGGATTCTTGATCATCACCTAAAGGAGGTAAACCTAGTACTTCATCAATAGAGTGAACATCTAGGAGTTCTTCATCACCATGCATTGTTGCAAACATTCTACGAATTGGAGAATCTGGAATGCTTCTTTGAATTTCTGGCTTTCTATCAATCATATTAATAGAGCATTATAGAAAATAAGCTTATAGAAAGCAAAAGATACTTTATTTGTCCCACGGCCGTGGGCTGTTTGTGATTATCCAACATTCTCTGATTCCACCACCATTACCCAATCCTCTATTCCAGTTTTCCTTATAAAATCTCTTAGAAGTTTTGTACAATTTACCTTTGAAGCCCAAACACTTTGCTGCCATTGTTTAAATCCTAACTGTTTCAGTTTATACCTTAATAAATCTCTGGCAGCTCTTCTTTTCTCTGGGATATCCCAGATTACTAATCTCCACTTTCCATCCCACTTTTCCTCCCCCAACCCCATTTTCTTCCATAAAGCTCTATCTCTCCCAGAATCTGTTAATCTAAATATTAACTCTTTATCACTTATAAGTTCCACTAAACCATTTTCTCTGAGTCTCTTAACCGCTTGAGAAAGTTCAGATTTTTTGAGATCTCTGCCAACCATCATGGGGTGGTATGCAAAATCCTCAAATCTTATGTACCCATCAATAGATTTTTCTAAAACAAGAAGAGTAAAATCAGTTAAGAACCTTTTCTTACTAGGAGGTCTCGACATGTTATAACAAATGTACCACGGCCGGAGGACATTTGTACAGATAATATCAACTTCCCTTTCCCCCTGAACTTAAAGTTGATATAATGCTTTAGTTCGCCGAGGTGATGGAATGGGTTTAAATGTCTAAACGATATTTAAACGGGTTGCAACCATAAAAAAGTAACCATAAAATAATGAAGCAACCCCGGAAGACATGCTCAGGTGGCGGAATGGTATACGCGATAGTCTCAAAAACTATTGGTCGCAAGGCCTTGAGAGTTCGACTCTCTCCCTGAGCACATTTTCCCATGTTATACTTATTTCATGGCTAATTTTAGACTGGAAGATGATACTAAAGAAAGATTATCCCTTTTAATTAAAGAAAGATTTCCCTGGCTTTTAATTGGCCTTATTGGTGGGATCTTAGCCACTCTTTTAATGAGTAATTTTGAGGAAACTTTATCCAAAAATTTATCCCTGGCCTTTTTCTTACCTGTAATTATTTATATGTCAGATGCCATAGGAACTCAAACAGAAAATATATATGTCAGAAATTTAAGTAAGTTCAAAGACAATTTTTGGAAATATTTAGGAAAAGAGATATTTATTGGTTTAAGCTTTGGAATTATTTTTGGCCTTTTACTAAGCCTTTTTGCCAACTTTTGGCTTGGAGATATAAATGTTGCCAAAACTGTAGGTTTGGCTATGCTTATAAATGGCACCATAGCTCCAGTTGTAGCTCTAATTGTGCCTGAAATTATCTTTAAAGAACATTCTGACCCGGCTTTAGGTGCAGGACCATTTACCACAGTAATTCAGGATTTAATATCTCTCTCAATCTACCTTCTGGTAGCCTCTATAATAATCTTCTAGGCTGCTGCAGGAGCTTTTCTGGCTTTTTCCATTCCATAAAACTTTGTCCTGTCAGCTCTAAAGACTAAATTAATTTCTCCCACTGGTCCATTTCTGTGTTTTTGAATATCTAGAGTAACTTCTTCCATTTTTTCTGGGTCTTCCCTATAAATAAACATAACCACATCAGCATCCTGCTCAATGGCTCCTGATTCTCTTAAATCAGCCAGCTGAGGCTTTCTGGTTCCTCTGGCCTCAACAGATCTATTAAGCTGAGAGAGGGCCAAAACTGGAATTTTTAATTCCCTAGCTAAATTTTTAAGCTGTTGGGAAATTTCTGAAACTTCCTGCACCCTGTTTTCTAAATTTCTTCCCTTAATAAGCTGAAGATAGTCCACAATTAAAAACTTCAATCCATGCTCAACCTGCAGTCTTCTGGCTTTGGTCCTCATCTCAGAAATAGTAATTCCTGGAGTATCATCAATAAAAATAGGAGCTTCAGCCAACTCTCCCATAGCAAGCGATAATTTATCAAAATCCCTTTCATCTAATCTTCCGGTCTTTAACTTCCAGGCATCAATATCAGCCTGCCCAACTAAAAGCCTATCCACCAACTCCTCCTGACTCATTTCCAAAGAAAAAATCCCTACAGGCAGTCCAGCTGAAACAGCTACATATTGAGCTATGTTTAAAGCCATGGAAGTCTTACCTTGTCCAGGTCTAGATGCAAGAATAATTAAATTGGAATTTTGCATTCCTGCTAACTTAGAATCCAAATCCCGAAAGCCTGTTGGCACTCCTCTGAGTTTACCTGATGATTTCTGAAGCTCATCAAGACGGTCAAAACTTTGAGTTAAGGCATCTTTAATTGGTAAAAAATCTCTGGATACATTATCTTGAGAAAGAGAAAATATACCTGCTTCAGCAGATTCTAAAAGCTCCTCAACAGTTTCTCCTTCATCATAAGCTTTTTCAATCAGTCGAGTAGCTTGGGTAATCAGGCTTCGCCTGACTGCATGACCTTTGATAATTTTGGCATAATGTTCAATGTGAGCTGAAGTTGGCACAACATTTACTAGTGTTGTTAAATAAGCAGATCCCCCGACTTTATCATAAAAACCTTTTCTTTTTAGCTCTTCTGTCACAGTCACTAAATCAATCGGCTCTCTTTTTTCAAATAAAGACTGAACAGCTTCAAATATAGGTCCGTGCTGTTCTGTTCTGTAAAAATTAGAAGGGTGTAGAATTTCTGAAATTCTGACTATTGAATCTTTATCAATTAAAAGCGCCCCTAAAAGGGACTGCTCTGCCTCTATGTTTTGTGGAGGAAGTTTTGTTGGACTAACCATAATGTAAATTTCTAATTTCTAATTTCTAATTTCTAATATTTAGAGCACTTAGAAATTAGGTTAATTAGATTAATTAGGTTTTATTTAAAACCACCACTAGTGGTTCCTCGGGCAGTTTATCTCTAGTAATTGACAGCTTTGGAACTGGAGTCACTCCCTCTGCTCCCATTTCTTTCAAAAAAGCTTCAACGCCTTCCAGTTCAAATTTAAGCCCTTCTATTTTGAAATGCATTGGAATTATAATTCTTGGTTCAAGCTGAGCCACAATCCCAGCAGCAGCTTTTCCATCTATTGTAAAAATGGAACCTACAGGAATAAGCAAAATATCTACCTCACCAATTTTTGCCAGCTGGTCTTCTGTTAATTCACTCTGACCTAAATCACCTAAATGCACAATATTTAAAGAATCCATCATTATATGAAAGATAATATTTGTTCCTCTTTCAGATCCTTGGGAATTATCATGAAAGGAATCTATTCCTGTAACCACTGCTCCAGCAACTTCATACTCTCCTGGCTCTTTAAATACCATAGGAGCTGCCCCACTAACTGATTCAGTTACCGCTGATCCATTGCTATGATCTTCATGTTCATGAGAAATAAGCACCATGTCAGCAGATAATTCTTTTGGAAGTTTTAAACCAGTAAATTCAGGAGAGTATGGATCAATAATAACTGAAGACATTTTACCTTTTAATCTAAATAGAGCCTGTCCTCCCCAGTAAATATCCATGACCGTCATACTAGCAAAAAAGGACTGGGGAGACAATATGCTAAAATAGCCAGTACGATGAAACTGCTTCTTTTAATATTAATCTTAGGAACTGCAGTTTTTGGTGGAATATACTATTACAATAATTATTATCAAAAACTGGAGACCCCTTTTTCCAAAGGACCTATCACCCTCCCTCCAAAAACCTTAAGGCTGGATATAAGTGAACCTGCAGAAGATTCTTTAGTTTTTCAATCTGAAATAACTCTTTCAGGCAAAACCACACCATTAGTAAGGGTTTTAATTTCTGCTGAAAATAAAGATCTACTGACTAAATCAGAAGCTGATGGGGTATTTTCTGCAGTTTTAAATCTAGCTGAGGGAGTAAATACCATCACCACTACTGTTTTTGATGAATCAGGAGACACCAGATCTGTTGAGAGAATTGTATTCTATTCAAAGGAGAAGATATGACATTCAAAAATGTCATTCTGAAAGCCGGAGGCGCGGCGAGCAGCGTAGCGAAGAAGCTCTTGCAAATGCAAGT
Organism: Candidatus Daviesbacteria bacterium RIFCSPHIGHO2_02_FULL_36_13; assembly: GCA_001777015.1. GTDB lineage: Bacteria > Patescibacteriota > Microgenomatia > Daviesbacterales > UBA10151 > 2-02-FULL-36-13. Next base: position 81,436 of record MFCV01000044.1, read on the forward strand.
TACTTCTGACATGCGTCAGGGATTCCTCGTCGCGTTGCTCCTCGGAATGACGGTAGTGTCTCCCATCCTTGCTGTGGATTCCACTCCTTCAGCTGATGTTAAGCTTCAACTTGAACAGCTTAAAATTGAAATAGCTTCCAAAGCAGCTAAGTTCAAAGAAGAAGTGAATAGAAAATTAAAAGATAAAGCCTATATTGGGAAAGTCATACATCCCACCTCAACCACCATAACCATAGCCTCAAAAACAGGCCCCAAAATTATAAATATCACCCAGGATACAGAATATATAAGTCGTGTGAAAGGAAAAAAATTCTCCTTAAAACTGCTGGCAGAAGATGATTATATAGCAGGCTTAGGAGATGTTGATGAAACAGGAGTCCTAACAGCCAGAGCTATTGTCCTCCTAGACCCTAAAACCTATACCCTAAACCCTAAAATTTTTCTTTGGGGTCAGGTTATGGCTATAGACAAACTTTTAACTTTAAAAGATAGAGAAAATAAATATGTTTCTGTATCTGGAGTTAATCTAAAAATTACTGATGAAGGAGATATTGTCATCTTAACTGGATTTATGAAAGCAGAGGTATTTGAAGCAAAAACAACATTTGTTATAAAAGAAGCATCACCTTCCAGCAAAGAGGCAACAAAATCTGCTAACTAGCCTTCACCTCACCAGTATCTAAAAAGTGTTCAGCTTCACTTTTATCTTTAACCACATCAACTGCTCTCCAGAATCCTTCATCTTTAAATCCAAAAAATTTATCTTTAGGTATTTTTGGAAAAGTCTCATACTCATGATCACCTTTGTCTGGAAGAAGTGGTTCAACCTCTCTTGAAAAAATATAAACTCCCCCATTAATCCAATAAGGCAGTTTGGGCTTTTCTCTAAATCCTAAAATATGATTATTATCATCTAAATCTACTAGTCCCCATCTTGATAAATATGGCACCAGCATTAATGTCATTAAAGCGCGATTTTCCTCATGCTCTTCAATCATTTTGGACAGATCAGCTTTGGAGATAATATCTCCATTAGTAACAACCACATTCTCACAACCTTCCATAAGTTTGGATTTAAAAGCTTTTTTTATAGCTCCTCCGCGTCCTAAAGGTTCCTCCTCAATAGAATAATCAACCTCTATTCCAAACTTACTTCCATCTCCAAAATATTCTTCCACCACCTCATGTTTATAGGAAACAGTTAAAACAAATTTCTTAATTCCATGAGATTTAAGCCATTCAATCTGCCAGGCTAAAATAGGCTTTCCAGCCAGCTCAACCATGACCTTTGGTCTATCATTAGTATAGGGTCTAAGCCTCTCCCCTTTTCCTCCAGCCAATATAATTGCACAATTTACCATTAGGGAATATATTATCACAATGAATAAAGATTTAACTACTTTGCCGAAGAGTCCTACCAGAGCTAGATCTTTTAAGGTTAAAACAACTTCTCCTGATTATTCCCAGTATGTTAACACTATAAAAGCTTATGCTTTAGCAGGTATGCCTTTTGAGCATATTGCCAATGCTGGAGAATTTTTAGGACATGAAGTTGAAAGACTGGAAATGGATGCTCCCATACAAGAAGGTTGGAAACAAACAGTAGGCGAGGTTACTGAAAGCCAGGGCAAAATTATGGCCTGGCAAACCAGGGGTGAGATAGTATCTGTTTCTCACCAATTATCCTCTGGCTCATCAATGACTGGTATGGAGGTTGTAGAAATATCAAAGGAAGTGATTATCCAAACCCCAGAGCAAAAATTAGATGTAGTAGAAGGAATTGCAGTTGTAACCAAAGATGCTGACAAAATTGAAAATAATATCTACCTTAAAGCCCCTACCTCAATAAATCCTTCAAAAGCCACTGAGGAGGAGTAATCCATCCTATACCCACTTCTCTGACAATCACTCTTTCTGCTTTTTCTTCACAGACAATTTGACTATTTTTAGCCATTGAATGATCAAAAAAGATAATCTTATGCTGAACTTGGACAATTTTAGAACTAACCTCAACTAAATCCCCTTCTCTTACTTCTCCATTAATACTAAGCTTGCCATGACCTATGGAATTAAGCATTATCCCATGATCCTGCATCAATCTTGGTAAGGTTAAACCTCTATCAGCTAGAAATCCTGCTCTTTCAGCTTTAAAAATACCCACAAATCCTTCTTCTCCAACATGCTCAAAATCTTCATCAATATATTTGTGATCAATAGCTATAGTAGAAACTCTCTCAGGATCTCTTTGTAGTGCCATAAGCTGCAAATTATATCAAATCTCATAGTATTTGACAAAACTTTAGCCTCACAATCTAGATTATGGTAATATTAGAAGATGAATAGCGCACCACCAACACCAAAAGGGTTTAGGGACATACAGCCAGAGATGGCTAAAAGAAGACGTGAATTAATAAACACCATAGCCTCAACACTTGAGGAATATGAATTTGTACCTATTGAAACTCCTACTTTAGAGTTTGCTGACACTCTTAAAGGCAAATACGGGGCAGAAGAAAAACTTATTTATGAATTTGAAGACCGGGGTGGAAGAAAATTGGCTTTAAGATATGATCTAACTGTGCCTTTTGCCAGGTATGTAGCTACTTACAACCCTCCTTTGCCTTTTAGAAGGTATCAGGTAGGCAATGTTTTTAGAGGTGAGAATCCACAAAAAGGCAGATATCGTGAATTTACGCAGTTTGATTTAGATACTGTTGGCACAACTGACCCTACTGAAGATGCCAAAGTTGTTGGAGTTTCTATAAAATGCATGAGGCAGTTAGGACTTAATAATGCCATTATGCTTATAAATGACAGGGCTAATTTTAAAGATTTTCCGGTAGAGGTTATAAGAGCTATTGATAAAATCAATAAAATTGGTGAAGAAGGGGTTATTAAAGAGTTAGTTGAAGGTGGAATACCAGAAAACCAGGCCCGGGGATCTGTTGATAAAATCAGAAACCAAAAACCTACAGAAAACCTAAATCAGATTTTTCAAATCTTAAAAGATGAATATAAATTAGAAGAAGGTAAGGATTTCTCCTTCGATCCTAGCTTAGCAAGAGGATTAGATTATTACACAGGAGCTATTTTTGAACTAAAGCTGGATCAAAATCCTGATAGTCTGTCAGTTGGTGGTGGAGGTAGGTATGATAATTTGATTGGTATGTTTGCCAAAAAAAGTATTCCTGCTGTGGGATTCTCCTTTGGGCTTGATCGAATGCTAGAAATTCTGTACTCTTAAGAGAGTGACCTCTGCCATCTTTAAAAAACCAGCTCCATATATTGCCTTAATTTTAGCCAATATAATCTGGGGTGGTAATTTTGTAGTTGCTAAAATTACTTTGCAGGAATTTCCTCCAATGAGTCTGGCTTTTTCAAGGTTTGTTCTAGCAACTATTCTTCTTCTTCCCTTTTTTTTATCTCAAACGAAAAAAATCAAAATTGACAAAAAAGATCTTCCAAAATTAATAGCTATTGGAATTTTTATTATTACTCTTAATATCACTTTCTTTTTTGAAGGGATCAAAAGAACTACAGTTACTGATGCTTCAGTCCTGCTTTTGATTGGGCCAATGCTTTCTGTCTTAGCTGGCTGGTGGTTTTTAAAAGAAAAAGTTTTTTTGGTTAATCTAATTGGAATAGCTTTAGGCTTTATTGGAGCTTTGGTAATAATTGGACTGCCTGATATCTTAAGCGGCAATATGTCCTCTCAAAATATAATTGGCAATATTTTAATTCTTCTTGCCTCTGTTTCCTGGGTAGTTGGTGCTGTCATTGCCAAAGGAATTCTTAAAAAATACTCATCCTTGGTTGTTACAGCCATAGCTTTTATGGTAGGGATGGTTACATTTGCCCTACCGGCTTTAGTTGAATATCTTAAAAATCCTGATTGGATATTAGGAATTACTACGCTTGGAATTTTGGGCTTAATTTATATGGTTCTTTTGTCCTCTATTTCTGCCTACTTTCTGTTTGAATGGGGTCTTTCTAAAACTTCTGTTGGGACTGCGGATTTATTACAATATATAGAGCCCTTTGTAGCAACCTTTTTTGCTATCACAATCCTTGGAGAAGTTCTTTCCCCCACATTTTTGGGTGGAGCAGCTTTAATAGCTGTTGGAGTATATTTGGGAACTCTAGCCAAAGAGGCTCACCACCGCCACCACCGTGCTCACAGACATTGAAAATTTAACCTGAGCCTGATATACTACTTAAATCATGAAAGCAAATATACATCCAAATTGGATTGCTGATGCCAAAATTAGTTGTGCCTGCGGCAATACTTTTACTACTGGTTCCACTATCCCTGAAATAAAGGTAGAACTTTGTAATGCCTGTCACCCATTTTTTACAGGTACAGCTAAATTCGTTGATACTTTAGGTCAAGTTGAAAGATTCCAAAAGAAAACTGAAGAATCTAAGCTTAAAATTGAAGAGAGAAAGAAAATCCTAGAAAATAGGAAATCTAGAGTACAAGATAAAAAAGGTGACAGACCATCCCTCAAAGATCTTCTGATGCAGGCCAGAAAACAAATATAGCTAACGCTACCCGTGGACTATATCCAGCAACAACTCAACCAGCTAAATAAAAGAATTGAGGAGCTAAAAGAGCTTTTAATAGAAGATCCTTCCATGGAGGAGCTGATTAGTGCAGAAATTACTGAGCTTGAAAAACAAAAAACTGATCTTACTCATTCTGCCTCTACTCCTATGCAAACAAACACCTCGGATGGTGGCACCAAAGGTGACTCCTCCGAGGTGAAGGGAGTAAATCCTAATATGGCTATTTTAGAAATTAGATCAGCTGCAGGAGGAGATGAAGCAGGTCTTTTTGCTGGTGATTTATTAAAGATGTATACAAAATATGCTCAGAGCAAAAAATGGAAGACAGAAGAAATAGACAGATCAGAAGGAAACTTGGGTCAAATTAAAGAAGTAGTACTCAAAATAACCGGAAAGGATTCATACAGCAGTCTAAAGTATGAGTCTGGCGTACATCGGGTACAAAGAGTACCCTTTACTGAATCAGGCGGCAGGATTCACACTTCCACAGCCACAGTAGCAGTACTTCCTGAAGTTTCTGCAACAGAGGTTAATATAAACTCAGGAGACATAGAATTTGAGGCTTTTAGATCTGGTGGAGCTGGAGGTCAGAATGTTAATAAGGTTAGTACTGCTGTCAGACTTAAACATAAACCCACAGGCATTACAGTTACCTGTCAGACAGAAAGATCCCAGCTTCAAAACAGGGAAAATGCTATGGCGCTTTTGAGAGGTAAACTCTGGGAGCTTGAGAAGTCAAAAAATGTAGGAGATGTAGAATCTCAGAGAGCTTTTCAAGTTGGCGCTGGAGACAGATCAGAAAAAATCAGAACCTATAATTTCCCTCAAAATAGGATTACAGATCACAGAATTGGAAAATCCTGGCATAATTTGGAAAAGATTTTGGAAGAAGGAGATTTAGATGACATCACCAAAGCCCTCCAGCAGGCCTAATCAATACGTCCGCGGTTATGTAGAATTTTATAAGCGAAGCTTGAAAAACTCTTTCATTCAAACTGAGCTTGCAAGACTCGACTACTATGAATAAGAAAAATATGCCGAAGGCATATCTGTTAAGATATGTCGAGTTTTATAAGCTCAAGTTTAAAGTTACTCCTGATGTTTTAATTCCTAGACCAGAAACTGAGTTACTAATCGATGAAATTCTTAAATTCTATACCCTAAACCCTAAACCCTTTACCCTAGTAGATATTGGCACAGGTTCTGGCAATATTGCAGTCTCAATTGCCAAACAGCTTCCCACTCGTCGAGTGGGAATACGAATTGTTGCTACAGATATCTCCAATAAAGCCTTGAAGGTAGCAAAGCAAAATGCAAAATTCCATGGAGTAGAAAATAGAATAACATTTATAGAAAGTAATTTATTGAGTTATTGGGTGACACCAGCGAAGTCTGAGGTGTCCAAAGTAATCGGTGCAGTTGAGCATACATCTCATTCAATAACCGAGGAATTGTCTGGTGCGAAACAAACCAATAGCGAGCGACCTGGTAGCGCGAGCAGTACTTTGCGACCAGACAAGCTAGGTGGCAGGACCCAATTGATAATAGTTGCCAATCTGCCGTATATTCCAACCCAAAGGATTCCAACTTTAGATTCTTCTGTTAAGGATTTTGAACCACACCTAGCACTGGATGGAGGTCCTGATGGATTTGATTTATATAGAAATCTTTTTGCCCAGATTAAGCAAAAAGATTGGAACCCAGCTCTAATTGTTTGTGAGATTGATTATACTCAAGAAAGTATTGCCAAGTCTGAACCAAAAAAGTATTTTCCAGGATACGAAATAGAAGTTAAAAAGGATTTAGCTAAAAATATCAGGATACTAAAGATTCTTACTGTTGAGGGGACTCTGAAACAGTAGCTTTTAGCTTTATCTCTTTACCGTCTCTCCAGATTACTAGATCTAAAGTAGAACCAATATTGGCTTTAGAAATAATTTCTGCCACTTTTCCTTCTTCATCAATACTCTCTCCATTAATTTTTGTAATAATATCCCCTGCCCGTACCCCAGCTTTTATTGCCGGCCCACCCTCAACTAAATCCTGAACATAAGCCCCTTGAGGCACCTCATTTAAAATTGCTACATCTTTTGAAATAAATCTGTATTGAATGCCTAAAAATGGCCTTGATATAAAACCATTAGCTACAAACTCATCAACAACTGCTTTTACAGAATTTATAGGTATAGCAAACCCAATATTTTGGGCACCCTCTGTTGTAGCCACATTCACTCCAATGACCTGTCCCCCAGAATTTAATAAAGGCCCTCCAGAATTGCCGAGATTAATAGCCGCATCTGTTTGTATCAAATTATCCAAAGATTCCAAAGATCCCTCAAATGGACTGCCTGCTATAACTTTTCTTCCTAATCCTGAAACAACTCCTGTTGTTACAGTATTAGTAAACCTTCCCAAAGCATTACCTATAGCTATAACAGTTTGGCCTACCTTTAATTTTGAGGAATCCCCTAATTCCAAAGCTTTGATATTACTTCCATCAATTGTCACTATAGCTAAATCAAAAGTGGGATCTCTATAGATTTTTTTAACTTCAAATTTTTGTCCATCCTTAGTAATTACAGTATAAGTGCCTGAATCAGCAACCACATGTTTATTAGTAACAATAATGCCTTTCTCTGAAACCACAAATCCTGTGCCTATTGTGGCATCCTCACTCAGCCCTCTTCTGGAAACTCCAATAGCCACTACAGAATCAGATGTTTTCTCCACCACATTTATAACAGCATTTTCTTCAGAAACTATGATTTGAGTTTGTAAACCAGGAGTTTTTGGCAAGGATATATTGGAAGGCAAAAGTCCCCTGATTTGCGCCTGATAAAGTCCTACAGCCACAATAACTCCTAAGGCTATGGCAACAGCAATGCCTGTATAGTTTAGTTTGGGTAGTTTTATATTTGGATCCATACTAGTCTAAAAGCTCCAAAGCCTTCTCAAGCTGAGGATCTTTGATTGCATCTTCTTTTTCATCTTCCACTGTAACATCAACCTCCAACCCTTCAGTATCATTAACCCATCTTCCGTTAGGTGTTAACCACTTGGCAACTGTAATGTGAATGCCTGTTCCAACTGTTAAATCCTGAGCTTCCTGTATTGTACCCTTTCCAAAAGATTTTTCCCCAATAAGCTGAGCTCTTTTTCTATCCTGCAAGGCTCCTGCCACAATTTCAGAAGCTGATGCTGAACCTTTATTTATCAGCACCTTCATTGGGATTTTAGTTAATCTTCCAGCCCTATTTACCTTATATGGAGTTTGTGCCCCCTGATTATTTTCCTGCAAGACAACATCTCCCCCTTCCAAGAATTCAGAGGCAATATAAACAGCTCCCTCCAAATATCCTCCTGGATTGTTTCTAACATCCAAAATAATTCCATCCAATCCTTTTGAAAGTACCTCAGAAACAATTTGATTCCACTCATCATCAGTTCTTTCTCCAAATCTGGAAAGCTTAATTACAGCCACTTCTTTACCAGATGGTGTGGATTTGTAAGTTACACTAACACTTTTTACAATAATTGTATCTCTGGTCAAAGTTACTTTTTTGGTTTCAGAATCACCATCTCTAAAAGTTGTCAGGACCACAGATGTGCCCTTTGGTCCCCGTATTTGCTTTACTGCCTCAGGTAGAGTTATGCCGTTGGTATCTTTACCCTCAATCTCAACAATTAAATCTCCGGGTTTAACTCCTGCTTTTTGAGCCGGAGTGCCGTCTAAAGGAGATATTACTGCCAATCTTTTATCCTTATTAAATCCAAGTTCTATTCCAACTCCATCAAAACTCCCTGATAATTCTTCTTTAGTAGATTTTTGCTGATCAGGAGGCAGAAAAACTGTATAAGGGTCCCCCACAGCAGCCACCATCCCAGAAATTGCCCCATAAAATAATTTTTCTGGATCCAAAGCTTTTTTATCAATATAAGTTTTACTTAAAAGATCCCAGGTATCCCAAAATAGTTTAAAGTCTATATTTACATCACTAGGAACATCCCTATTTATCACTGAAACTGTGGGTTTGAAATTTGTCCACTGCAAATCTACATCTTTGTGTCCTAATTGCCAGCCAAGAAGAAAAGCGAGTAAAGATATGAGCACAACTTTGGCATCAATCTTTTGGAAGAAATTTTTCACTCTGTAACATTACACCAAATTTTAAAACTTGGCAACCCCAGGAAGAGGTTAATATTTCCTATATTTGTCATGTTTTCCAATATCAATAAACAAGTTTGAAAGTTCATCTTGGAAACTTCGTTTTCAAGCTTCGCTTATAAAAAGAGCTACGTTCTCTTTTTCCCATAGGAAGAAAATTCTATTCCGTATATCAACTCTAAGCGACCAGATATTAGAACCCTTGAGTTTTTCTAAGTTTAAACCTGGATGTTTGGGATTTTTAGTAAATAAAGATATTGTTTTGATTGTTTCACTTAAAAAAACAGGATTATTCTTAATTAATTTCTTTCGGGATGATAAGTATCTTGAGGAGTACTTAATTTTTATCATTCATTAAATACCGGCTTCTTTTCTCATTTCCTCAAAATCTGCCTCAAGATCTTCTTTTGTATTAATGTTTTTTGTCTTTCCTAATCTTGACTCCTCTAAAGCCTCTCTGACAACTTCTTCCAATTGAAGTCTCTCTAAAAGGTCTAATCCTATCACAGCTCCTAAAGGCTTATTATTGGCCATCACCACAATAGGCTTTTTAGACTTATTAGCCCTTTCTAAAACCTTTTTATACTCTCTTTGAATTTGTCTGGCAGAAATAGTAGTAAACATAATAATATTATTATACCACAAAATTGGAGGTGTATGTCAACTTGACATACATAACACGCTGACTCGCTTAAACCTGAGGAACAAAGGGAAGTAAGCTTAAGTGTCTGGCATATTTAATATTTTTTGCCACAGCTCTTTGATGTTTTGAACAAACCCCAGATCTACCTCTGCCTAAAATCTTGGCTCTTTCTGTCATAAATCTTTTAAGTGTGGCTAAATCTGTATAGGAAGGGCTTATTTTTTTCTGACAAAAGATACAAACTCTTTTTCTTTCAAGGCCAGTTGAGGATTTATTTGAGCTTTGATCATCAGAAGCTTCCTCTACTATAAGGGCTGGCGCTTCTTTAATTACAGGCACTTCCTCCACTTTTTTGATGGGTTCAGATTTTTTCGAAATAACTTTTCTTGTTGCCATTTGGAAATTATATCTTAAGGAGGCTAGAAGGGCAAGTCATCATCTTTTACATCTTCAGCGGGAGCTTTACTTACTTCTTCCTTTTCAACTTTCTTACCTCCATCGGAGGGGTGTATTGGAACAGGAGCTTCTTCAACAACAGGCTGTTCAGGTGCCTCAGTTGGAACAGGTACATCTTCAGCAACTGCAGGCTGATAATCTCCTGTCTTGGGTGAAAGTACTATCATATCCTCCACCACAATCTCTGTCACATTTCTGGTTTGGCCGTCCTGGCCCTCCCAGGATCTGGTTTGTAATCTTCCAGACAAAAAAGCTTTAGTTCCTTTTTTAAGGAGTTGGTTGCAAAGTTCAGCCAATTTATTCCAGGCCACTAGTCTGTGAAAATCTACTTCTTCTTTTTTCTCACCATCAGTGACATAAGTTCTGTTTGTAGCTAGTCCAAAAGTACAAACTGCAGCACCATTGGGGGTATATCGAAGCTCCGGGTCCCTTGTTAAATTACCTATTAGTTCTACTCTATTCCAAGATCTACTTGCCATAATATATCGTCATTCTGAGCAAAGCGAAGAATCTCTAGCCCTATACTCTTACTAGTAAATGTCTGAGGATATCTTCCTCCACCAGTAAGGTTTTGTCAATACCTTTTATTAAGCTCGGATCAGCCTCAATCTCAAAGTGTGCAAAAAAGCCTTTAGTTTGTTTTTTAATTTTATAAGATAAATCTCTAACTCCCCAAAGGTCTTCCTTTTTAATTTTTCCCTCTTCTCCAATAATTTTTTTAACCATAGAATCTAAAAGAGCTTTTCGCTCTTTTTCATCCATCTCAGGTTTTAAAACTAAAGTTAATAAATAATTATTCACGAGAGGTATTGTACCCTGAAGCTACCTTAAATTCAATATACTCCTCTTTCATCCCTTGGTAGCATTTCTGCTATATCTTTCATTGCAAGCTCTGATATATATCCATCTCTCTTGGCAAAAGATCCCTCTTTTTTTCCTTCTTCCCTAAAGTAATCTGGAGTTCTAACTCTACCGAATCTGGTAAAGACACTGGCAAAACCAGGGATATTTCTCCCGGGAGGAAGCATTTTCTCTGTTCCTCTATTTATGGCTGATACTATGGCTCCAAAGTGATGATTCTTAAGCCACAAAGATCCCCCTTTAATAGGCTTTTGTAGTTGTGGTTTTTCTCCATTTTCAGGTTTGGTTCTTCCACCTTCTAAATAAGTCACCCACACCCGCGATGTTTTCATAAGCTGTTCTCTGGCTTTATCAGCCCTTCTATTAATAATATTAGCTCTTGCCATTTCTCCTGGATCTTTAGCATTTTTAACTGTCCAAACCAAAAGTCTGTCATAGGCATTACCTAAAGTTCTGGATAAAATCTCATTCTCAAATAGCATTCCGGCTACAATAATTGCAGGGAATCTTTTTCCCAAAACTTTTCTGATGGCTAGTGCCAAAGCTATATGATCAGGATGAGCTCTATGATTTGGGTCAACTAGAATGCTCGCTTTTTCTGCTTCTTCTCCCTTTTTTATTTCGCCTTTCTCTTTCCTTTCTTCCCAATCTTGCTTCAAAACTTTGTTTTTATCCTCTACCATTTGCGCAGCTTCCTGCAAGTTCTCTGTTCCTGACACTTCAAATCTTTGACCAAATACTCTACTGCTCATAAATTTAAACCAACCTTCTGTAATTAATCTAACAAACCTACTGTTTGGGATATAAACACGTCTTGATTCATGACCTACATATTCCTTTAGATAATCTATTCTCTGTTTAGGATTTAAATAAATTAGAGAAAAATCAGGTTTTTCATTTATTCTTAAAACATCAAAGATAGCCCTATCAATTGGATCTTCCAAACCTTGGTCTTCAGCCATCTTATACATAGCTTCATGGTAATAAATTGTAGACTCAACCTTATCTTCCCTATCAACAAATATTTTTCTAGCTGCAGCTGAGGGTTGGTTATTTCTGGCCGCCGCAGTCTTTTTAGCTACTTTTCTTCTAATAAACGGCAGCCATCCTGCAACGGTAGGCACTTTTGCTAAACTCCTAAGACTTTTGGTAGCCGGGATTTTAGGCAGCTCAATACCTTCAGCTTTCAAAGCTGCTATTCTAGCTTTATGAGCTTTTAGTTCCCACATAAAAAGCTGTCTATTCATAAATGTTTCCATAGGTGATAAACCAGTTACATCAGAGGTAGACCCCACTAAATTACCTAGCAATTTAATACCTTCCATTACTCTATAATCTTCATAAGTATCTACATCAAACCCAGCTTCCCCAAAAGCCTCAACAGTTTGACCTAAAGCTTCTTCATCCTCGTGGATTGGGGCTAAGGATATTTTTAAATCATTATGCTGAATCTGACCATTTTTACCCTCACTAACATTTGTCCAAAGAATGGCTCTTACCAATCTGGCTTTATCTGAAAACCCTTTTAATACCTTTTCTGCTTGGGGTACTACATCTTTGCCATTTTGATGAAGTACTAAAATAAAAGGTTTTTCGACAGCTTCCATAGAAGCAGCAATTTCTCCTAAAGTTTCTTCTGTAGGATTAGGAGTAGCCAAAATCACAAAATCTGGTTCTTGATCTTTAAACAATCTGTCTAGCTCTGTATGGGGATACAAATTTACTTCTGGATGCTGAGATTCATTAGCTGGTTTTCTTTCATGAATAACCCCAGCTACCTTAAATTTGGGAGAAAAGGCATCAACATATAATCTACCAGTTTGACCTGCAGCACCAATAACAACTATATGTTTTTTTAAGTTTTTTGGACCATCAGGACTACCTGTATTTGGTCTTTCAGTAACTCCAATAGCCATAATATTATATTATACTAAAACCCATAGTAAAAATCAAATTTGCTTATGCCAATATAATACCATACTTAAAAAGAAGCTATTTGAGCCTAAAAATTCCTATAAAGGGAGCGAGGGGTGACAGCGAAGAGGGACCCGGCGCATGACCGCAGCGAGCAAAGCGAGTCGAGGACGGCGGGCCCCCGAAGGGGAGGGATACCGAGCTGGCAGGACCCCGAGCAGCGACTATTAACTTCCGATTAAAAACTCTATCACATCCCCATCTTGGACAATATAATCTCTTCCTTCTGTCCTCACCCAACCTTTAGCTTTAGCCTGAGCCATACTTCCAGCCTCAATTAATTTATCATAAGATACTACCTGGGCCCTGATAAAACCTTTTATAAAATCAGTATGAATGGCTCCTGCAGCTTCAGGTCCTTTTGAACCTGCTTTAATAGTCCAGGCTCTAACTTCCTTTACCCCTTCTGTTAAAAAAGAAATTAAACCCAGTAAGGAATAGGCTTTTTTAATAAGCCTTTCAAGTCCTGTTTCTTCTATCCCAATCTCTTTTAAGTACTCCAATCTTTCTTCTTCATTTAAATCAGCCAACTCCTCTTCCAACTTGGCACATATTGTCATCTCATTTCCGTCATTGCGAGCTTTCGAAGCAATCTCAGATTCCGCCACATTAAAAACATATAAAACTGGCTTTATAGAAATTAAAGGTAACTTACTAAACCAATCTCTTAGCTTCTCATCACCCACTTCAAACTTACCCAATACATGACCAGCATCCAATTCAACTTTTATCCTGTTTAAGATATCTAATTGTTTTGAATCTAAGGTTTTATCCATCAGGAGTTTTTCTAAAACTTCTAAATCTGCCAAACCTAGCTCTGTTTCTATCGTTAATTTATCTTCATCAGGGTTAATTGATCCTTCCCTAACAATATTTGGATCAGAAAAATCCCTTAAAACATGAATTATGGCATCAACCTCTCTAATATGAGATAAAAATTTATTGCCTAAACCAGCCCCAGTTGCTGCACCTTTAACTAAACCTGCAATATCTACAAACTCACAAACTGCAGGCACAATTGGAGGCAAATTCGTCATTCGTTCTTCGTTTTTCGTTAGTTCTGCCAACTTTTGGAGTCTCAAATCTGGCACAGCAACCACCCCAATATTAGGCTCAACTGTGGCAAAAGGATAATTAGCAGACAAAGCCACCCTTTTTTTCAAAAGGGCATTAAAAAGGGTACTCTTCCCCACATTTGGCAACCCAACTATTCCGCATTTTACAGATGACATAGAGGCATTGTATCAGCAACGGTTAGTCTTGCAACAACTTTTCAGCATTTTTGTAGGCATATTTTTCCTGCACTGCTGGATCCAACTGGCCTATAAATGCCCTTGAATATTCTTCAAGCAATGCTCCTATATCCGAATCATAATTCCAAGCGGCATCTCCCCGATCTGTTCCCCAAAGAAATTGATCAGGGTGTTTCTCAATTTTACTTTTCCAAAAAGCCACCTTTTTGTTTAATGTATCTTCCCAACCAGTTTTAAACTCAAGAGAAAAGCTTTGCTTGTCACTGAAGGCAGCAAACATAGGTCTTCCAGATGAGTCTTGTCCAAAGATGTCTATATCTACACTGTAATAGGCATTTGGATATTTGTCTAAATCGCTGTCAAAAAATGTGTTTGCCCAAGATAACCTCTCCATTGCATGAAAAAGAAATTTTACATTTGGAAAATCACGCAAAACTTCTTCCACTGCTTGCTGTTGATTCTCAAGGGGGTGCATCATTACAGGAAGACTGTGTTTCTCCGCAATTTTATAAAGCTCTTTCATAGCAGGATCATTGGGGCTAACACTGCTGTAGTGAGGTAAATAAAGCGAAATCTCCCCATACCCTTTAAATAAACCTTTGTTTGAATTTAGAATCTGGTCTATTTGTTTGGGATCCACCGGATAGCCGGGAAATTTTACAAACTCGAGAAAATGAATAA
>MFCV01000045.1:0-3261 GCA_001777015.1 Candidatus Daviesbacteria bacterium RIFCSPHIGHO2_02_FULL_36_13
CCTAACTCTCCTGTTAAGGCCACCACATTACCATGGTGAGTTTGTCGAATCCATTTGGCAATCTCCCCTGCTATTTCTTTAGTTTCCAAATCAGAATTACTGGTGTATTTCATTTAGAGTTTATGATTTTAATCTATATTGGTAGTAGATGTAAAATGAAAAACTTAAGCTGCCTATAACAATTATGCCTCCGATTATTATAAATGGGTTAATACCTTTTTGAGATTTGATTACGGCCTCAGCTGTGGCTTTTGGTAGAGCGCTGTGAGTGGATACTTTTCTGTAATTTTCCAGAGAATATACAATTTCAGGAAGATCCTCCGGCTCAGAATTTACTGATAAAACTTTAGATTCAGGGGATGGAGAAACTTGAGATAAATTAATAACTCCAATTTCTTCATCAGAACCAGTAACTTCTTTGTAGTTTATTTTTATTGAGCTTTCATTGCTCCAAGTAGGGCCTGAACCAGAATCTGTATACCTGCCAACCTTAAATTTATAATCCCCTCCCCCTTCATATCCCGAATCAAAAGCATCAACCTTCATCTCCAAATTACCAGACCAATTTCCAGAAGAATCCGTAGTAATAGAATATTGATCTGAATAGCTGCTGCTATTTTTAACCCAATCCCCTGAGACTTTTGTCTGTCCAAAATAATTAGTGGAATCTTCCTTTTTAAAAGCCCCTTTTAAATAGAATTTAGTACTTGGACTGTTGGATAAAGAAAGACTAATTGATACAGAAAAAGTTTTATCAGAATCTAGTTCTGTAGGAATATTGGAAATTGTAAAACTTGATGAAGAACCTGGTGAAGGTGTGGGTGTAGGAGTCGGAGTTGGAGTGGAGTTTGAATAGGATGCTGTTATGGTTGTTTCATTGGACCAAATATATGATGAACAAGATTGAGTATAACGGCGGATTTTGAAACCATAATTTCCTGATCCTGCATAAGAATTAGACGACACATCAATCTTGGCTTGCATAGTTCCACTCCAATTGCCACTTGAATCAATTGTTACTGCCAGATAATCAGAACAAGTAGAACTATTGATAAAAGAACTGCCATTATATGTGTAACCAAAATAACTAGTTGTGCCAGTGGGGAAAAAATTGGCACGCAAATAATTTGTACCAGCTTGTGCTCCAGTTATTGAAGCATTAAAGGTAAACGATCCATCAGTAATTGATGATGGAGTATTGGAAATTGTAACAGTTACAGCAAAAGAATCCTTTGCTCCAAAAAGGGCAAACAGTAGAGTACATATTATTGCTTTAGAGAATATGCCAATACAAAGTTACTATACCATTTTGGTGATCAATGATAACTCCTTTACCAACAGATGAACCACCTGCAATATTATAGCTGCAAGCTGCAGATGTTGAATAAGCAACTCCTTTTTCTGCTGCCAATATTGGCTTACCTAATCCTCCCCCACCATAGGGAGCTATATCTAAACCTGTATGAGCAGATGGAAATCCAAAAACTTTGTACACCTCTCCATATTCTGTGGTGATAACCCATTCTCCTCCAGGGAATCCTGAAAGAGGAGATCCAAGTTTTCCATTATCTAAAAAGTTGTGTGGATTAGTTCTAGTGCCAACAATTCTTCCCCCTTCAACCTTGGCATTTTCAAAAACTTCAAAATGTAAATGAGGCCCTGTTGAACAACCAGTTGATCCCATAGCTGCTATGGTCTGACCCTTGCTGACATTGCCAATCACTGGTCCTACATTAGATATGGCTGATGCAATAGAGCTAATTTCAGCTTTTAACTGAGCAATTAAGGCTTGATATTTCGCCTCATCATTTTTAGTAATTCGTAATAGTTCATCTTTATCTTTTTTTTGCTGGACAAGCTGTATTTTATATTTTTCTAAATCTTTATTTAATTTTTCTGCTTCTGCCTGACGGGTTTGCTTATCTTGTTTTTGTTCATTATAGGCAATCTTTGTGGCCTGAAGTTCATATAACTTTTTCTTATCATAGGCTTGGGCAACCTGAATGTATTTTAATCTTTCCAAAAGCTCTGCAAATCCACTTGATGAAAACATTAAATCAATAGTTGATACAGCAGAACCATATTTATAAGTTTGAATAATTCTTTTTAAGAGTATTTCTGAAAGAGTGTCTAGGGAGCCTGAGATTCTTTCAATTCTAGTGGAAAGATCGTTTATTTCCCTTTTTAGCTTTTCAATTTTTAAATTAGTTTCTTCAATTTTAAGAGTGGTAACTTTTGTTTGTCCGTCAATTAAGTCAAGCTGAGTTTTTAAGCTTTTTTCCTGCTTCCGAGCATCATTTAAATGAGCTTCAAGTTTTTCTATCTCTGCTTGTTTTTCAAGAAGAGCGTTTGATAAAGCACTGGTATCTTCTGCAAAAACGGGGGTTATAAAAAGAAGGGCTGAGAGACTAACAGCGAGTAATAGTAGTGATAGCTTTTTCATCTGGTTTCATCAGATTTTCAAATATCTTCTGACTGCGCTGAGTGATCCCAACCCCCCAACTATTAAAGCCAAAAGTAAACTGGCTCCCAGAAGAGCTAACATAAACAGGGGGTTAACAGGTAAAAGCTTAATTTCCCCCAAATAATTTTGGAGAAATGGTGTGAAATACCAAAGAAGGGTATAGCTCACAACCCAGGCAAAAAAAGCACCAGTTACCCCATAAAATATCCCTTCCAATATAAAAGGATTTCTAATAAAAGAAGGAGAAGCTCCTAAGAGTCTTTGAATTTCTATTTCAGACCTTCTGAGTCTTATCTTAAATCCAATAATCATAACTATAACAAGGGTGGCAAAAACCATTAAAAATCCAACAGTTGCTCCCCCGACACTTCTAATAACCGAAGTTACCGATGTTAAGGTCTCCACCACATTTTCAGGCACCATCACTTCTGAAACTACTGGCTCTTTTTTCAAAATTTCAGCAATAGGTTGAAGATCTTCCGGACTTTGAGTAGATATTTCCAAAGACGCAGGCAGAATATTAGCTGTTACAAGCTCTAAAAGTGCAGGATCAGCCTGATTTCTATCTCTGTAAATCTTTAAAGCATCTTCTTTTGAAATATATTTAGTTTCAGTCACTCTAGTTTCCTGTTTTAAAGCGTTTTCTATTAAGGTAATATCTTCGCTTGTTGTACCCTCCTTAAAAAAGGCAATAACCTGTGGTCTGCTTTCAAAATATCTTAAGGCTGATTGTGAGCCAGCTGCCAAAATAATAAAAGTTAAAAGAGCAAAAAAAGTTAAAAACATAACCATAATGG
>MFCV01000045.1:3438-19310 GCA_001777015.1 Candidatus Daviesbacteria bacterium RIFCSPHIGHO2_02_FULL_36_13
CGATTGCTGTTCTTTGGGCTTCTCCTCCTGAGAGCTGTCTTGGAAAAAGATTTCTTTTATCCCAAATTTCTACAAGTTTTAATATATGCTCAACCATTTTTGCAATTTCCTCATCTTTCTTTCCTAAAACTTCTAAAGTTATTGCAACATTTTCAAAAACTGTTCTGTCATCAAGAAGTTTGAAATCCTGGAAAACAACTCCCACCTTTCTTCTCAAAAAAGGCACATCCTTATCTTTTATTTTGGTAATATCCATATGTCCAACCATTAATTTTCCACTGGTAGGCATAATTTCTCTGGTTAAAGTCCGAAGTAAAGTTGATTTACCGGCACCTGAAGGACCAACAATGAAAACAAACTCCCCTTGTTTTATTTCCAGGGAGATATTATCAAGAGCGGTAGTTGAGCCAAATTTCTTTGAAACCGAGTCGAATAAAATCATCTATCACTGTACTTCCTCTACCTTACCAACATCCATCAACCAGCCTTCTTTAAGGGCTTTTTGTGTTTCTCCAAAAACTTTAACCTTTTTACCTTCAAAGGTAGATAAGTCTATAACAGATGATGTTAAGGCAACATGAACTGCACCATCTCTTTGAAGAACGTGTGTTCCTTCTGAATAATCACCATTGGCAGTGACTGGTTTTGCTTTTATAGTTCCCTCAGCAAAATCCCTAAAAGTGCGGCTGTCAGATGCAGCATTTTTAGCTTGAGTTCCAGGAAGGCCAGCACTAGTTAAAGGACCAACACTACCATTTTGAGCAAGAACAAAGCCTGTTATAGCTCCTAAAACAACAGAAGCAATTACCACAGATAAAAGAAGTTTTTTAGGGTTGTCAGTAAAACTTTTAGTTATTTTTTCCTCTGGGACAGTTTGACTTTGATCCATAATACTACCTATTATTTTCCTATAAATTGAGTAAAATGTCTACTCCCTAACTTCTGCTTCAATAAATTCCTGTAAATCTCCATCCAAAACAGCTTCAGTATTGCTAGTTTCAACTTGAGTTCTTAAATCTTTAACCATATGATAGGGGTGAAGAACATACGATCTGATCTGTGTTCCCCAAGAGCCTTGGGTATTTGATCCTCTTAACTCCTTGGTTAATTTAGCTTTTTCTTCTTCTTGCTTCTGCCAAAGTTTCCCAGCCAGCATTTTTAAAGCATTTTCCCTGTTTTGAAGCTGAGATCTTTCTGTTTGACAGGTGACAATGATGCCTGAAGGTTTGTGTTTAAGCCTGACAGCAGTTGAAACCTTATTAACATTTTGTCCTCCTGCGCCTCCGGATCTAAAAGCTTCAAATTCCAGATCATCATCTTTTATCTCAACCTCAGCAGGGTTTTCTATAACAGGTAAAACTTCTACCAAAGCAAAAGAGGTTTGACGGAGTTTATCTGCATTAAAAGGGGATTGTCTGACTAATCTGTGGGTTCCTGCCTCTCCTTTTAAATACCCAAAGGCTAGGGGTTCGTGTACTATCATAGAAACAGTCTTTATGCCTGCTTCCTCACCTGCCATTTCATCTGTTACTTCAAACTTCCAATCAGATTTTTCAAAATATCTTTGATACATTCTAACCAGCATTGAGGCCCAATCCATTGCCTCAACTCCGCCGGCACCAGAATGAACAGAAAGGATTGCTTCTGATTCATCGTGAGGCCCAGATAGAAATAATTTTAGTTCAAGTTGCCCTAATTCTTTTTCTAATTCCTTAAATTCAGCTTCTAAATCAGACAGCATAGAAATATCAGAAGAAAGTTCTATAGCATCATTAACTCTTCCTTCTAAATTATTAAGGGAATCTAGCGTTTTTTGTTTATTAGAAAGGGATTGGGTAACTTTTCTTGCCTCCTGAGGATCATTCCAAAATCCTTCTTTCATAGTAGAGGCCTCAAGTTCCCTAATTTCAGTAGCTAATTGATCTCTATTAATAGAATCAGAAACTTTATTAAAAACTTCTTTTAAACTCTTAAGCTTATTTTGTATTTCGTCCATGAGGTCAATTATACAGGAAAGGAGAAATTTGGTATAATAAACCTATAATATGCCAGAATTTGTTAATGTGATTCCAAAAGATATTCCATTGACTGAAACTCAAGTCGCAGCATTGGGGAAAATTAACTGGGCTCATGAAGTTCCACATCCAGATGGGGGAACTCAGCCACAATTTGGTCTTAAACAAATTACAGTTGAGAAACCAGATGGAAGAGAACTAATTCGTCGAGATTCTCAGGGTAGACCCGAAAGAATATTTGTAGCTAATAGTCCAACTCTTCTTAAGGTAGGAAGTTGGAATAGTGGATTCAGTTCCTTGCAGTTTGTTAATCTTGGTATACACGGGCCAATAAGTACGTATATCCTGTCCTTAGAAGAAATAGTAGAACCTATTATCCCTGACCGTATAAATGAAATTGGTAACTTTGTTGTTGAAGTTAATAGAACTCAAACTCAAGATTTGGAATCAAGGTTTGTATTAGAAGCGCAACAAAGGATAGTTGATATGTATCAAGGCTATATTACCAGTGGAATCATGGAAAGTGATGATGAATTTGTAAGAAAATTACTTGAGGATGCTTCTGTTAGTTTAAAATTAGTTAGAGATTCAAGAGAACAAATCCCAGGCAGAGTAAGAGGGTTAGTCCCCAAAGCACAAGAATTAGGAGTGGTATATATAGATGAGAGAGGAGATCATTCTCAAAGAGGAGTAATTTTCGATCCAGAGGCTATAGATATAGTTTTCACCCCTGATACAGATGATCTTTCGTTAACAGACTTTACGAATCATAGTAGAGAAGTTCTTCGTTGGTCAAAAGCTACAGATTTAGAAAGAATTGCTGCTTCCTACAGAAAATAAACCTTTCTAGGTGTTAGAATTTAGTGATGCAGGTTGTTATTCTTTTTATTCTTGTTTCTATTATTGGAGCATCAGGGAATATTTTAACTAAGCTTGCTTTAGAGGATTTTCCACCAGTTATTATTGTGTTTTTAAGATTTAGCTTAGCCGCAGTTATTCTTCTTCCTTTTGTATTAAGAAAAAAAATTGAAATTATTCCTGGTACTTTTAAACTAATCGCTCTTTCAGGTATTGTAGCTTCCCTTAATTCTTTACTTTTTGCTTTAGGATTAGGACACACAAGTGTGCTGACAGCCCAACTTATGTTTATCCCTTCTGCTCTTTTGGTAGCTGTGATCGGATTTATCTTTTTAAAGGAAAAGCTTAGTAAAAATCAAATAATAGGTCTCCTTTTAACAATGATGGGCATGGGTATTCTTATTTTGGGATCAATGCAAGCTCAGGATGTTTTATCTTTGGGAAAACCATTAGGCAATATACTTATTGCTTCAGCTGTTTTAACTTGGGCTTTTTATATTGTAGTCTCAAGAAAACTTTTAAAACATTATGACCCTATTTTTATTTCATTCTCAAACTTTATATTTGCAGGAATAATTTCTTTGCCATTTGCCATGCATGAGTTTAATAAAGGGTTTTCAGTCTACAATGTTTCTCAAACAGGAGTTTTATCAATTTTAGGGTTAACATTTTTGGCATCGATTGCTTTTTATCTTATTATCCAGAAACTCATTAAGATTACCTCAGCTTTTATTGGATCTTTAACTATGTATGGAATATTTTTAACTGTTTCAATTTTGGGTCCAATTATTTTTCAGGAAAAAATTACTCCAACTTTTTTAATAGCCTGTGCTTTTATAATTCCAGGAGTATTTATTGCCACAAGATCTGGTAAAATCTCTTTATGATTCTGAAGATTGATACAAAGGATCAGAAAACTATTAAGGTTTCTCTTAAAAAAGATGGGGGAGTGGTAAGTGAAATGACATCTGAAAATGAATATGGCTCACAAGCTCTACTTCCATTAATTGAAAAACTTCTGAAAAAGAACAAAATGGAATTCAAGGATTTGAAAGAGGTGGAAGTGGAAATTGGACCAGGGTCTTTTACAGGTTTAAGAGTTGGGGTTTCTGTTGCCAATGCCTTAGGATACTCTTTAAATATTCCTGTTAATGGTAAAAAGATTGAGACAGAACTACAGTATTAATAAGGAGCTCGTCACAGTAAAAAGCACCGCTCGGCTAGTGGCCTCGCTATGGGAAAGCTTTGTGCCAGAGAATAAAACTGCATCATCAAGTCTTGAGCACACAAATCTTTCTAATTGCTTTTATACTTGTGACTTCACTCCTTTGCTTAAGGGATAAGATTTAATATACTTAAGTATATGTCTTGGCACAAAATTCATAAATGGTTTATTCCTCACCGTGATACTCATAAAAAAGCTCACCTAATTTCATGGGAAGCTTTTATTTTTTACATCCTGATTTTTATTTTCCTTCAGGTTGGATTTTCTATATTAGGTTATGCCAAACCAGGTTTATTGGGGATTTCTTCCAATATAACTAATCAAAAAATTATTGAACTGACTAATGCTGAAAGAGCCAAGCAGGGACTAAGTGTGGTCAAAGAAAATGAAGCCTTAAATAAAGCAGCATACTTAAAGGGTATGAACATGTTTGAAGAAAATTATTGGGCTCATTTTGCCCCCTCAGGCAAATCCCCTTGGGATTTTATTTTAGGGTCCGGCTATAAATTTACTTATGCAGGAGAGAATTTAGCTAAGAATTTTTATAATTCAGAAGATGTGGTATCAGCCTGGATGAAATCTCCCACTCACAGGGATAATCTTTTAAATTCTAAATATAAAGATATAGGTATTGCTGTGGTTGAAGGGAACCTAGATGGTATTCAAACAACTCTGGTTATACAGGAATTTGGAACAACAGAAGTAATTCCTGCACAAAACCCTGTTGTGAATGTTTCAGGACAGCAGGTTTCTCTTCCTCAAACAGAGGTTGAACAAAAGCCTCAACTAGTTGCCTCTATACAGCAAACTAGCACACAAAAACCTGTTTTAGATCCTTATATCCTTACCAAAAGTGCAGGGATTGGAATAATTTCTATTATTATAGTTTTGCTTTTTGTTGATTTTGTGGTCTTAAGAAGACGGGGAGTAATAAGATCTTCATCACACCACGCTGCACACTTTGCCATTCTTTCTGCAGCCGCAGGACTTATTATGATGAGTGGACCTGGAGCTATACTTTAATGCAAAAAGAAATAATCACATTACTGATAATATCAGTTTTAACTTACCTTATTTGGTCAATTATTCATCATAAAAGAAAGAGAAGTTTGACTTTACATACTTTCCTGGAGTATCTTTTAACTGCCGCTTTGGCTTTAATTTTAGTTATGGGGGTACAATTTTGAAAGCTGTAATACCAACTGGAGGCAGGGGTACAAGGATGAGACCCCTGACTTTTTCTACAAATAAGCATTTTATCCCTATTGCAGGGAAACCTTTAATTTTTTATCCCATTGAAACAATTGCTGACGCCGGTATTAAAGAAATAGGAATTACTTATAATCCTAGCTATTTGGAAGAAGTTAAAAATACTTTGGGTAACGGAGACAGATGGGGATTAAAATTCACATACGTTTTGCAGGAGGAGCCAAAGGGACTGGCCAATATTTTTCAGGTTGCTGAAGAATTTATAAATGGAGACAGCTTTGTAATGCATTTAGGAGATAATATTTTTGTAGATGGTATCAAAGAATTGGTAGATCACTTTGAAAAGGAGAAGCCTGATGGATTGGTGGCTATGGTTCATCACCAGGAAAATACCAGACTTGGAGTTCCTTATTTTGATGATAGAGGAAGACTTGTTGAATATGTAGAAAAGCCTGAAAATCCCCCTCATGATTTTGCCATCCCTGGAATATATTTTTTCTCCAATGGAGTTTTTGAATGCTTCAAGGGAGAAGGTGCTATAAAACCTTCTGCTAGGGGAGAGTATGAAATTTCGGCACCCTATCAGTGGCTTATTAATAAGGGAAGAAGAGTTGATGTTTTGGAATATAAGGGTAAATGGTTGGATCCGGGTAAATTTGATGATTGGTTGGATGCAAATCAATATCTTTTGGAACATATGGAGAGGGGAGAAAATGATAAAAGTGCACAATTTAAGGGATCACAAATTCATCAGCCTGTAGTGATTGGGGAAAATGTAAAAATTGAAAATTCACAGATAGGCCCAAATGTTTCAATAGGGGATGAGTGTGAAATTATAAATAGTAAAATTAGTGACTGCGTACTTATGAATGGAGTAAAAGTAAAAGGGGTTAAAGATAATCCTTTAGAACATAGTTTAATTGGAACAGACACAGAGATTATCAGTGAAGGTGGGGGAGGTAAAAAGGGCTCATCAGTTAAGCTTTTTGTGGGTGAAAAGTGTAAGATACAGATATAAATATGAAGATTCTAGTCACTGGAGGAGCAGGTTTTATTGGCTCCAATTTTATCCATTATTATTTAAATGCTCATCCTGAAGATCAAGTTGTAAATTTTGATGTCTTAACTTATGCAGGACATATAGAATCTTTGAAAGATCTGGAAGGAAATCCTAGTTACAGGTTTATAAAAGGGGATATCACAGATGCGCAAGCAGTAAAAGATGCAATGCAGGGAGTTGATTGGGTAGTTCACTTTGCTGCAGAATCTCACGTTGATAGGTCTATTATCGATCCAATGCAGTTTGTAAAAACCAATGTTTTAGGAACCGCTGTTTTGCTGGATGCAGCACTTTCTAATAAGGTTAAAAGATTTCATCATATTTCAACTGATGAGGTTTTTGGACAACTAGGGGAGAGTGATGCACCATTTAAAGAAACTACTCCATATTCGCCCAGAACCCCCTACTCTGCTTCAAAAGCAGGATCTGATCATTTAGTTAGGGCTTATTTTGAAACATACAATTTGCCAATAACTATTTCTAATTGTTCAAATAATTTTGGTCCATTTCATGATCCTGAAAAGCTAATTCCAAGATTTATCACAAACCTTTTGGAAGGTAAAAAAGTTCCTTTAATGGGTAAGGGAGAAAATATCAGGGATTGGGTGTATGTTTATGATCACAACAAGGCAGTGGACATAATTCTACAAAAAGGAGTTATAGGAGAGACCTATTGTATAGGTGGAGAAGAAAAAACTAATTTGGAGGTCACCAAAAAGATTTTAGAAATTTTAGGATTAGGAGAAGATAGACTAGAATTTGTGGAGCATAGGTTAGGACACGACCTACGTTACGCAATCGATGATAGTAAAATAAAAGCATTAGGTTGGTCCCCTGAAAAATCTTTTGAAGAAAGATTAGAGGAAACTATAAACTGGTTTAAAGAAAACGAGTGGTGGTGGAAGCCTTTAAAAAAAGACCGACCAAACGTAGATAGATCAGCTCAAAAATCATATGGTTAAAAAGACTGCAATTGATGGTTTATTAATAATAGAAATGCCAACTCATGAAGATGAGCGCGGATTTTTTAGGGAAGTATTTCATTTAAATGAAGTAAATGAGGCTTTGGGATTTGAATTTAAACCAGTACAGATGAATCACTCAAGGTCAAAACCAAATGTATTGCGAGCTTTACATGCAGAAAATTGGAATAAATTAGTCTATCCTGCCTCCGGTAAAATGTTTGCGGCCATAGTTGATATCAGAGCTGACTCCCCTACTTATAAAAAAGTGGAAACTTTTAATTTTGACGACAGCAACAAATATGCTCTTTTTATCTCCAAAGGTCTTGCTAACTCTATTTGTGTTAATGGTGACAAAGATTGCGATTATATATATTTGGTTGATTCTTATTATGATGGGACTGATACTAAAGCCATAGCTTTTGATGATCCAAGTTTAAATATTGATTGGCCAGTTAAAAATCCAATAATCTCTAAGAGAGATAAAAATAATCCAAAGCTTAAATGAAGAAAGTTATAATTTTTGGCGGTAGTGGTTTGGTTGGCTCAAGATTTATTGAACTTAAAAAAAAATCCTTTGAAATTTTAGCACCAGATGCTGCAGAAGTTGATATTTTAGAAAAAGATCAAATTAAAAGCTATCTTACGGAAAATTCAGCAGAATCTGTAATTAATTTTGCAGCCTATACAAATGTAGAAGAGGCAGAAAAACAAAAAGATGATAGAGGAGGGTTATGTTTTAAAATAAATGCTGTAGGGGCAAAAAATGTTGCTGAGGCTTGCAGGGATTTGGATAAATACTTAATTCATATTTCTACTGAGTATGTTTTTGATGGGACCAAAGAAAATTCTCCCTACACAGAAGAAGATACTCCAAATCCTATAAATTGGTATGGAAAAACTAAACATTTTGGGGAACAATTTATTACGCAAACAGGAGGAAAGTCAGTAATTGTCAGAATTTCTATGCCCTACTCCCCTTTTTATGATTTTAAAAAAGATGTTGCCAGATTTTTTCTGGAGGAGTTAAAAAATAGCAGGGAAGTTAAGACAATAGAAGATCAAAGAGTAACACCAACATTAGTTGATGATATTGCAGATGCCTTAGGTTTACTTTTAGAAAAAAGTTCAACTGGCATATATCATGTCAGTGCAACAGATTCTGTCAGTCCTTTAGAATTTGCCAAAACTATTGCTGAGACTTTTAAATTGGACTACCAACTTATAGGTTCTGTGAAATTTGAGGAATACAGTAGGAGTAAAAATGCCCAACTACTGAAATATTCATGGCTAAATCCAACAAAATTTGAGAAAGAATTTGGAGAAGGGATACTACACAGCGTGGAAGAGGATTTACAGCTTTTTAAGCTGAAAGTGAAAACTGATTAAGTTGAGCTTTACAGATCTTTAAAAGTAAGATATAGTAGTTTCAAATCATGGCAAAGAAACGAGCATTTATAACAGGCATTTCCGGACAGGATGGTTCATACCTAACAGAGTTCTTACTTGAGAAGGGTTATGAGGTGGCAGGGTTGATGAGAAGGAATGCAGTTTCAGAGCTTGGAAATATTAAAGATTTAAGAGATGAGATAAAAATATATTATGGGGATCTTCAGTCACCTGAATCAATTGCATTGAGTTTAGTTGATTTTAAACCTGATGAAATTTATAACCTTGCTGCTTTAACCTCTCCTCTTAATTCTTTTTCAGACAAAATAAGTGCCATCATGGTAACAGGGATTGGTGCTGTCCATGTTTTTGAGCGGGCAAAACAGATTGTTCCCGATGCAAAAATTTATCAGGCCTCAACTTCTGAGATGTATGGAGCACCAACAGAAGTTCCTCAGGATGAAAATACTCCTTTTTCCCCCCACAATCCTTATGCAGCTGCTAAAGAATATGCTCACAGAATGGCGGTTATGGGCAGAATTGATAAAAAACATCCCCAGTTTATTGCTTGCGGCATTTTATTTAATCATGAAAGCCCAAGACGGGGACTTAACTTTGTCACCAGAAAAATTACAGCAGGGGTAGCCTGCATAAAAAATAACAGAAGAGAAAATATTCCGCTTAATGAAGTAGGGGAGCCGATTGTTCAAAATGGAAAAATAGTTTTGGGAGATTTGGAAGCCAAAAGAGATTGGGGTTATGCACCAGATTATGTTGAAGCAATGTGGATGATGCTTCAGCAGGAAGTGGCTGATGATTTTGTAATTGCAACAGGGGAGGTACATACTGTTGGGGAATTTGCAGAAGAAGCATTTAACGTAGTGGGGCTAAATTGGAAAGAATATGTTATTACAGATCCAAAATTTGTTCCTCCTGTTCAAACAGGTCCCCTTTGCGGAAATCCTGCTAAGGCTAAAAAGATTTTGGGATGGGAGCCGAAACATAAATTTAAGGATCTGGTTAAAATTATGGTCCATTCAGATTTAGCAAAGTTCTCTTAAAGTGAAAAAATTATCGGTTGTTCTTCCTACATACAACGAAAAAGCCAATATAGAATCAACAATAGAAAAAGTCATGCAGCAGGGTAAAAACTTGCCTGGATGGGAAATTTATGTTGTTATAGTTGATGATATCCGCAGCTCTGATGAAACAGAAAAGATAGTTAAATCTTTAGTTTCTAAGAATCATAAAATTTTCTTCATCAAGGGTGAGCCAGGCTTAGGGGTTGCTTTAATCTCTGGTCATAAGTTTGCATTAGAAAAAATTCACCCGGATGTACTTTCTCAAATTGATGCAGACGGTCAGGTAGTAACAGATGTATTAGTAAGATTGGTTCATGCAATTGAGGAAGGTTATGATTTAGCAATTGGTTCAAGGTTTGTAGAGGGTGGAAAAAATCAATTAAGTATTGGAAGAAGAATTTTTACTTATGGAGCCTCTCTTTTTTGCAGGATCATGATGGGTCCTTTTAATATAAAAGAATTTACCAATTCTGCCAGAGCCTTTACCCCAGAGCTTTTTAATAAGATAAATTTAAAAAGACTTCCCTGGAAAGAGACAACTTTTATTGTCGGACCTGCTTTTCTTCATGAAGCAATTTTAGCAGGAGCAAAATATAAGGAAGTGCCTTTGGTTTTTAAGAATAGAATGGAAGGCTATTCTAAAAATAAGGTTTTTAATTATACCTATGATGTAGTTACTTACTGCATAGACAGCAGATTAAAATCTCTGGGGTTCGATTTTCCTTTATACCGTTTAAGCAGGAGAGCTAAAACAGTAGTTAAGTTTGGATTGGTAGGAATTATTGGAACATTGGTAGACTTCTTCTTCTATAAGATGTTTATTATTTACCTAGGACTAGCTCCTGCAACCTCCAAAGGATTTTCAACAGAGGTGGCTATTATTAATAACTTCATTTTAAATAATTTTTGGACTTTCAAATACAGAAAAACTAAAACTAATATCTGGCAAAAATTTGGAATTTTTAATTTAGTTTCCTTAGGAGGACTTATTATCGGAGTATTAATAGTTAAGTTTTTGCATGGCTATTATGGAGATGGATTTGTGGATTTAGGATTTAGAAAATTGGCTTACAATAATTTTTATTTTTTTGCCACTATTCCTTTTGTAATGATTTGGAATTTTACAGTTAACCACTTTATTACCTGGAAAAATGAAGAGGATTAAAAGTCCTACGGATTAGTTAAACATTGTCACATCAGGAATTGGGGCAGTATTGGATAAGATGAAATTTTGGGCGTATAAATAAATTGCTGCAGCAATAATCGGCAGTATTATTTTAAATTCTTTTGACGTTAATACTTTTTCAAAAGCAATTAAAATAAATGGAGTTATGGGGAGCAAATATCTGCTTATATCCCTGTGGGCAATAAAAATGGAGGCGGTAAGATAAGTTAAAACAAAAATACCTAAGAGTTGGAGTTTTTGTTTAATCAGCATAACCCCCCCTAGAAATCCCAAAATCAATATATAAATTATGTCTTCAAGCCAAATATCGCCTACCCAAAAGGCCTCTTTATTAAAAACCTGAAATGGGGGAAAGGTAAGGTGAATATTATCTCCTGAGTGAAAATATGCCCAAAAATCCCCAAATGTTGTTGAAAATAACTGAAAAATTCCAAGTAAAGATAATGGCATAAGAATAAATGGACTAAAGGCTAAAAGGGATGAAAAAGATTTTTTTCTATAGGCACTCCATAAGGCATACAGTCCAATAGCCCCTGCCAAAAGTATTCCAGGAGGTCTGGTTATTTGAGCAGCCATGCCAGCCAAAGCTGCAAGAGCCAGAAATGGGTATTTTTTAGATTGTTCGAATTTCATTATCAGGTAAACGGTTAAAATGCAAAGGAAAATAAACAAAGGTTCAGAAGATCCAACTGAATGAACCACTAGCCATCTGGCAGGCAGTATTAAAAAGATTAAGGATAAGAGTAAAGGTTTAGAGGTTAGTTTGAAATCGGCAATTAAAAGATAAAATGCCCAAATAGCCAAAATTGTAGAAACTAAAGATACAAACAGCATAGATTTTAAATATCCAAGTAGGGGAGCAGTTAGGGAAATTAAGGCTGAGTAGCCCGGAAAATGAGCAGCATAGTAGTTAATAGGTAAATATTGGGGGACACCCATAATAAGGCCCGGATCATAATAAGATTTAGCAATAACAACATATTCCAAACCATCAAAATTTCTATAAATGGTATTGAATCCTTCTTTAAAAGATAATCCCCAAAAGTTTTCAAGCGATAGGAGGTGAGGCAGCCAGACAAGCAAGGTTAAAACTATTGCGGCAAGGGCCAGAAGGCTGAAGTCTTTGAATTTAGTGCTCACTAGTCTATTATATACATAATCTGCAAAATATTATGATTAAAGATTTATCATTGTTTTTTCCGCTTTTTAATGAAGAAGGTAATGTAGAAAACATTGTTAAAAAGGCAAAAATTGTCCTTGAAGGCCTTAAAATTAAATATGAAATTATCCTAGTAAATGACGGATCTTCAGATAACACTGAAAAAGTAATAAACAGATTGGCAAGTAAAGATACTAATATTGTTGCTATAAATCATCCTAAGAACTTAGGCTATGGAGAGGCTTTAAAATCAGGTTTCTATAATGCCAAATACGACACTTTAGTTTATACAGATGGAGATGGACAGTTTGATTTTAGTGAGATTACCAAATTTTTGGAAAAAATTGAAGATTTTGATGTTATCGTAGGACATAGAATAAAAAGACAGGATCCATTTTTTAGAATTGTTTTTAAACAAGGTTGGAAATTATCTTTATTTGCATTTTTTGGGTTAACTTTAAAAGATGTTGACTGTGGTTTTAAGATGGTTAAAAGAAAAGTTCTTGAAAAGATACCCCACCTTGAATCTCAAAGAGGAGCCATGATAAATGCGGAGTTGGTGATAAAGGCTAAAAAAGCAGGATTTAAAATTGGTCAAGTAGGAGTTAATCACTACCCTAGACTTTCTGGTAAACCAACAGGAGCTAGTTTAAATGTAATATTTAAATCTTATTTAGATCTATTAAAACTTTGGTGGAAACTTAAGGATCAGAAAAGATTATTTTTAAGTTTAATATTTGTTTTGTTTTTAGCTGCTTTCTTAAGATTTTATAAGATTGAACAATTTATGATTTTTCTGGGTGATCAAGGTAGAGATGTTTTAATCTTGAAAGAAATGGTCAAAGATTTTAATTTTCCATTTATTGGTCCCTCCACTTCTGTGGGAAATATTTATTTAGGTCCTCTTTATTACTATATGATGTTTATTCCCATGTTCTTAACGAACCTTAATCCTGCATCTGCCGCGGTTATGAATGCGGTCATTGGAGTAATGAGTGTGTTTTTAATTTATTACCTGGGAAAAGTTTGGTTTGGCAGAGTAGGGGGACTAATTTCCTCGTTTTTATATGCTATCTCTCCGGTTGCTATTTCTTATTCCAATTTTTCATGGAACCCCAATCCCCTTCCATTTTTTGCTTTACTTACAATTTTTAGTATTTACAGAATTGAAAAAACAGGTAATTTTTTATGGGTTATATTGACAGGAGCATCGCTTGCTGCAGCATTACAAATGCATTATTTAGCTTTAATTTTAATTCCTGTTGTAGCAATCCTTTGGGTGCATGAAGTTTGGTATAAGAGATTCTATAAGCGAAGCTTGAAAACTTCGTTTGAAAGCGAACTTTCAAACTCTGTTTATAAAAAGCCAGTTAAAAATTTAATTTTAGGAACAATTTTAGGTAAAGTTGTATTTTTATCTTTAATGTCTCCCCTTTTTATATTTGATTTAAAACATAGATTTGTAAATTTCCGGGCTGTTACAAATTTATTTTCAGAGAGTAATACGGTTAGCGGAAATATATTTACAAATTTTGTCAAAATACCTCAAATCTTTTCTGAAAGCTTAATAGGAAGATATATGACTGGTGAGAATTTCTACCTGACTATTATAGTTTCAGTGTTAATTATTGCTATTCTAGTAAGGTCAGTATATAGAAAAATAAACAGCAGGATTTTTGATTGGCCTATTATAGCTTTGGGTATTTGGTTAATTGTAGGTCTTATAGGAATTTCCTTTTATCAAAATGAAATCTATGATCACTATCTTTTATTTCTCTCTCCTGCCCCTTTTTTACTGCTTGGGTCACTGGCCAGATTTAAGGTGAAGTGGCCAATATTTATATTGGTAGTTATTTTAGCTTTTGTTAATTTACAAAAAAGTCCAATCCTTAAAACTCCCAATAATCAGCTTGAAAGAACAATAAAAATCGCCAAATTTGTCATAGATAAATCTGAGGGGCAGGATTTTAATTTTGCCTTGCTTGCAGAAAGCAACTATGACCCTGCCTATGTGTTTTTCTTGGATCAGATGGGACATAAGCCAAAACAAGTCCCTGCAGAAAAAACTAGTCAGATGTTTGTTGTTTGTGAGGATAAAAATTGTGATCCGACTCATGATGAAAAATATGAACTGGCAGCTTTTGGTATGTCAAAAATTGAATGGATGGAAAATTTTGAAGGGCTTAAAATATACAAACTAATTCCTAATCCGTCAGGTAAACCATGACAAAAATATCTGTTGTAATTCCTTCATACAATGAAGAGAAAAATCTTAGAAGAGGAGTCTTAGAAGAAGTTGAAAAGTATCTAGAGGATAAAGAATTAGATTATGAGGTAATTATTGTGGATGATGGATCTTCTGATTCTTCTTTAGAATTGGTTAAAAATAAAATTAAAAAAAATGAGAATTTTAAATTAATTCAAAATTCTCACGGAGGCAAGGCCATTGCTGTTATAACAGGGATGGAAGCATCAGATGGAGATATAGTTTTATTTACTGACATGGATCAGGCAACTCCAATTACTCAGCTCAGTAAGTTTTTACCAAAATTTTCCGCTTGGGATATTGTTATTGGTTCAAGATCCGGCAGAAAAGGAGCACCTTTGATTCGCAAATTTGCTGCCTGGGCTTTCTCTCTTTTAAGAGGAATAATATTAGGGCTTCCATTTTCCGATACCCAATGTGGGTTTAAGGCATTTAATAAAGCCGCAATCAAAAAAATTATTCCAAAAATAAAAGATGAATGGGGAGTAGTCCATACTGGCGGGGGAGCAGTTAATGCAGGTTTTGATGTGGAACTATTATATCTGGCAAAAAAATATGGATTCAAAATTGCTGAGGTTCCGGTTGATTGGAATTATGTTGACACAGAAAGAGTCCAGGTAGTAAAAGATGCGGCTGCAGCTATTTATGACATGTTTAGGATCAGATGGAATGATTTATCCGGAAAATATTGATGAGGATTTTGCTTTTATTTTTACCATTACTTCCTTTGTTTTTTTATAAATTAGGACAATCTTCTTTAACCTCATATGATGAGGCGTGGTATGGATCTATTGCTAAACAAATAATTCAAAATGGTGATTTAATAAATCTAAACTGGAATGGATTAGACTATATTGATCACCCCTTTTTTGGATTTTGGCTAATAGCAGCAGCAATAAAATTAATAGGGGATAATGCCTTGGCTGTTAGACTGCCATCAGCTATATTTGGATTTTTATCTTTACTCATAACTTATCTTTTAGGTAAAGAATTATTTAACAAATTAGTAGGCTTTACATCAGCAATAGCCCTTTCATCATCCTATTGGTTTTTATTTAGGGCCAGATCCGGTAATTTAGATATTCCTTTAACATTTTTCTTTTTACTAACTCTTTTTTTGGCAGTAAAAGCTGTAAAGATAAAAAAATTCATACTCCCCTGGTCAATCAGTTTTGCATTACTGTTATTAACAAAAACTTTAGTGCCGATAACTATTATTCCTTCCCTTATTATAATTTTTTGGAAGAAAATTAAATTAAAAGATTTAATCAAACCCTTGGGATTTGTGACTTTGATATTTTTATTTTGGGTGATCACCCAGCAAATAAATAATCCTAATTTCTTAAGAAGATATTTTAATATTGGTTTGCCTGGAGTGAGTGTTGAAACAGATTATTTTCAGAATCTAAAATTGATGAAGGATTATTTATATCTAGGAATAGGAAGATGGTTTTGGCCATC
>MFCV01000046.1 GCA_001777015.1 Candidatus Daviesbacteria bacterium RIFCSPHIGHO2_02_FULL_36_13
CCATCATATCTTGAAAATCCGACACATTTGCGTTTTGAAGGTCAGGATAAAGAGGAAAAAATCCTACTGCTTTTAAGGGCCCACCCAATTACAAATTTATCCTGGATAATACCTGCCATTTTACTTTTTTTTATACCTTTTTTTGTCTTCGGAGGAGAGAACTCGTTCATCCCTGCAGTTTTTTCTTTAGTTAATTTTGATTTATCTCCTATTCCAATGCAGTTTCAAATAATCCTTTTGATAATAAATTATCTTTTGATTTTAACCATCATTTTTGAAGGCTTTTTACATTGGTATTTTAATGTTTATATAGTCACTGATAAAAATATAATTGATGTAGATTTTCACTCCATCCTTTTTAAAAACATTGATGTAGCCCCTTTAAGAAATATAGAAGACACCTCTTCTTCTATGGGTGGAATATTGAATGCTATTTTTCATTATGGTCATGTTTTTATTCAAACTGCCGGCACTACAAAAAATATTGATCTGCACAATGTTGCCAGACCTCACCACGTTGCTGATTTTATTTTAGATAGGACACATCACATCCATGGAGCCTAATTTTTTTGGAACCAGTGCTATATTAATTTTTGGCAAAATCTCAATTTTGATTATTTTGTTGTTTTACGCTATATTTGCTTTAATGATAGTCAGACAAGTTGATTTAATGAGCAAAACTCTAATTACCAAAGTATCTCCAATACTTAAAGCCTTTTCTATAGTTCATGCAGGAATAGCCATAGGTTTAATAATTCTTGCCTGGGGGATACTCTAATGCAGATTAAAGTTGCCCAAGTTATTGGTTTAAATAGCGATCAAAAAGCGGCTCAGGTGATATCTTCTGTCCGCGACAATGATAATACTTTTTTTGCTGTTTTAGACTTGTCTTGCGATGATGCTTTTACCAAAGGAAGACAAATTCTCTCAGAACTGTCAGATTTTTACTTTGATTTTGAAGGCAGTCCCTCAGAAAAATTAAATGCCACATCTGAAGAGGTCAAGGGTAAGTTCCCAGAGGAGGAATATTCACTTTTATTATCATCAATCTCTGGAAAAGTTTTATATCTCCTTTCAGGAGGAAATCCTGCTGGTAGAGGAGATATTGAAGTTCATCTCAAAAGAAATGAAAAACTTTCTTCCCTTTTATCTCTAGGGAGTGAATCTCAATTAATCTCAGGCTTTTTACAGGAAGGAGATAGACTTCTTCTTTCAACCAAAAGCCTGGTAAATTTTCTGGGGGAAGATTTATCCAAGTCTTTGGATTTATCAACTGGGGATTTTGAACAGGAAATAACAGATAGAATTGGATCTACTCAAGTTGAACAGCAAAGTCTGGCTGGGTTGGCTATAGAGATGGTAGGGGAAACTCAGGAAAAAGAAGTAATTCCTGGGATAGAAGAGGAGCAGAGAGATCCTTATCAAGAATCCTCAGCAGAGGAAAAGGGCAATATTTTTGGTAAGGCACTTAGTGTTTTTGGAGGGGTCCTAAATTTTATTAAAAATTACTTCCCCAAAAGCGGTAGAGGCAGATTAATATTGGCTGTTTTGTTAATACTGATTATTGCCTCAGGTGTGGGAGTTAAGATAAAAGCTTCAAAAGATGCTGAGGCTCAAGCACAATTTAATCAATACCTGCAAAGCGCCAAAGATGATTTTAATGGTGCAAAGGGACTGGCTTCTCTAAATCCAGTTGAGGCAAAGTCAAAGCTGGATTCATCTTTAGGCAATGTTGACAAGGCCATAGCTATAAAGCCAAAAAATACTGAGGCTTTGGATCTTAAAAAACAAATTGAAGGAGAGTCAGGTTCAATTTTA
This sequence comes from Candidatus Daviesbacteria bacterium RIFCSPHIGHO2_02_FULL_36_13, assembly GCA_001777015.1. Classification (GTDB taxonomy): domain Bacteria; phylum Patescibacteriota; class Microgenomatia; order Daviesbacterales; family UBA10151; genus 2-02-FULL-36-13. The sequence goes on from MFCV01000046.1 coordinate 1,819, forward strand.
AAACAATCAGAAGTTTCAGATTTTCCTGTATTTCTAGATCTAGATTTAGTTAAAAGTAATTTTAGGGCTTCTCAGATGAGTCTTTCATCAGGGAAGCTTTTGCTTTTGGATTCATCAGTTGGAACTTTAATCTCAATTGATATTGCTAAAAAAAGCAATCAGATTTTGGCAGGTAAAGAACAGTTAGGTGATGCTGCACTAGCTACTTTAAATGGCACTACTGCTTTTATTTATTCGGGTGACAAGGGGATTTTGAAAATTGACACCAGCAGTAAAAAAGTGACAACAGCCTTAAAAACAGATGATAATTTGGGGGAGGTTAAAGATATTTATGGTTTTGCCTCAAATATTTATGTTTTGGATGCAGGGAAAAATATGGTTTGGAAATATCTGGCTACCTCTGATGGGTATTCTACTTCCAGAGAATATTTCACTAAAGGCACAACAGCAGATTTGAAGGATGCGTTGAGGATGCAGATTGAATCCTCGATATATATTCTTAAAAGCGGGGGAGAGATACTTCGGTTTACAAAGGGTGATAAAGATAATTTTGGATATTCAGGTTTGCCTTCAGGAGTGAAAGATCCTAAATCTATATTTGTCTCATCTGACACAGATGATTTTTATGTTTTAGATTCAGGCAACTCCAGACTTTTGATCTTAACCAAAACAGGAACCTATAAAGGCACAATAACAGGAGCTGGATTTGCTAATGCCTCAGACTTGGTAGTAGATGAGAAGGGAAAGAAAGTATATCTTCTTGAGGGTAGTAAGATTTACAGCGTTGATCTCAAATAGATGTTAGATAGCTAGTTGCTAGATACTAGTTGTAATATTAACTAAGATCTAGTATCTAATATCTAGTACCTATGCGCATCATCAATAAAAAGGCTTTACATAACTACCACATTCTAGAGCATCTGGAAGCAGGAATTGTGCTTTCTGGAGCTGAGGTTAAATCCATCAGAAATGGCAGAATAGACTTAGGAGAATCCTATGTTAAGATTTTGGATACAGAGGCATTTTTAGTGAATGCCAATATCCCTCGGTATAATCAGGCTGCAGATAAAGAATATGATGCTACCAAGAGTAGGAAGCTGCTTCTTCATAGAGATCAAATAAATTCTTTAATTGGTAAGGTTTCCGGTAAAGCCACAACTTTGGTCCCAATTTCTATTTATGAGAAAAATAATAAATTTAAAGTGGAAGTTGGACTAGCAAAGTCTAAAAAAGAATTTGATAAGCGCCGAGTGGTCAAAGAGCGTGATCATAGCCGTAGGATTGAACAGGAAATTAGGGGGAAGGAATAGTTGGTGAGTTAACTCGTCGCTTGCGAGTACTGCACTAACTATTGAAATCGTTGTTTCAATAGTGCTTCGTACTTTTAAACGTAAAGTGACAAAAGAAAGAGACCACACAAGGAGAATAGAACAGGAACTAAGAGGCAAAGAGTAATTGACAAAACATATGTTTTGTCATAAAATAGGAAAGTGAAATATTTTGATTGGGATAAGGAGAAAAACGGTCTTTTAAGGGCAGAACGTGACGTTGGCTTTGAGGATGTAGTGACAGCTATTAATGAAGGGTATTTGATAAAAGTTCTGGGTCATCATAATCCAAAAAAATATCCTAACCAAAAGATTTATGTAGTTGAAATAGAGGGTTATGTGTATTTAGTTCCATTTGTTGAAGATGAGGAGAAACGTTTTTTAAAAACAATTTACCCTAGTAGAAAGATGACAAAGAAATATTTAATAGAAAGGAGGAAGAAAAAATAATTATGAAATATTTTGAATTAGATGAAGAAGAAAGACAACTTCTGGAAGAGGTAGAAAGAGGAGAGTGGAAACCGGTTTCAGATAAAGAGTTTGCCAAATTTAAGAAAGAAGCTATGGAAGCTGCTAGGAATACTTTAAACAAGACTAAAAATATCAACCTTAGGCTTTCTGAGAGGGACTTACATAAGCTTAAAGCTAAAGCTATAAGAGAGGGTATTCCTTACCAAACTTTAGCTTCATCCATCCTTCACAAAGCTGCAGCAGAGTAATTGCTTTTAGGCTCAAAATATGGTATTATTAAAGCCTGGGGATGTATTGTCTCGACAGGTTAGCACTTTAAAAACCGCAAGCCGAATAGGAAACATTATTCGTTAAATATTGTTTCAAAACACAAACGGCAATGATATTGCTCGTTACCTGAAGCGGTTTGCTTCTGGGTTTAAGGAAGTCGGCTCACTCGTGAGTGGACAACCAAAATACCTAGTAGCTTAAGCTAAAGGTTGCTTTAGAAATTGTTCTCTTTCTGACGGAACACTAAAGTACGTACAAAGTCAGGATGCTATTTCAATAGTGTTGGTTGATCTGTTGAAATTTAAGATGCCTCAATCACTTGTTAGTTTTCCTTTCAGTTGGTTACAACTAATAAGTAAAAATTAACTGAATAAGCTTGTAGACGTTTTTGAACTAATAACTTGGACTCGACTTCACCGTCGACATCTCCACCAAAAAATCCGCCTCCGGGCGGATTTTTCGTACTTAGTTGTTAGTAATTAGTGATTAGTTATACTATGAACTCTGAACTATGAACTTAGTACTAGACTTATTATTTCCTAAAAAGTGTGTGGGGTGCAGACAAGAGGGAAGCTTTTTTTGTCAGGATTGTATTAGTAATATTACTCAAACAGATTTAGTTTGCCCAAAATGTGAGAAATTGGCTGTTGGCGGACAGACCCACCCAATTTGTAGAAGAAAGTTTGGATTAGATGGGCTTTGGAGTTTAGGGATATACCAAAATCCTTTAAGGGAGGCTATAAAACAGCTTAAATATCAAAGAGTAAAAGAGCTTTCTGAGAGTTTGTCAGATATTCTTATAGAATATTGGGCCAGATATCAGCCTTTTGTATTTGATCAAATGAAAAAAGATGGGGGAGAAGGTTGGGTATTAATACCTGTGCCTTTACATTGGTTTAGGCAAAATGATAGAGGTTTTAATCAATCAAGTCTTTTCGGACAATCTTTATCCAAAAAGTTGGGTTTAGACTATTGTGAGGCTCTTAAACGTATTCGCTTCACTAAACCTCAAGTAGGTCTTTTAGGTAAAGACCGTCATCAAAATATTAGAAGTGCTTTTGAAATAGATGCGTCATTGCGAGCCCCGAAGGGGCGTGGCAATCTTGTTAATGTTTTATTGATTGATGATGTTTGGACCACTGGTTCAACTTTAAGAGAATGTTGCTACGTTTTGAAACGCGCAGGAGCGAAGCGAGTGTGGGCTATTACCCTTGCGCATTAGCGTTTCAAAAGGCAAGGTTCTACGAGCGTAGCGAAGTAGGTCCTTATATCTTAAAAAGAAATGGAGCCAAAAAAGTCTGGGCACTAACTCTTGCACGTTAGATGGCGGAGGGGGTGAGATAACACACCATCTCACCTGTTCTGGCGGAGGGGGTGAGATTCGAACTCACGGTGGCATTGCTGCCACATTGGTTTTCAAGACCAACCTGATAAACCACTCCAAGCACCCCTCCTAGTGCTGTAAATTATACTTGTTTAGCCAGCTTTTTTCCAGGTAATGCTCTTCGTAATGACAATTAGGGCAAATAAGTGCTAAGTTGTCTAAGTTATTATTACTTCTATTCCTATCTTTATGATGAACATGAAGTATTTGGAATTTAGAATACCCACATCGTTCACATTTTCTTCCTCTTTGATTAAGTAAACGTAAAATTAGCCTTTGGTGATGAACTACTTTATCTTTTGGGCGGTTCATTTTATACTTAATGCCAGCTCTATTTTTATTGGCGCAAGCCCTACTACACGTCTTTTTATTAAAACGCGCCATTATTAGCGTTCCACAAATTAGACATGGTTTCTCTTTTCTCAATGATTTTCCATAACATTTTATGCTACAAAATGCATGACCATTACTTTTTATTAGTTCATTTGGTCTTCTATAAATGGGTTTACTGCAGATAAGACAGGAAGTATTCGGATGACGTAGATAGGGCATAAATCCACTATATAACTTCGGGTTTTATTTGTAAATAAGGATATTGGGCGGAGAGGGAGGGATAACACACCATCCCTCCCTCTTTAATCTGGTGCGGAGAGGGTGGGATTCGAACCCACGATACCCTTGCGGGTATAGCTTCTTAGCACGAAGCGGCACTCGGCCACTATGCGACCTCTCCGAATACCTGAGGAGAGTAGCTCAAGGTTCCTGTGTAACAGGGTTCTTATGCGACCTCTCCAGGCCCTCATTCTAGCAAAATACTAACTTATTATCTATGTTGGACTGGTATATAATTAAACAAATGCCCGAAGAAGAAAAAAAGGTTCATCAAGAAGAACAACCACAAGAACAATTCACCCCTAAAATGATGGAAGCAGGGGAGGTGGAGACTCTTCTTTCCTGGGAAGGTCCAAGTAGGCCTTTTAGAAAAAAAGATAGGTCTTTTTATACAACTCTAGCTATAATTGTGACTCTTTTAGTATTAATTTTATTTTTAGCCAGTGAATTTTTACTGATTGGAACAATTTTGGCCTTAACTTTTGTGTCTTATGTTTTAGCTTTTATTCCTCCAAACAGAGTTAAATATAAAGTCTCAACTCAAGGAATAACTATTGGAGAAGATTTCTATTTTTGGCATTTTTTAGATTCATTTTGGTTTAAAGATAAAGAAGGCTCAAAAGTTTTACATATTCAAACTCTTTTTAGGTTTCCAGCTCAACTGATGTTAGTTTTAGAGGGGATTGAAGAAGAACAAGTGAAAAAAACAGTGGCCAGGTTTTTGCCATTTCATGAGTCTCCTCATAAATCTATGATGGAAAAGTGGTCTGAAGGCTTACAAAAACACTTTCCTTTGGAAAACACCCACAGATAATCAAAAGTCATTGCGAGCGTAGCGAAGCAATCTTATGATAAAATCCCAAGTACGCCCTCGTAGGCTAACGGATAAACCTCGAGCTTGCGGAGTTCGTAATGTGGGTTCGATTCCCGCCGAGGGCGCCGGAGAAAACTTATCATAAATTTCCAAAAGATAAGTTTTTGGAGGTGGGATGCGAGAGAGGCCTATTCGGATGGTTTCGAAAACCAATCGGCTCGTAAGGGCCACGCAGGTTCGACTCCTGCTCCCACCGCCTTGATATAATACCTATATGAAAAGAGAATTTAGTGCAGGTGGAATTGTTTTCAATGACAAAGGTCAGGTTTTAGTTACAGAGCATTCTCAAAATCATCATTGGAGTTTTCCTAAAGGTTTACTTGATCACCCAGATCAAACAATGGAAGAGTCTGCTTTAAGAGAAGTTAGGGAAGAAGGAGGGGTGGAGGCAGAAATTATAGGAAAAGTGGGTAGTCATAAGTATGTCTATACTATGGATAATGAAAAAATATTTAAAGTTGTGACATATTTTTTAATGAAATATAAATCTGGAAATATAGAGGATCATGATTGGGAGGTATCAGAGATAGGCTGGTTTACTCCGGAAGATGCTTTGGAGAAATTAACTTTTACTGCAGACATAGAGCTTTTAAAAAAGGCAGTGGAAATGTATGGCCAGTGATCTTTTTGTTTCAAGAGGGGGGGATAAGCTGCAAGCAGCTATTGGAAATTGGAAATTGGATCTTGGAAATTTGGTAGTCCTGGATGTAGGCTCTTCTACTGGTGGATTTGTAGATTGCTTACTCCAAAATGGAGCAGGAAAAGTTTATGCCCTGGATACCTCTTATGGAGAATTAGCCTGGAAGCTTAGAAATGATCCAAGAGTGGTGGTTATGGAAAGAACCAATATTTTATGGATCCCGGATCAAGACCCGACGGGTCGGCGAGTTGTCCGGGATGACATTGGTAAGGTAGATATTGTCACAATTGATGCAGGCTGGACAAAACTTGAACTTGTATTGCCTATTGTTAAAAAGTTTTTAAAACCTAATGGAAAAATAATTGCTTTACTCAAACCCCATTATGAAACAGAAAAAAGGAATCTAGTAAAAGGAGTGGTGCCTTCTGAATTGGTTGAGCAAATCAAAAACCAAGTTCTCCAAAACATTCAGGTTTTGGGATTTAAAGTTGAGAAGATAGTAGATTCTCCAATTCTGGGTGGAGCAGGAAATCAGGAATACTTGCTACTTATTGCTATTTCTTAAACCTAGAAGTAAAAATAAGTTTTAAATCTTCCAAGACCCCGTTTAGCTGTTTAGTTTTCCAAAGATAAAAAAGGGGCAAAATTCCAAAAGAATTAATAATAAAAATTCCAAAAAACCACAACTTACTGCCTGCTTTAGCAGATCTCCAAAGACCCATGGCTTTCCAAAAAGCCTCCCAAAGCACAAAGAAAAAAATTCCTAAATTATTAAATAACTCTCCAGACATTAAATTATTATATCACTACTGCGGAGAGGGAGGGATTTGAACCCTCGATACCCTTGCAGGTATACGACATTTCCAATGTCGCGCACTAGGCCACTATGCGACCTCTCCAATTTTTAATATTATATCAGCTCAGCCTTGTTTTCGGGGAAATTTTGGAATATAATCTGCCCTGTAGTTTCTGGTGGCCTCGAACATGCGGGCGATTGGATAACTGCAAAGCTATGGATGAAACAGAGCAGATAAAACAGAAAATAAATATTGTAGATTTAATCTCAGAATATATCCCCCTTAAAAAAGCTGGTGTTAATTTTAAAGCTCCCTGTCCCTTCCATGATGAAAAAACTCCCTCATTTGTTGTCTCTCCTGAACGCCAAATCTTTAAATGTTTTGGTTGTCAAAAGAGTGGTGATATTTTTACTTTCCTGATGGAGAAGGAAGGTATGGAGTTTAAGGAGGCCTTAGAGTTTTTGGCAAAAAAAGCAGGCATTACACTAATTCAAACAGAAAGTAAAAAAGATTTTAGGCAAAGATTATTTGAGGTCAATTTAAAAGCTCAGGAATTTTTTCATTATATTTTGACTAAACACCTTTTGGGTAAAAATGCCCTGGAATATCTAAAGGGTAGAGGAGTAACTGGAAAATCCATAGAAGATTTTGGATTAGGCTATGCTCCAAATTCCTGGGAATCTTTAACAAAGTTTTTGTTAAAAAGAAATTTTACAATTTCAGAAATTATTTCTGTAGGTTTGGCTGTTCCTTCAAGACAGGGTGGTTATGATAGATTCAGAGCCAGAATTATTTTTCCTCTTATTGACGGCAAAGATAAATTAAGAGGATTTTCCGGGAGAGTTTTGTATCCGCAAGAGCCAAAATATATAAATTCTCCTCAAACTCCAATTTTTGATAAGAGTGAATTTTTATTTGGCATTAATTTAGCCAAAACAGAGATAAGAAGCAAAAAGGAAGTAGTGTTGGTAGAGGGAGAAATGGATGTAATCTTATCTCATCAAGCTGGTTTTAAAAATGTGGTTGCTTGTAAAGGCACTGCTTTAACTGAAGGTCAAATTGACCTTCTAAAAAAGTATACTGAAAACCTAAAATTTTGTTTTGATATGGATTTGGCAGGGGATAGCGCCTCAAGGCGCGGCATTGAAATGGCAGAAAAAGCAGGGTTAAATATAAAGGTTGTTGAAATATCATCCGGTAAGGACGCAGCAGAAATTATAAAGATGGATCCAAAACTTTGGGAAAAGGCAATTGCAGAGGCTGTACCTATTTATGATTATTATTTAACCTCAACTGCCAAAAGGTATGATATCAAAAATCCTACAGACTTAAAATCAATTGGTATGGAATTAATTCCAGTTTGGGCAAAAATTCCAGATTCTTTAGTTAGAGAAAGATATATTCAAAAATTATCATCTTTTCTTAAAACAGATGAGAAATCTTTAAGAGAGGAAATCGAGAAAGAAAGAGAAGCAAAGAAAAAGAGTTATACAGAGGTGCTCAGCCAAAAAGTTAGCCAGGATAATATTGTGGCCACTATGTCCAGAAGAGAGCTTTTGGAAGAATATTTAATAGCTTTGCTGCTGCACCCTCCTTTTGATTCTACCTATGTGCCGAATTTTTTGGAGACTTTATTTTTAAAAGAATCTTTTAGACAAATTTATGTACTTTTAGTTCTTTATTTAGATTCAATTTCTTTTAAAAGTCAGGCTTTTTCTATAAATGATTTTTCTGCAGATTTTCCAAAAGAACTGCTTTCAGAGGTAGACAGGTTGTATTTAACTGAGCTTGATGATAAACTAACTGATTCTAAAGCCTGGCAGAAAGAAGTTTTAGGAGTTATCTCAGAGCTTAAAAAAGCTTTGATCAAGGCATCTTTGGAAAAATTATCTCTGGAGATTAAGAATGCTCAGGAATTTGGTAAGATAGAAATAGTAGAATCTTTAAACAAAAGGTTTAGGGATTTGTCTGTTAAACTTAAAAATCTTTAAAATATTATGGCTAAAAGAAAAGAAGCACAACTTGATATTAAAAAACTCCTTAAATTGGGTAAGGATAGAGGATTTATTACCCAAGAGGAGATTCTCCAGGTTTTCCCAAAACCAGAAGAAGTTATTGCAGAGCTTGACGATTTTTATATAAAGTTGATTGATACTGGTATTGATGTTTTTGAAACTACAGCTGAGGAAACAGATTCAGATTCTAAAATTTCTACAGATCTTGAGAAGGAATTGGAAGTACTTTCAACCTTGGAGGAAGGATCAGTTACAGATCCTGTTAGACAATACCTTCGTGATATTGGCAAGATTCCTCTTTTAACAGCCGCTGATGAAATTGATCTGGCAAAACGGGCAGAGAAAAATGAAAAAAGAGCCCGGGATAAGTTGATTAATGCCAACTTAAGGTTGGTTGTTTCTATTGCTAAAAAATATGTAGGGCGTGGTATGAGTCTTTTGGATTTAATTGAAGAAGGCAATATTGGTTTGATGAGGGCTGTTGATAAATATGACTGGAGAAGAGGGTATAAGTTCTCAACTTATGCCACCTGGTGGATTAGACAAGCAATCACTAGGGCTATAGCAGATCAGGCAAGGACTATCAGAATCCCAGTTCATATGGTTGAGACTATAAATAGGTTTAACAGAACTCAAAGAAGAATGATGCAGGAACTAGGGAGGGAACCTACCCCAGAAGAGGTAGCTAAAGTTTTGGAAATTGATCCAGCTAAGGCCAGAGAAATAGTTAAAGTTTCCCAAGAACCAACCTCTTTAGAAACTCCAGTTGGAGATGAAGAAGATTCTCACTTAGGAGATTTTATTGCAGATCAAGGGCTGCAGCCAGATGAGCAGGCCACCAGAGAACTTTTGAAAATTCACCTTGACGAAGTGCTAGATTCACTTTCTCCTAGGGAAAAAAGAGTTTTACAATTAAGGTTTGGGCTGGAGGATGGAAAACAGCGGACTTTGGAAGAAGTGGGAAAAGAATTTGGAGTAACTAGGGAGCGTATTAGACAAATTGAGGCCAAAGCTATAAGAAAATTAAAGCACCCCACGAGAGCAAAAAAATTAAGAGATTATTTAGAATAATTTTCTTGGCGCTCCTAAAGTCGCACTAAGAAAATTGAAACATCCCACCAGAGCGAAGAAGTTACGTGATTATCTTGAATGAGCAAGCTCTTGCTTCGCAATGGAATTCAAGTCAAGGTCCTTGAGCGAAGCGAAAGGTTCTTACCTGGAGTGAAGGTGCTTGGGCTGATCTTCTTCATCATCTTCTTCTAAATCATGATAATGAACTGTAGCTGGAGCAGACTCCTCCATGATTGTTGCCAGGGCTAGCTTTCTAAATACCTCCATTAATAATAAACCAGCTATCATGTAGGTTACTAAAGCTATAATGGCTACTATATCCAGACTACCTGATCCCATCCTGATATCAGAGGTAAGTCCTCTAAAAGGGCTAATTAAAAAACTACTTATTGAATAAATCCAGGAAACAATAGGAGTAGATGAGTTGGCTGAGATGAATTGAAGTATGATTCTTACTCCAATAAAGAAGGAGACAATTGATAAAACAATATTTGTAAAAGATATTAGAAAGTTAGCTAACTTAGTGATCATAGAATCTAAGATTAATCCAGTAGGGTAAAAATCAAAACAAAATTCTGTAAGAAGTTAGATAGAAAGATAATGGGATGGATTTCGCACCTTTTAGGTGGTAAAATTCCAGAGGTACATTAACATTCCCCTGTAGCTCAATGGTAGAGCAGGATCCTGTCAAAATAGGCAGCGCTTGGTGGTAACACTGAGATGAAAATCGGGCTAATTCGGGGGACCCCCAGTAAAATGGGGTAATCCCGAGCTAAATTGATCCCATGGATCATAAATGTGTAGAGACTATATACCCGGCTCCCGAAAGGGATGATAAGATAGTCCAGACCATTTGGTAACAAGTGGAATTCTGTAAGATCAAGGTTCGTGGTCCGAATCCACGCGGGGGAGCAAACAAAAATGCAGGATAAATTCCTGCTATTTTTGTTTTCCTCAACAGTGGTTTGGACTGCGTGATTTGTTTACAAATCAGCTGTTCGCAAATTTCTTCTAGAAATTTGGCATGTTATCCACGCGGGGGGAGCAGCACTTTTTTAGCCTCAAATTTGACTTCCTGCAACATATCTGAGAAGCTAGTTTAAAGGAGGTAAATAAGCGAAGCTTGATACTTCGTATTAAAATATGGCAACTATTGTAAATAATCCTGCACCTGATAATTCAGGTGGACCTATGGGTATGATTATTGTGGTTATTGTTCTGCTTGTTTTAGGATATCTTGGATATGTGTATGGACTGCCAGCACTCAGACAAGTGCAGGTGGGAACTCCACAAATTAATGTACCCAGCGAAATTAACGTAAACGTTAAACAATCGGAATAGAGTAGGATTTCCAGAAAGAGCTTACTTTCTGCCGTACTTTACAACTTCAATTCCATCTATACTCTGACTGGATATAAATTTCCTATCCCCAAATCTTTGAGTATGGAAGTCATCAAAGTTTTTATAGTCAAAATTGGGGGTCTCTATAAAAAGCAGTAGATAATCAGCTTTTGGATAATCATCTATATTTAAAGCTTTTATTCCCTTCATTCTTAGAAAAAATCTATAATCATCAGCTTGTGGAGTGGAATTTTGAGGATTAATTACAGAAACTAAAGCATACTTTTTTTCTAAATCCAAATTATTTTTTAAACTACTAGCAACTTTTTCCAATCTTGGGATAGATCTGCCTGTAAAATCAAGAGCAGGAATGGTAATTATTGGTATATATAAAAGGATAATAATTGTGAGTATAACTCTGCCAGCAGTTTTAGAGGATAAGATTGTGGCAATAATAAAAGTTAGGCTGCAGATAAGTCCTAGTAAGTAATATTGTCTTAAGGGTGAGACAAGTATTAAAAAAATAAGAGGTAAAGAAATAAATATAATCCAATATTTTTCTCTTTTTGAGGCCATAAATATGGAAATTAATAGGCTTAAATATATTAATGCATGAGGAATGCCTGTGGTATTTAAAAGTAGATTAATGTTTCCAATATTTGGAGAAAAGGTGAGTTCTGCTAAAGATGGATATTCTAGCCAGTGACGGATCAGATAACCTTTGGTAATAATTTCAAAAAGTATTATTGGCATCCAGGGAATCAAAAGTCCCAAAATTAAATAAGTTAAGTGTTTAATGCGGTTTTTATTTTTGACCCATTCATAAAATAATATTGGAATAGCAAGTATGGCTGCGGGATCTATGGCAATGGCTACCCCAAAAAATAAAGAAGATAAAAAGAGGGGAGTTTTAAAATAAAGAGTGATCAGACCAAGAAGCACGAAAGATACATACATATGCCCATTCCAAGGCATGGATGAGGCTTTTATCCACCAGGGAGAAAGGCCAATTGTTAAAATGACTAAAATTGTTGGGATGAATGACTTTTTTAAATTTAAAAAAACAAATACTCCCAAAGCCAAAATGGCATAAAATGCATGAGAAATAATAATTGAAAGCCCACTCCCCAAAGTTAATATTAAAAATGGGAATAAAAGATAATAATAAATTGGACTGGTAGGAAAATTAGCACTGGTTGCAGGACCCAGCCAAACTATTTTACCCACCCAGAGGTTAGAAAGCTCATTTAAATCCCTTGCCAAATCTACATGTATTCCGGTTTCAGCAATTCCCTTGTAAGCCCAAAGTAAAAAAAGAGAAATTAAAACAAAAGAAGTAAATATTTTATGCATAAAGCTTTCATACTTTTTACAATTCTAACAATAGTTGATTAAATTAGTAAAGTAGGGTATACTTCCATAACTTCATGAGCAATCCTTGTATACAATGCGGCAAAGAAAGAATAGACGGAAAGAGCTGGGAAGAAAAAGCCGGAATTTCTGTTGTAACCTACACTGACACAGTTTGTCCAGATAGCGAGTGTCAAAAAATTGTTGATAAAGCAATTGCAGACCGTAAAGCCAAAAGCGCTAATTTGATAAAAATTAAAGCTGAAGCCAAACTAGCCAGAGAAAAACAAATCGCAGCCGGCTAATTAAGCTATAATAGTCTGATGTCTGCGGAAGTTCCTAACAAACCATTTTCATTCGGTATTTTTGCCTCAAAACCCCACATGGTGTGGGTTATTGGTGCTTTTATCTCTGTAATTATTGGGACTGCACTTGATAAATTTTCGGTCATTATCCTACGAAACCTCACTGATGCAGTAGCAACCCAACCAATTATCTTCTCTATGGTTTGGGTTTGGGCGATTCTTTTTCCTGTGTTTTACTTGTTTGCCCGAATCTTTTGGCGTTTCAGCGGCTTTACCGGGATGCGCTGGTTTATGGGACAGCGTTCAACAGCCTACCACTGTTTATACGAATATTTATCTTTACACAGTAAGGATTATTTCAATAGCCGCTTTGCAGGAGCCTTAGTGAATAAAATATCAAATGCAGTTGATGGAACAGAACAACTTTTTGAGAAAATATTATGGCATTTTACAGGACTTCTTTTGGCGCTTATATTTTATGCATTCATTGCCGGATCAACTTACTTTTTACTTGGTGTGATTATTGTTGTGTGGTCGATTATTTTTCTTGCTGCAAATTTTTGGTTTGCAAAAAAAATACAGCCGTATTCTTACCAAGCTGCAAAATCTGTCTCGACCCTAAAAGGGAGAATTGTTGATTCCCTTTCAAATATCTCGCTTGTTCATGAGTATGCACATATAGCTGGTGAACGCGAATACATCAGAGGATTTGTAAAAAAACAATATGATGCAGGGCTTAAAAATTGGTGGGTTTCCGAATGGGTGCTTGTTGCAAATGGAGCGATGATATTTGTTTTTATACTGGCAATGATGATTTGCTCAATTTACCTATTTCAAAATGAACTGATTAGCATAGGGGTTATTGTTATGGTAGTCTCACTGGTTGGAGATTTAACTGGCCAATTGTTTTTTATTGGAGAGGAAATAAAAAATTCGTCAAAACTTTATGGACAAGTCAAAGAAGGGCTAGATGAAATCTTAAAAGAACACACTATAGTGGATACACCAAACGCTGTTGATGTTTCCTT
>MFCV01000047.1:0-44510 GCA_001777015.1 Candidatus Daviesbacteria bacterium RIFCSPHIGHO2_02_FULL_36_13
AAATTGCATCAGTTAGTTTATCCTTTATAAGTTTTATTGCCTCATAACGACTCATCTCAAAAGCATTATTTTTTGAAGGATTCAAGTGTTTTTCAAAAGTGTTCTTTTTAATAACAAGTACCACGGGTTTTTTTGTTTTTTCTGCCTGTGAAGTAAGATTTTGGATTTGAGCTGAATATTTTTTTTCATCAATAATTTCATAAGGAATATCAAAAGTTTTTAGAAATTCCTCCATTTTTTCTCCTGTTATATCATGTTCAGGAGCGTCATATCCCTTCCCACCTTCTCCTCTCCATGTAATTAAATAGAAGACAGGAATTTCATATAATTGATTTAGCGATGTTAGGGCATTCAATGTATTCATAAATCCTGAATTTTGAATGGCAACTATTGGAATTTTTCTTGTTGATAAATAGTAACCAGAAGCAACTCCCATCACCAAAGCCTCATTAGCTGGATTAATAATTTCTATTCTTTTAGATTCCCAAAGGTAGTTAAAAAAATCTTTAAAATAAGAACATGGCACTTCTATAATAGGCCCTAGATTATTTTTTATAAGTTCGGTTGTAAAATCTTTTGAATGAATCATTAAGATGGTATAAGTTTTATAGTCTCCTCTATAGACAGACATAGCTTATCTGCTTCTTTGGCTCTACCGTTTTTAAGTATTAATTCTGCCACATTCTTCATGGCAGGATAGGCACTTCTTATCAATTGATTCGCATAGATAACCATACCAATACCCTCCTTAATAAATTCTTTCTCTCTAACACTACTAAAGGTTGACGGAACTACAATTAAAAGAACTCTATACTTAAATTTCTTATATTTCCTACAAAATTCAAAAATCTCAGAGGGTGTCTCTTTTTTGCTGTGTATTAAAATTCCATCTGCCCCAGCAGCAATATATGCTTTTGCCCTTTTTAAGGCATCCTCTATTCCTTTTCCTAAAATCAAACTTTCAATACGGGCAATTATCATAAAATCCCCTGTTACTTGTGCTTTCTTTCCCGTATTAATCTTCTCTGAAAAATTCTCAATTGAATCTTGCGTCTGATCAGCATCCTTTCCAAAAAGAGAATTTCTTTTCGCTCCAATTTTATCTTCAATAACAACAGCAGATACTCCTAACCTTTCCAGAGACTTAACAGTAAAAACAAAATGCTCAGACAACCCCCCGCTATCCCCATCCACAATAATAGGTTTACTGGTTACTTCTAAAATCTGTTCAATGGTTTGAAGTCTTGATGTTATATCTACAGCAGCGGTATCAGGTTTTCCCTTAGATGCTGAGTCAGTCAAACTACTTTCCCACATACCATCAAACTCTACTGACTTACCATCTTCTACAATTTTTGTATTTTCCACAATAAGACCAGTTAATCCATTATGCACCTCTAGAATTTTTACCAGCGGTTTAAGTTCAAACATTCTGCGTAGCTGTCCTATTCTCTGAGAGGAGGTTATTCCTCTACCTCCTGAGTGATTAATAAGTTCAGAGGAGGAAATACCAACAGTATATTCAGGCTCAATAAGCTCCCCTCCCCATTCTTTTAAAACTTCTATAACTCTTTCTCTAGTTTCTTTTTGTATGCCAGTTTTCCAATCATCGCCATGTACTACAAAATCAGGTTTTATTGACCTTAGATTTTCCACATAATCAAGAGTTTTTTGTGGAATTACTTTGTATACCCCATCTAAATTTTCAATAACCTGCTTCCTTTGATCAAATGTCAGAAGAGGGACTCTCTTATAGCTAGCTATAGCCTCATCTGTTAATAATCCTACAACTACTTTACCCAACTTTTTTGCAGTTGTTATTATATTGATGTGACCATGATGTATAAGGTCTGCAGACATACCCACATACACTATTTTTTCTTCCGTTCCCTTCCGTCTCATATTCAAGAATGATTGTACAGCCTCCTCGAGCTTTTCGCAAATGCATACATATGCTAAAATCAGATTGGTGAAAATATGATCAAAAGATTCTTATTACCATTTTTATATTATAAATTTTTGCTTTCTCAGCTTATTTTAAGGGAAATTAAAGCCAGGTATAAACAATCCATCATGGGCTATGCCTGGATAATATTTAGCCCCCTAATTCAACTTTTAATTTATTCCTTTGTTTTTTCGATCATATTCCGCTTCCCTACAGGAGATATCCCCTACTCCATATTTTTACTGGCAGGACTTCTTCCATGGATATATTTTCAAACTACTTTATCTACAACTGCTTTAGTATTAGTGGATAATTCTAACCTTATAAAAAAAGTTTATTTTCCAAGAGAGGTATTGCCTTATTCAGTTATTTTAGCAAAAGCAGTTGACTTATTTTTTGCAGCATTAGTACTTGTTGCTTTTATGATTTTTTATCAGATCCCATTTCATTTAACTGTACTACTGTTAATACCTCTATTTCTTATTCAGGTAGCTTTAATGACAGGAATATCTTTTTTTATTTCAACAGCAAATTTATTCTACAGGGACATACAATATGTTGTTAATTTATTTCTCTTTATGTGGATGTTTTTAACTCCTGTTGTTTACCCGCTATCTTTGGTGCCTGACAAATATATTTGGCTGTATAAGCTAAACCCGATGGTAGGTATTATTGAAGGCTACAGATCAGCTCTTTTCAATTTCTCTTTTGACAGCGGGACAATACTTTGGTCAGCTCTTATATCATTTTTGATTTTTATAGTCGGATTTATATTTTTCAAAAAAAGCGAGAAAATATTCGCTGATATAGTCTAATGGATAATAAAAACGTAAGCATACAATTTAAGAATTGCACAAAGAAATTTTACTTGCAGGAGGATAAAACTTTCAAAGAGTTTCTACCCAATTTAATTTTAGGCAAATCCTGGGCAAAGGAACTTATAGCTTTAAATGATATTTCCTTTGAGATTAAGCAGGGAGAAACTGTAGGAATTGTGGGTAAAAACGGTGCGGGCAAATCAACTCTGCTAAGACTTATAGCAGGAGTAACCTCGCCTACAAAGGGTGAAGTAAGGGTAGAAGGTAAAGTAGCACCCTTAATAGAACTTGGCGCAGGATTTCATCATGAATTATCAGGATATGAGAATATTTTTCTCAATGCAGCAATACTTGGAATGCATAAAAAAGAAATAGAGCTGGTTCTGGATAAAATTATTGAATTTTCTGAACTTGAGGATTTCATTCATATTCCTGTTAAAAGATACTCCTCCGGAATGTACATGCGGCTGGCATTTGCTATTGCAGTACATGTTGATGCACCAATTCTTCTTATTGATGAGGTTCTGGCAGTTGGAGATGCTGCCTTTCAAAAAAAATGTTTAGACCGTCTGAAAGAGTTTAAGAAACAAGGCGATAAAATTATTATCTTTATTAGTCACAGTGAACAATCAGTAAAGAATTTCTGTGAAAGAGTAATCCTTTTAGATCATGGAAAAATGCTGGATGAGGGTTCACCGGCAGAAGTATTTGAAAAATATCACCATATTCTTACCCAAAAGACTTGAATAATTCTCTTTTTAATTTAAATCCTGCGAAAGTAAGTAACAATAGATTTAAGACAAGAGGTATTAGTATCCAACTTTTTGGTATGTCCCAGTAATACAGATTTCTGACCCACCAAAAATCAGGCAGTCTTTCAAAAGTTTGAGTGTGTATATCCCAAAATTTCCAGGGGTCTTCATTGGCGAAGCCAAGAACTTGTTCATTTGTCCCTCCCCAATTTTGATAAGTTACTCCTGCAATTTTGGGGCCCAAATCTGAAACATATGGCACATCTATGCTTTCCATATTCTGCCTTTGGCCGTTTATATCGAAATATTGAATTGCTAAAATTTGTTTTTTATCCAAAAGAATTTTTGGATCCCCGTAATCAACAACTACCATCAACTGATTATCCTTCGGCTTTACTAAATTTTCACTTATGGGTAATTTTATCATCATTCTTTCCGTAGCCCCCAATTCAAAAGTTCCATTTGAAATAGGAATGTCATTTAATAAAAATTGCAATTTTGCAGATGAAGACGACTCGGCAATAGGATGATTAATTCCTCCAAATGTTAACTCCCTAACGTGATCTTTATTATTATCATCAAATGATATATATCCCTTACCTTCTACTACCCTCCATCTTTCAGGACCTACATTGAACGGAAAGTCTATCCCGTCATAAAATCTGACATTATATATTCCCCTTTCAAAAGTTTTGGGGAAATTTTGCCCTAATTTAATAAAGTTTTTTGACATATTCAAAAGAGGTGTGTATCTTGGTAGAAGGTTGCTGTAGGTAAACATCGTATACTGATTTTGGTTCACATAAAATTTTTTATCTAAATTAGCATACTTTGTCTGATAAGGAATTAAAATTCCCATAATTTCGATCAAAAATCCTATAAGTGCTAAAGGCAAAAATACAAAATAGATTGCTTTTTTAGAAAGAAATTTATATATGCTTCCCACCACAAGCATCCCAAGCGGTATTAAAGGAGTTAAATATCTTGGCCCCCAGCTATTTTCACCATGCCATAGACCTTCAATGCCCTGATCAGGCCTGCCTATTGTATAAGCTTTTGCATAAAAAAGTATTAAAACTACACTGTAGAGAAGAAAAATAAAAAATTCTGGACGTATATCCTTTTTAATTTTATGCCAGAAAAAAAGAATAATTAAAAGTATAGGAGAGTAAATAAAAATACTCCTCCCCGGACTAAAAAGCTGTCCGTAAATCCCCTCGAAAAATACCCCCAGAGGTATTCTGCTAGCAAGATAACTTGTACCGACCAAGATTAAGTTAGAACCGCTCCCAACCCTTATATTTTCATACCAGGTATATATTAAAACAAACGGAAGTACAGCAATAAGAAAAACTGCACAATCCTTAAAAATAATTTTTAGTGACTGTATGTTGAACTTATGCTTTAACAGCATTGTGTAATAAAGAAAAAGAGGAGGTGCAGCCAAAATAAAGGTCGGATTATAAGTAATCACGAAAATCCCGAAATACAGACCGGCTAAAATTAACAGATAGATTTTTCTTTTTATTGAATAAAGTTTAATCATTAAAAAAGTAAGCATCAAAAATGTAATAAACATCATATGCGGCATTGAATGCTTGGTATAAACAAATAAATTAGTAGCAACAATTGAGATCAAACTGAAAAATATTGACTGTTTTTTTGATAAACCCAGTATGACAAAATAAACAAATAAAATTACACCCAGAAGTGCCCCAAAAAAAGCATTGGTAAAGCCGGCCATCAAAAATATTAACCAGTCATTTTCCAAAGGAAAGTGCTCCGAAGGACTAACACCATAAATTTTATATACAATATCTGTTATAGCTACTGCAGGGAGATAAGCCAAAGAAAAACCCAAGCCTGTTAAGCTATAATATTTACCATCCCTGCCTTCTACAATATTCATGTGGATATTTTTTCTTTCCGAATATTCATACGGAGGAGTTGTCGGCTCACCTTTATAGTAAATACTTCTGGCAACCGTCAGATATTGAAATCCGTCACCTGAATCAATTACTCCTGCGGAAAAAAAAGACAGGAATGCAAAGAGAAATAAGAAGTAATAGATAATAATATTTTTCATTTACGTATTGCTATTATATTCCAACCCTGATTTTTTTCCATCACTAAGTTTATTAAATTATACTTTTTGTCAAACATATAATTTTTAAATCCGTAATTCTCCAGATAACTTACAGTATCTTTTGTTGAAAAACCAAAAGATTTATAAGCTTCCTCATTTACTTCTACGATTAATATATCTACTTTTTTACCCTGTAAACTTTCTTCCAACCCCTTCAGAACTAGCATTTCTGCTCCTTCCACGTCAATTTTAATCATTTTAATCTTTTTGATATTTTGATCCTTTATAAATTTATCAAGAGTAGTTGATTCCAATCTTAGCGTATTTTTGTTACCAGAATTAGGTGAGATGTGATTATAATCCGGGTATTCACTAGTATCGAAATTTACAAGTTGGGATCTATCAGATACAACTTTTCTTATAACCTCAATCCTGTCTTTTTTCTGATTAAGAGCTATATTTTCATATAATTTAGGTAATATTTTAGGTGAAGGTTCAAAAGCAAAAATTTTTCCTGTAGTAATTTTAGAAGATGCGAGAAAGGAGTAAACCCCGATATTTGCACCAACATCAATAAAATAATCCCCCCTTTTTAAAATACTTAATAAAAATTGCATCTCCCCGTATTCCGGAAATCTTAAATATACAACCAAAGTACTGTAAAGAGAATCATTCGGATAGCAAATACATTTAGTACCTGGAACTAACTCTACTACACAGGGGGATTTAAGGAAAATTTGATTTATTTTCCACCAAAATATTTTTAGCAGTGTTCTTATTGTATTTCCCTTATTTAACGGATGATTTAAAATAAATTTCAGGAAAAATAAATAACTGAAAAATTTAGTCATAAATAAGTTAAAATATTAAGAAGGATAATTTAACACATGGATGTTACAAAAAATAGCGGTAAACAAGTAATTATTTTACGTCAAAGCGGAGGAAGATTAGGAAACCAACTGCTTCTTTATGCTAGTGTCTATGCTTTTTGCCTGGAATATAACTATAAGTGTATAAATTATACTCTTTATAATTATGCTGATTATTTTGAGAAGTCTAATCGTGATAAATTTACAAAACTGGTTGGAATTTTCTCCAAATTAAAACTCTATCATACCCACCGTGATTATTTTATTGTATATCAAATTTATAGATTCTTAACATATCTTTACAGCTTTTTTAAAAGTGGTATTGTAATAAAAGAAGACCCCCAGGCTACTATATATCTCCCTCCAACAGATGATAAAAATAGAAGTCATAAAAAATTAATAGAAAATATAACCAAAAGTAAACACAGAATTTTCTATATTGATGGATGGAGCTTCAGAAACCCGGTTGGTTTGAAAAAATATCATAAAAAAATAGTAGATTTGCTAAAACCAAAACAATACACTATTAATAGGGTAGAATCTTTCATTAATCCTCTAAAGAGAAAATATCATTTAATTGGAGTGCATATCCGCCAAGGTGAATATAAAAGTAAAAAATTTATGGGAGGGGAATGGTATTTTAATGAAAAAGAAGTAGCAGGAATCCTTAAGACTTATATAGAAAAAAATCACAAAGATCCCAATAAAGCGATGTTTATAATTTGTTCCGACGAACCAGTAAATTTAGATTATTTTAAGGGATTAAATGTAATAAGAGGTATCGGTAGTATGATGGAGGATATAGTGACTTTATCAAAGTGTAATTTGATAATCGGCTCAAACAGCACATTCGGCTCATTTGCTGCATATTTTGGCAATATTCCATTTTTTATATTTGACAGGGGTAAAAAATATGTTCCAGCCAAGAGTGAAAACTTATTTCAAAATTTTTAATTTTTTCTGAAATGATATAAACCACAAGAAAAATTGTTGTTTATAAAATCATTTGGTTCGGCATCTTTTATAAAACTATTTCTGTCATCAACGGCACTGAATTCTACCAAACTACACCCGTTAAAAAGCTTCAGTACATATAATGGATTAAATACCCTATGCGCATTAAATTCTAATCTTTGCATACCAATGGGTACTGAAAAGTAAATGCTTCCTCCTTTTTTAGTAACTCTTTTCATTTCATCAATAGCTTTTTTATAACCCCAAGGATCAATCGGATCACCGTATCTTCCTAAACCAAAATGTTCAATAGCATGAAGGGAGGAAATAGAACTAATGCTTTTGGATTTAACATTTCTCATATTTGTACAATCTGCTTGAATAAATTCCAAATTTGGAATTTTTATCCTAAGAGGCCTTATATCGAGCATTATTACTTTACAAAATACCAAACAATGGGAGATAAAACCATCCAGTCTGCTGCCTATATCATAATGTTTTTTTACACCCGATCTATAAATCCTGTTTGCTGCCCATATATCCTGGTAAAAGTAATGCTGCAGTATCCCTCCGGCTTCTTCATAACGGTCATAATAAAATGGATAAGAGTGTAAAAACTTTATTTCAAATGGGCTCTTGATTTTGCTGTTTAAGCTCCGATATTGAAAATAATCTTTGTAGTAGGCAACTACGCCCTTAGCAATTTTTAATCCCGCAATTGTCCGTAAAAAGGGATACGCAGAAGGGAAAAGTGCATTTCCCTGAATAAGGATAAATCTTAACAAAGGGGTAATGGGAGATTTCATTATTTAAATTGTTTTCTGTATATTTTATAAAAGTTTTTTGTATTTTCAGGCAGGAATGATTCAAAATCATCCAGGTTGTTAATAAATTTCATTGTGTTTCTGTAACCTAAAACCTCTTTTTCTAAATTAGTAATTAAATCCTGTTTATTTCTATCCTGATATACGCTTGCCTTATTGTACGCAACGGATCCCGGGAAATAATGCTGTAGTATATATCCTCCCCAAATATCATCCATTCTGCCGATATGGGGCAAAACCGCGTAGTAAGGTATCACTTTTCTTGACAAAAAAGTATTCTGTGAATTAAACGGAGAAATTCTATTGGATCCGTATACAGATTTAATTTCCGGAAACTTAACAAGCGGCATAAATGTTAATCTGGCTAAAGCATCAATATCCGGATCACCGTCCCAAAGATCGGCCTGAACCAAAATTTTTCTTTTAACTTTTCCTTTGTACCTAACCTTTAACCTTTTTTGCAAAAGATCGATAGGAAAACCTCTGTGCCATACAAAATTACTCATGGTAATAGAGAGCGGGTCAAACACTCCGCATTGAGGCTCATATAAATCTATTAACACCTCCTTATTAACCTTTAAATCTTTGCCCCAAAAATCATAAGGAATATTGTCATCATCAACCGTTGCAATAATATCCGCCCCCAAATTATACGCCTCGACAAACCCGATATTTCTTCTTTGAATACTTTTCCATCCGATAGCATCACTCAACTGCCGGTATTTTTTTTCCTGTTCTTCCGGGTGTAAATATTTAACATTTTTATTTTTTTTCTCAAGCACTCTGTATAATTGGTGGGGGGTGATTAAGTCTCCTGCTATGATAAGCTCCCAATCTTTCCTCTTACAAAAATCTAATATTGCTTTTTGGGGAGGATTGATCGTAGTTGTAACAATTATTTTTTTCATCTGCTTGATTTTGTTTTTAAAACCTGTTTTTCAATCCAAAGATACGTTTTTTCCAAGCCATTCTTTAATTCCAGAGTGGGCTCCCAATTAATTTTTTGTCTTATTAAAGTATTGTCCGAATTTCTCCCCCTAACACCGAGGGGCCCTTTTATATGCTTTATCTTTAAGTTCTTTTTAGCAATTTTCATAACCATTTTTGCCAACTGGTTTATTGTCACCATCTCCTCTGAACCAATATTGACAGGGCCTGTAAAATTCGGGGTATTCATTAATCTCCTTACACCATCTAAGCATTCATCTATAAAAAGAAATGATCTGGTTTGCTTACCATCTCCCCACATTTCTATCTCTCCTCCATCTTTTGCCTCGGCTACCTTACGACATATTGCAGCAGGCGACTTTTCTTTTCCCCCTCGCCATGTACCCTCCGGACCAAAAATATTGTGAAACCGGGCAATTTTTACATCAAATCCATAGTTTCGATGGTATGCTAAATAAAGCCTTTCGCTAAATAATTTTTCCCATCCGTATTCGCTGTCGGGAGCTGCAGGATAAGCAGAATCTTCACTACATTTTGGATTATTTGGATCTTCTTGGTTATAGGCCGGATAGATACAGGCCGATGAAGGGTAAAATATTTTTTTAAATCCTATTTTTCTGCCTAAATTAAGCATATTTAAATTAATTGTTGCTGAATTATTCATTATATCTGCATCCATTTCTCCTGTGAATATATATCCCGCCCCTCCCATATCAGCAGCCAGTTGATAAACCTCATCAAACTCTTTGTCTAATACTTTCTTACAAACAGATAAATTTCGTAGATCTCCAATAATAAATTCATCAGCCTCACTCTTACTAAATTCAGATCGCTTTAGATCCACACCTCTTATCCAATATTTTTCTTTTTTTAATCTTTTTACCAAATGACCCCCTATAAATCCTCCTGCTCCACAAACTAAGGCTGTCTTTTTTTTCTTTTCTGCTTGTTTGTTCATATAAAATTTTCTATACTAAATCCTTTAGATATCTTAAAAAAAATTCTTTAGTTGTATAGTTTTTGACTGCCTTTTTAAAAGCTTGGTCTATTATTTTCTCATAAATTCTAAAATTTTCCAAAATATTTTTAATTTTTTCCTCTAATTTTCCTTCCTCAAAGTATACAAATTCTTGATTCTCTTTAAAATACCTTTCAACAAGGTTAAAAGGATCCCTTTTGCATAAAATGAGAGATTTTGAGAATGCAGCTTCAAATAATCTAGATTTTAATTGTGGAGCAATAACATAATCTGTTAACCTCCAGGACCGATACCATTTGGGGATAAATCTAAAAGCCTTATTTTCCTGCCAATCTGGAAATTTCCAGACATTATAGATATGCCTCGGGTTCAGATATAATAAATTGTGCACCAAGGTTATCCGGGATTGAGAAATCAGTAACAACTTTTCTTGATAAGAGGTACTTTTGTTGGTAACTAAGGGATGGTCGGAATTTGAAACTACCCTATGGTTAAATTTACTAATCGTTTTTATATCTTTAAGAATTGGTTTTGATAATATGTGTCCTGTATAAATAATGTCGTATTTTTTGGGTGTTTCTTTCGGAATGTATTGTTCATTAAACGGAAAATAGATTGGTATATGCTTTTTGTTTCCCTGCCTTTTATTTAACCAATCCGCAGTATAGGGGCAAATAGTAAATATTTTATAAAAATCTCCATCGTATTCATCAGGAT
The DNA here is from genome assembly GCA_001777015.1 of Candidatus Daviesbacteria bacterium RIFCSPHIGHO2_02_FULL_36_13. Lineage (GTDB taxonomy): Bacteria > Patescibacteriota > Microgenomatia > Daviesbacterales > UBA10151 > 2-02-FULL-36-13. Next base: position 10,893 of record MFCV01000047.1, read on the forward strand.
TATCCCCAACAAAAAATTTATTCGGCTCTTCAAAATCCAGTCTGATAATTTTTTTACTAAGTATGTTATTTAATTGCTTCCTGCTAAAACCGTACTGTCCCCATCTCATCTTCTTTGAAAACCCAAAGCCTGCCTCGAGTAATACAAAATTTCCCGCCTGCTTATTAAATCTTCTGAAATTTAAATAATGAGTAGGATCTTGTGTATAACCTTTATCTGTTCTTGGTATAACTTTCATATTATTCGTTTTTTTTGGGTAAAATCATAAATAAAATTCTTTTATCATAAACCTTAAGTATAAATCCAAAGATTGCAAAAATCATCGTGTAAATCATTCCTGCAGCGACAAATTCAAACCAGTTTTGTGGATTTATTGCTGTAATTTTTACAATTAAATATGCCAATGAGGCAAAAATAAGTAACTTTATATAAAACATATAAGGGGCCTCAAAAGGTATTATCCCTCTGATTATCCTTGCAAAAAGAATACTTAAAGATAAACCAACCAAACTATTTGTTATTGCTACTCCTAAAACACCCATTTTCCAGATAAAAATTGCATTAAAAATTACATGAAATATCCCCACAAATGCAAAAATTTTTAATCTTTCCCTTATTCTGCCTGTGCCAATAAGAATAGTTCCTAAAATTATAGACATTAAAAGTCCTATTACTCCCAAGGCAATAATAGTAAGGGGGAATTCTACCAACCCTAACCATTTACTACCAAAGATCAAGCCTACTACTGATGACGGAAACATGACTATAAATAGGGCAAAATATACCCCTATGAATGGGGTGATTTCAAGAACTTTCTCTACCAAATATGTCAACTTATCTTTTTCACCTTCCATAAGGTGCGAAACTAAAGGCAGAATCAAACCATTAAGGGGATTTAAAAGCATCATGGAAATTGAGGCAATCGGATAAATGATATTATAGATGCCCACTTCCCTGACTCCTCTAAATAGAGTCAAGAAAAAAGTATCAGTTAAAATCACAAAAGAATACATTACCGATTCTATAAGAGCCGGAAAAGCAAATACCCAAATAAGTTTTAAGGTTTTACCTTCCAGTATAATTTTGTTGCCTGTTAAGAATGGATGGTGTAAATAAAGCAAATACAGAAAGATTATGGTGGTTGCTATATGCGCCAGGGCCCATGCTATAGCGTAATAGATAACATTGGAAAATTTAAACAGGAAGAAAAGTTGGGAGAAAACGAAAATTAACAGCCATTTAGAAACCGTAATCGATGAGTAATATTTTGGTTTTTGCAAACCTGTATAGATTTGGCTTAGGGTGTTTAGGACGGTTGAAGTAACTATGTAAATACAAAAAATATATATCAGATTTTCTGAACCGGCTATTTTAAAATAATTCTTAGCCAAAAAGGGTGCCGATATTGCCAGTATAGTCGCAACAACAACTGACATGATTGCCGGAATTACCAAACCGTGTATAAAAATATTCCAGGCTTTGGCATAATCTTTAACTTTTAAGTATTTTGGTAAAAGATAGACCATTGAATATCCAAAGCCTAAATCTATATAGGCCGTGGCTATCCCGAACATGGCTAACACCGCGTAAAATAAACCGTAATCTTCAATTGTTAAAGTACGGGAATATAGTATTCTTATTAAATAAGCAAAAAATGACCCTAGAAGAGTCATCACCAGTACGATTACACTGCCCTTAACAACTTTTTCTTTTAAAGATTGTGCATTATTCATTTTTGGAATAGTATCTAGTATAACCAACGCATCACTGATTATCTACACTTAGAATATGGTATATTATCTTCCATGTTAAAAAATATCTGTTTAATTGGGGCAGGTAATATTGGCAGCAGACATTTACAGGCTTTGGCTAAAATCACTCAACCACTCTTAATACAAGTTATTGATCCATCTTCTGATTCTATTGAACAAGCTAAAAAAAGATATGAGGAAGTAATCAAATCGGATTCTCCACACAAGATAGAATATTTCCAAACTATGGATAAGGTAAATAAACTAATTGATATTGCAATTATTGCTACAAGTTCTAATGTAAGGTATCAGGTTACAAAACAATTATTAGAAAAATCGAAAGTTAAATATATAATTTTTGAAAAAATACTTTTTGATAAAAAATTACAATACGATGAGATGAAGAGTATTTTAACTAAAAAAAATATTAAGGCCTGGGTAAATTGCAGCATGAGGACTGATCCTTTTTATTCTAATCTAAAAAAATCTTTTCAAAACCAGAAAATTACATATATTGTCTACGGCAGCCAGCATGGATTAATTTCTAATGCTATTAATTATATTGATCATATCTCTTACCTTACTAATTGCTATGATTTTAAAGTTGATACTAACTTTCTCGATAAAACTCCTATTAAAAGCAAAAGAAAGGGATTTTTGGAACTAAATGGAACTTTAAACATTCATTTTAAAGACGGCGGTGAAGGCAGCTTTATTTGTTATCCATCTGGCAATGCACCTTTTTTCATAGAAATTTTATCTGAAAAATATCATTGTATTGTTAGAGCTTTGGATAGTAAATCACTTATCTCAAGCGCTGGTTCAGATTGGAAGTGGCAAATTAAAACAACCCCACTCTTGTTTCAGAGTCAAATGACAAATTTAGTTGTATCTTCTATCCTTAAATCCGGACTATGTGATCTTCCCCCTTTTGATCTATCTTCGAAGATGCACCTTAATTTTCTTGAGCCTGTTTTAAAATTCTTAAATCATAACTCCCGGAAAAAATTTGATTACTATCCTTTTACTTAAATTATGGATAAAACAAAAGTGCTTTTATTTGGAACAGGACCTATGGCGTATGAGTATGCCAAAGTTTTAAAGGCTCAAGGTTATAAATTTATAGTAGTAGGTAGGGGTCAGGATTCTGCAACGAATTTTAGGAAAAAAACCGGCATTACACCTTTCATTGGGGGAGCTGTTAAATTTTTATCTACAGATAGCTTTAGCTCTTATAAAGCAATTGTTGCAGTAACAGGAGATCAGCTTGGGAGTGTTACTATCTCATTAATTAAGCATGGGATAAAATCCATCCTGGTTGAGAAACCGGGGGGATTAGATCAAGAAGAAATCCAACATGTTAGAAATGAAGCCAAGAGACATGCTGTAGAAATTTTTATTGCTTATAATAGAAGATTTTATTCATCTGTAATAACAGCAAGGGGAATTATCAAAGAAGATGGGGGAATATTATCCTACCATTTTGAGTTTAATGAACCTGGTTATAAAATTGCTCAACTTGAAGACTCCATAGAAATTAAAAACAACTGGCTTTTACATAATTCTAGTCATGTGATTGATTTAGCTTTTTTTATAGAAAATCAGCCAAAATTAATGAACTCTCAAATATCAGGTTCCTTAAGTTGGCATCCTGCAGGTGCAATTTTTACAGGAAGTGGAATTAGTAAAACCAATACTCCATTTACATATCATGCCAATTGGCTGACCCCTGGAAGATGGGGGCTAGAATTCATGACTAAAAATTACCGTCTTATTTTTAGACCTATGGAAAAGCTGCATGTTCAAAAAAATGATAGTTTTGAAATAATGGAAGTGAAAATCGATGATAAGTTAGATAGAGATTTTAAACCCGGTTTATATAAGGAAGTTGAATCATTTATTAACGGTCAAAGAGACCTTTGTACAATTGATGAGCAGTTTGAACATCTTAAATGGTACACTAAAATATTAAAAGGCAGTTAGAATATTCCAATGTTAAAAAAAATTATTAAAGATTTAGTTTTCACTGTTAATAGAAATCCGGTTAGTAGCTTTATATATGAAAGAGAGATTTCCAAACGATCAAAATTACCAATTACTGATATTTATTCTTTATCAAAACATATACAAGTATTTTCTCCCTTCACCAAAGAAATAAACCCCGCTAATGATTGGTACGGCCATGCTAAGAATTTTAAAAAATATTTAAATCTGTCTCAGAATTATCAATTTAAATTTATAATTGAACATGGTACATATCTTAATGATAAAGTAGCAGAAGTAGAATTGGAACCCAATCTTCCGACATTTTTAACATATAGCAACTTTAGGGTAAATGTACTCAAAAAATATAGGGATCACGCATTTAGCGTAGGACCATTTATTCATTATGCTTCTACTCTTTATTCAAAAGAAAAAATAAATCAAGAAAAAAAACGTTTGGGAAAAAATATTTTAGTTTTTCCCGCACATTCCTTTTCATACATAATACACGAGTATGACAAAAGCTGGTTCATAAATAACATAAAAAATCTTACCGGAGACTTTAAAACTGTAAGAATCTGCTTATTCTGGGCAGATATTCAATTGGGATTACACAAATACTATGAACGATTGGGCTATGAGTGTGTAACGGCAGGCCATATTCTTGATCCTAATTTTCTCCCCCGACTCAAAACCCTGATTGAAATTTCAGACTTAACTATTTCTAATGATGCAGGTACTCATGTAAGTTATTGTACTTACCTTAATAAACCACATATTATTTTTCATAAAGTTCCTAAAGTTAAAGGAAATAAAAAGTGGACTAAAACTTCATTTGATATTTGGACCGCCGAACCTTATAAAGAAATTCTTAAAGAATTCAGTAAAATTTCCCATAGAGTTACTTCTATTCAAAGGAGGGTAGTAGATAAATATTATGGGAGTAAAAACAATATAAAAACTCCATCAGAGTTGAGAAAAATAGTTAGCTTTACAGAAAAAATCTATCAAGAAACTAAACGCTAGAGAGAGATGCCAGTATATCGTTATTTTCAATTGATTTAAATTTTTTTACTTTACTATATTTAGATCGCCTTTTAAGATAATCTTCTCTTGTTGGTTCAATTATATTGAAAGGACCTGAATCAATCATGTATTCTTTTTCCTCATCAGTAAATAATATTTCATTCATTTTCTCTCTTTCCCTAGCTCCTATAATTTTTATTTTATGTTCGCTTCCATTCCCATATTTTTTAATAACTGCTTTAGCCAGGGTATGAATGTTATATTTCGGCATTTTCAAAACAAATATTTCACTTCCAAGCATCACTGTGGCTGCTACAAATACCAATCTCACAGCATCATAAATACTCATAAAATATCTCTCCATCTTTTCATCAGTCAAAGTTAAAGGTTTCCCTTTTTTTATCTGATCAATCCAAAGAGGAATAACCGAGCCTCTGGAATTAACAACATTCCCAAAACGTACAGCTGCAAACTTAAGATTTGGGGCACCAGAATAATTTGATGCTGAAACTACCATTCTTTCCATCATAAGTTTGGTAATACCCATAAATGTATTTGGATATACTGCCTTATCAGAAGATATAGCAACGACTTTTTTAACATTATGGTCAATTGCCAAATCTAAAACATTTTGGGTACCATAGACATTTGTTTTGGTGGCCTCAAAAGGATTCATCTCACAAAAAGGAACATGCTTTAGTGCTGCAGCATGGAAAACAATATCGATATCTTTAAAGGCTCTATCCAATCTATCTTTATCACGAATATCTCCAATTAGAAAACGTAGAATTTTTACATTATCTTTCTGTTCCATAAGTTCTTGATGAAGATAGAATTGTTTAGACTCATCCCTTGAATAAATTCTTATCTGTTTAGGTCCGTAGCGCAATAATTGTCTTACAATCTCACTGCCAATAGAACCGGTTCCCCCGGTTACTAATATTCTTTTTCCCTTAAATGCTTTTTTAAATTCACGAGTCAAGTTCATATTTAATTTCTTTCACAATAAATTCTATATCTTTTTTCTTAAGCCCTATATATAAAGGAAGGGCAAGCGTTTCCTCTGATATCCTTTCTGTAATAGGATAATCTCCTCTTTTAAATCCAAACAATTCTTTCATAAAAGGCTGTAAATGTATAGCAGGCAAATAGGGTTTTGTTTGTATTCCTTTTTTTGTTAATTTATTCATTAACAAATTCCTTTTTCCTTGTTTAACTCTTATAACATACACAAAATAAGAATGAGTCCTATTCAAACCTATCCTTGGAACCTCAATACCAGGAATATTTTTAAGTTCTTTATCGTACCAAGAAGCTATTTTCCTTTTTTGCTCAATCATCCAATTTAGTTTTTTAAGCTGTGTTATTCCTAATGCTGCACTCATATCATCCATTCTATAGTTGTATCCCAGCCTTTCATGAAGCAGCCAATCTTTTGTATTTGCTCTTCCCTGATTTCTCATACTATCGCAAAGCTCATAAAGTTTTTTTGAATTTGTCACAATCATACCCCCTTCTCCTGTTGTCATTTGTTTATTAGGATAAAAAGCAAATGTACCAATATCCCCAGTTATTCCAACCATTTTACCTTCATATTTTGCCCCCAAACTTTCACAGGCATCCTCTAAGATTTTCAGCTTATATTTTTTAGCTATTTTAAAAATAGGGTCCATTTCGGCAGATTGACCAAAAATGTGGACAGGAAGTATTGCTTTTGTTCTCTTTGTAATAGCTTTTTCTACGAGTTTTGGATCTATGTTAAATGTAACTTCTTCTATATCTACAAAAATTGGTTTTACATCTTCATAAATTAAACAGTTTGCAGAAGAAACAAAAGAAAATGGAGTTGTAATTACCTCATCACCAGCTTTTAATCCTAAGGCTCTTACTCCTAAATGCAAAGCTGCTGTACCCGATGATACAGCACATGCGTATTTAACTCCTACATATTTTGCAAATTTATCTTCAAATTCCTTAAGTTTAGGACCAAGAGCTAATTGTCCGGATTTTAAAACCTCAACAACATTTTTGATATCTTCGTCAAGAATATAGGGCTTTGCTATTTGTATTTTTTTCATTTCTTTATTATTTTATCCAAATACTTCAATAACTCATCATTTACTAAAGTAATGTCCTCATTTCCTACTTTGATCTTTGCCCCTGTATGTGGAGGAAAGAAGAATGCTCTAATCTTTTTGTTAATGGTATCTAAATCATCTTTTTCTAGATCCACATTTTTCAACTTTTCTAGTTGTTCTCTATTCAAATATAATCCTCCCTTATTTTCATAAGTTTTAATTTCTTTTCCAGATTGGAAAAGGATTATAGTTTCTTTAAAAAGTTTAAATAATTCTTTCTGAGTCTTTTTATATAAGGACATCATATTCTCGTTCTTGCTTATTGGAAACTTTAGAACTTTAATAATAGGACCCTGATCAAACTCCTCAGTATCTATAAAATGAACACTCACACCATAATCAGACTTATTTTCCAAAATCGCTAAATTGTAGCCGGCACTGCTTTTATAATCAGGCAAAGGAGCTGGATGAAAATTTATACACCCTGCTTTACCCAATTTAATAAGCGGATTTTTGATCCTCTTTGAATATAAATAGGATATAACAAGATCAACCTTATTAAATCTTTTATCTTGTTTTGCAATCAGCTCATACAATTCTCTTTCATTTAAAACAAATAGGATTTTATTTTTGTTTGCCATTTCTAAAAGCTCCTTGTGATAGGGATCATTTTCTATGCCAACTATTACAGCAATTTTTGTCTTACTTTCGATTAGGAATCGAACAGCATCAACTGCTCCTTTTTTACGACCCATAAAAATTACTTTTTTAACTTTTCGACTTTTCATTTTAATAAGTTATTTGTTTACGAAGCAATCTATCATCTAAATCAATTTCAGATATAACCCTTACAATTCTCTCGCTGGCATGACCATCACCCCAGATATTCTTAACTCTTTTAAGGCGTCTTAAATATTCCAAATCGTGTAGTGATTTTTCTATAGCCTTTACTATTTCTTTTTTTTTGTAAGTTACATTAATCACATTCCCACTTTGAGGCCTGCCATTTTGTCTATCCCCTACATTAACAACAGGTGTATGAAAAGAAGCTGATTCAATAATACCTGCGCTACTATTTCCTACCCAAACAGATGCATCCCTTTCTAAAGCTAGGAAGTATTTATGCTCTAAACTTTTAAATATATGGAATTTGGGATTATTTCTTTCCTGCTTAATCATTTCAATTATCGCCCTTCCTCCAGGATCAGAATTGGGGTAAATAACAACAACGGGCAAATTGAGAGCCTTAACAGCATCAACAGTTTGCTTCATTTGTTTAGCCGCATCATCAATCTGTTCAGTAACTGAATGTTGCAATACCAATATATATTCATCTTCTAACGGAACTTTTAATTTTTGGAATAACTCCTCTTTTGTAGGAAGTACCTCATTCAAAATTACATCCAAAGCCGGAGCTCCAACTACATGAATTCTCCAGGCATCTTCTCCCAATCGTCTAATTCTCTCAGCAGAATCAACAGTTGTTGCAAAATGCAAATTTGAAAGCTTAGTAATTGCATGCCTCGCCACCTCATCAATAGTGAATGTTTTTTCTCCTCCATGAAGATGTATAGTTGGAATTCCTAAATATGTAGATGCCAAAGCAGTACAAAGCATTTCTATTCTATCTCCCAGAATTAACATAAAATCTAATTTCTCTGAACCGATGCTTTTAACCAGTTGGTGCAAATAATCCCCGCTGAAACGAGCCATTCCTAATCGATCATTAGAGGTGAATACAGTCTTTATAACTTTCGTATTCGGAAATTCTTTCTTTACTTGATCAATTGTATATCCAAATTCCGGCATTAGATGCATACCCGTAGCAAAAAGGCGAAGTTTTAGTTTGTCACTCTTATCAATTGCTTTAAGAACAGGAGTCATTAATCCAAAATCCGCTCTAGTTCCACTAACATAAGCTATATTATTTATTTTCATTTTAAATTTATGATCGTATTCTAGACGAAATCACCAATTAAATCAAAAGATATAGGAGTTTTAAAAATTATTCAAAATCTTCAAAAGATATTTGTTGGTCTGGAACAAGCTGTTTCTTTAATTTTTTACCTAAGAATTTTTCATATTGGGTCGGTGATACCCCATCACCAGGACGCTTTGCTTCAATATCATCTGCGGTTAAAATATGTCCTGCTTCCATATTCCTAACAGCGACAAGACTCTTTCTAACCGTACTTATCATAGAGTCAGTTTCATTTTTATTAGGAACTTTCTCTGCTCTTCCTAAAATTATCTTAGCTTTCCTAATAGCCTCAATTCGTTCTTTAAGTTCACTTGGTTCCGCGGAAGCAATATGATCAGGCCCTGGTAGATTTTTATCTATTGTAAAATGACATTCATAAATCTGCATTCCCATTGTTGCAGCCATAATAGCAACTTGAATACCTTGTGTATGATCAGAATATCCAACTGGTATATCCAGTTCATTCATCATAGTCTGCATTGCAAGTAAATTTACCTCCTCAGGAGGACAAGGATAATTAGTAGTAGCATGCAACATAGCGACCTGATTATTTCCCTTTGATCTAACAAAGTTTATTGCATCTTTTACCTCTTCCATAGTGGCCATACCTGAACTTAGAATTATTGGCTTACCTGTTCTTGCAACCTTTTCCAGTAGAATATAATTTGTTAAATCTCCTGAACCTATTTTATAAGCTGGGACACCTAAAGATTCCAAGAAATCTACCGCTGCCTTACCCCCATGTGGAGTGGACATAAACAATATTTTTTTTTCAACACATCTCTTTATTATGGGGGCATAAAATTCTTCAGGTAAAGCAACTCCTTCTAACATTTCTCTTTGACTCATTTCCTTTCCAATATTAGTCTTTTGGTAAGAAGCCATCTCACCTGACTCTGTTACAAGATCACTCCCTGTAAAAGTTTGAAACTTCACCACATCAGCACCAGCATCTGCAGCCACATCTACAAGCTTTAAAGCAGTGTCCAGTTTTTGATTATGATTAACCCCGGCTTCTGCAATAATAAACACAGGTTTCCCTGTACCTATAGACTTGTTTCCAATCTGAATTAACATTTTATTTCCTTTTTAAATTTAGCTTTTTGATTACTTTTGCAGGAGCTCCGACAGCAATTGTCCTATCTGGTATACTTTTAGTAACTACACTACCTGCTCCTATTACTGAATTTTCCCCTATTGTCACTCCTGCCAAAATTATAACATTTGCACCAATCCAGCATCCTTTTTTTAAAATAACTTCCTTTACTTCATCATACCCTTGATCAATAAAGGGTTTATTTGGATTTGAAAATGTATGATTATTTGTATATATATGTACTCCAGGACCTAACATAACATCATCCTCAATAGTAATATCAGCACCATCATCAGATGCTTCCGTTTGAATATATGAAAATGGCCTAATGATTACTCTTTTACCTATACTTATTTTTGAACAGCCAGTGGCGTATGAACCTGCTCTAAATTCTGCAGTTTCATCAAAATACTTAAATTTGCTTTTACATAAAGTAACCATCGTTGATTTAAAGAAAAGCTTCCAATAAGATGTTGGTATATCTGGACCAATCCTATCAGCATTGATCCAATATTTTATCCTTTGGAAAAATTCTAAAAAACTAATCATCTGTACCTCCTCCCCAAACATTATGGGTAAGTCTCCATTCTCCTTTAACCTTTTTCCAAAGATGGGGAGAAGATTTTCTATAAAACTCAATAATTTCCCAGAATTCTTTCTCTGTAATACCTAAGTATTCTAAAAATTCAGCAAAGTATTTTTTTGGAAATTCACCATCATATCTTCTAACCAAAGCTATAGCTTCTTCCCTGCTAATATGCTTATTCCTAATTTCCATTTGAGCATCTCTTGAGGTTCTTCCCATTCCAAACTTAATATATCCCAAATACCAATGAAAACCATCAGTTTTATCATCTAAGCTGGCATATTTTGAATAAGTTCCTTCTGATCTTTCGGGATTTGCCTTAAATCCTGTGTGTTCTGCAGCATAATAAAAATTTTCCTGAGGGACCCATTTTTTATAAAAAGACATCCAATGCATTTCCGGGTTTAATTTATTCATTTGCTGAAAAGCAGGCACTTTATAAATATCAAAAGCTCTATCCGATGCCTCATCTTTTGTAAAAATGCCTGACTTCAGCCCTGCCTTCACTAATTCATCTACTCCGGAGCCTTTAAAATAATGCTCTTTAAAATCTTCAGGTGATTCATAAGGTTGATCAATATATTTTAAGGATCCTCCATATTCCACCTCACCATTTTCTCCGTAAAAAATTAGCTTGATGTTAAATTTTACTGCAGCATGGAAAGCAAAACTCTTTTGTCCGTAACCAAAGGGATCCCATGCATCTCCGTGTAACTCAAATGCCAGTCTAGATAATTTTCTATGAATTTTTCCGTTAGGTGTAAAAAGCAGGTTATCAAACCCCGAATCTTTGAATTTGATAAAATTATTCCAACCTATATCAGTATATAAAAAGGGCGCCCAAGTAACTGTTAGCGGATGCATTCCATACTTATATTTTAAGAGGTGTGCTACATACCCACTATCCTTCCCGCCACTTACTGGAACAATACAATCATAGCTCCCATCTTTAGATCTGTGCTTCTTTAAAAGATCACCTAACATCTGTTCACGTTCATTCCAATCAATCTCATGATGCTTTCTATAAGCATATTTGCAAGCACTACAAACTCCATCACTATCAAATGTGATTCTTGGTCTTTGATTTGAAACAACACATTTTTTACAAAATATGACTTCCTGGGGTCTATTCAATAATTGTTTGTCTAAGGTTTTTTTCATTAGTATTGCTTTTAACTTTCTTATTTTAAACTATTAGCAAAGTTTTGGTAAATCATTAACCCCTTGGGTCCACTTTTTTCAGGATGAAATTGTGCAGCAAATATATTTTTCGCTTTGACACTTGAACAATACTCTATTCCTTCATAATTTGTATAGGAAGCTACTAATTTAGGATCTTCCGGTACAACATAGTATGAATGAACAAAATACATAAACTCATTATTTGATAAACCTTCCAAATATGAATCCTTCCAAGCTTCCTCACTTTTAGAGTGATAAATTTTATTCCAGCCAATCTGAGGAACTTTAACAGCCTGATTGTTTTTATTTAAGGATGGGAATTTAACAACTTTACCTTTAATAACATTCAAACCTTTATAGGCACCAAACTCCTCGCTTTCACTAAAAAGTAATTGCAAGCCTAAACAAACTCCTAAAAAAGGTTTTCCTCTGTCAATAAAGGATTTTATTGAAGTTATTAAATTTAGCTTTTGTAAATTTTCCATTGCGTCTCCAAATGCACCAACTCCTGGTAATATTGCCATTTGTGCATCTTCCAGATCTGATTTATCTGATGAAATAACTGCATCAAGACCCACAAAATCACAAGCATGCTTAACACTGTATAAATTGCTCATTTGGTAATCAATTATTACAACTTTATTTTTACTCATTTTAATTTCTACAATCGATATTTTCTTCTTGCAAATAATTTTTTATCTTTTCAATACTTGTCACTTCCACTTTAGAAAAACTTTGACCACTTTTTAAAAACTCTGTGTTTCCCTCTTCTCCGTTTTCCCTATCTTTATGAGTCTTTAAATAGTTGTAATGAAGTAACGAGGCTAAAGCCACCGCATCTGCTCCCCCATTTGATATTGCTTTATAAACATCCTCTTTTTTCCCGGCTCCACCACTCGCTATAACGGGTATTGAAACATTTTTTGAAATCATTTTTGTTAATTCCAAATCAAACCCTTCCCCTGTTCCATCCTTATCAATTGAAGTTAAAAGAATTTCCCCAGCACCAAGTTGTTCGGCTTTTTTTGCCCATCCTAGTACTTCAACTCCTGTATGCTCTCTTCCATTATCAGTAAAGGCAAGATAGCTTCCATCTTTCTGTTTTATTGCCTCTATTGTTACTGTTATTGTTGACGAACCAAAAATTCTTGAAGCTTCTTTAATGATTTGTGGGTTATTTATTGCAGCAGTATTTAACGACACTTTATCTGCTCCTGCCCTTAAAACACTTCGGATATCGTCAATGGTTCTTAAACCCCCACCTACAGTGAGAGGGATAAATATTTCCCTTGCAGTCTTAGTAATAATTTCTTCTAAGCTATTACGCCCAAAAAGACTTGCTACAACATCAATATAAATTAATTCATCAATACCGTTTTCATAGTAATATTTTGCGAATTCTTCAGGCTTTCCTAAAACCCTCAAGCCTTCTAGATGAATTCCTTTGACCAAATTAGGTCCTTTTATATCAAGCCTACCAATTATTCTGTGAATCATTGAGATTTAAATTGCAGTCCACCCACCATCAACCATTAATGTGATCCCAGTTATATACGATGCTGCATCTGATGCTAAAAATAAAGTAGCTGAAGCAATTTCTTCTGGTGTACCCATTCTGTTAAGGGGTGTATTTTTAGAATAATTTTTTACAAATACCTCATTTTGATTATCAAAAATTCCACCCGGACAAACAGTATTAACTCGAACATTAAATTTGCCAAAATAAGAAGCCAGGTATCGACTAAGATTAATTATCCCTCCCTTAATGGCAGCATATGCCATAGGAGATGTCATGGTTGTACCCTCATAAACTGCAAAATTATTTCCGACTACTCCATATATAGAACCAAAGTTAATTAGACTCCCTCCCTTTTGATCTTTCATAATTAAACAAACTTTTCTGCTAATCCAGGAATAACTATTAAGATGCGCATCTACATTTTTTTGCCAGGATTCTAATTTTAGATCTTCTAGCTTATCACTCCAATCTCTAGTTCTAGGATATGCAGCATTTATCCAAACATCAATTCTTCCATACTTTGAACAAAGTTTATCAATATTCTTATCAATATTTTTTAAATCTGTAATATCAAATTCTTCAAACTCAACATCTCCACCTATCTTTTTTAAATCCAAGGTAAGTTTTTGCCCCTTAGATTTATCAATATCTAAAATAACAACATTCGCTTTTGCCTCAGAAAATGCTTTGGTAATTTCCGTCCCTAAAAGACCAACTCCTCCAGTTATAAAAACAGTTTTTCCGCTCATCGAAAATTTATTCATATATTTCATAGGCTTATTATATTCTCTTTTACTAAAAATTCTATAAATTTAAAATCCATCTCAGAATCAATATCAATTCTTGAGATTTCATCCATTAAGTAAATAATAGAATTATCGCTAACTGGTTTATTATTGTTTTCATCAAGTAAATATTCTCTATCATATATATAAATTGAGGCATTCATATCATACACTTTTGGAGCATCCTGACGACGAGAAAAACCACCACTTGATTTACTATACTGGGCCTTTCCTTCTGAATCCTCTTCCACCATATTAAAATATGGATTTCTGTGGGCTTTTACTACACTAAAAAGTGTCTTTGGTTTTTTTGACAAAAATAAATTAAAAGCTTTTTCTAAATCTTCAACTTTTCTAAGAGGAGATGTAGTATCCAAATCCATCACTGCGTCAAATTTCTTTTTATATATATCTTCACAAAATTTTAACGCATGTCTGATTACCCCAACTTTACCAGCAGTATCTGTTGCAAGTTCGCCGGGTCTTAAAAAAGGAACTTCAGCTCCAAATTCTTTAGCAATTGTTGCTATTTCTTTTGAATCTGTGCTGACAACTATATGCTGAGCTTTTCCCCATTCTTTAGCCTGTTTAATCGTGTAATATATTAAAGGTTTACCAGCCAGATCTTTGATATTTTTTCCTTTTACCCCTTTAGAACCTCCCCTTGCGCAAATTGTTAAAAGTAAATTATTCATGGTTTTTAAAAGCTGTTATTTTTTCAAATAGGCCTGAGGCTTCACTTAAATTATTCATCATACTAGGGTTGTCTATATTATCAAGAAAATACTTTATCTGATCAGAATATTCCTGACCTTTCTGGTAATCTACTTTTTCAGTTTTATGCAATATGTCATTTTTGTATTCTCTAATCTCAGAATCAATTAAATCAGCAATAATAGTTAACTGGTCAAAATCAATTTGAATATATCTTTGACGAAGTTGGGATAAAAAATTAATATGAATATTCACAGGAGTTGTTTTTGTTTCCAATAAATAATCTACAAAATCTTCTGCATCAACTGTTACATTACTTCTTTTGGAGTAGGTACCAGTCATCTTATTAATATCTCCCAACAAATAAGAAATATAATCTAATTCATGGGATAAGTCTAAAATTACTCCCCCTCCCATATTTGTATTAGCAGAATATCCTTTAAGAAAATCTCTATCTGGTCTCCAAGTTGGAAGGTAGGAGGTACAAACTACTCTTGCATGTAATATTTTTTTATTTTCAATATTTTTTTTCAACTTTAATATAATCGGATGAAATCTTAAGTTATAAGCAATATAAGTTACTATTTTTTTACTTTTTACAATTTTTTTTAATTTTTCAAAATCTTTTAAGGAACTTCCAATAGGCTTTTCAATAAAAAGCTTACAGCCGAATTCTGCACACTTAATGGCTGTTTCTATATGAAGGGAAGTTGGATTGGTGATAAAAGCCACATCAGGTTTTAATTTTTCTAACTCATCCCATGAATACAATTCCTTAATACCTAATTCATTCGGTTTACTTTTTGCACTAGAGCGGAAAGCATACAAATCATGCGTGTAATCTTTAAGCAAAATATTGGCATGTCTTTGCCCAATTGAGCCCAAACCAAAGAATATTATTTTCATTTGCTGACATTATACATAAGTGAGGCTCAAGTATCCATTGATTCGCTTGTAAAAAAGTGATATAGTTCGTACCTAATATGGCTAATCCAGAACAAGGACAAACACCGGATACTTTTACCCAAAGCTTAGATGCTGCTAGAAACTTGCAAGTAACTAATGATCATCAAGGTTCTATAGCTGCTTATAAGGCTTTAATGGCTCAGTATGGAGAAAGATCTGAGGCTTTAAATGGTATTGTGGTTTCTCTTAGAGTTACTGGTCAACACACAGAAGCATTTGCAGATGTTAATAAAGCAAAAATATTCTCTCAACAAAATTATTTAACAGCACTAGCTAATGGGATAGACGTACTGCGTACTGGTCATAGAGCTAAAGATGGTTTTCCAGGACAGAATTTTAATAAGGCTCTAGAATATATGAGAGAAGCAGAAGATTTAATGTCTCATATGCCTGATGCTAGTATAGCAACCGTACATGCTTTCACTAATTTTGGGCTTCTACACAACGACATGGGAAATCTTGATCTGGCTTTAGCCGCTTATTCCAATGCAGAGATTGAGGCAAGAGAATTAGTGGGAAAAGTACCAGCTAACCCTGAATATCAAAATAGACTAGCAAGAGCCTTGCATACCGAAGGAGTCACACAAGAAAAACTAGGAATGATCGATGAAGCAGAAATATCTCAAGATGAGGCCTTACCAATATTTACAGAACAGGGAGATATCAGAAACATTTGTAATGTTCTAATCTCCAAAGGTGATATTGCATCAAAAAGAGCTGATCCAGAATTATCCAGAAGTCACTGGGAAAAAGGATTAAGAGTAGCCCAGGAAAATGGAGAACAAACAATGATTGGAATATTCACTGAAAAACTTGCCCAACTTCAACCTCCTCCAACTGAATCTTAAGCTTACAATCTGCTTATGATAAAATGTTTGACATGTTATCTGATGTTACTATTTTAGTTCCCAGTTTTAATCGCCACAGACAGCTAAAAAGACTCTTGGAATATTATAAAGGTTTAAAAACTAACATCCTTGTTGGTGATTCAACCCTAACTGCCTTCCCTGACGCAGGTAAATATAAAAACCTAAACTACTTTCATTATCCAAATTATCCTTATGCCACAAAATTAGCCTTAATGTATAAAAAAATTAAAACAAAATATGTATTATTTTGTGCAGATGATGATTTTGTTATTCCAAATTCTGTTAAGGAATGTGTTAATTTTTTAGATAAAAATCCTGACTACGTAGCAGCTCATGGACACTATGTCTTTTTTGAAGATAAAGGCAAAGATAAAATCCCAGTTTATCCATTCTATCTACACGCAATAGATTTAGATGTAAAATCCAACCTACCATCTGAAAGACTATATTCAATTCTAGCCAATTATATGCAATTACTTTACGCTGTAACCAAAACTTCTGTGGCAAGAAAAGTTTTTAATCAATTAGAGAAAAACCGAAAAATTCAAAATGATACGTTGGTTGAATTATTTCAAGCCATAATGATTTCTATTGAAGGCAAATCCAAAACCCTACCCAGTCTTTATTGTGCCAGAGAAGTAACTCCTGGTTCTGCCAGAACCCGTATCGCCTCTTTAGAAAATATTGTTACAGAGCCAAAATACAAAAAAGAATACAGTTATTGGTTAAAGGTAATCATTGATTATCTTATGAAAAAACAAAAAATATCAAAACCCAACGCTGAGGCTTCTATTAAAGCAGGTGTTAATAATTACTTAAAAGGCTTACTTTTTACCATACCTATTATTAATTTCCACCTATACCCTCTTCAAATTCAAAGGTTTATTATTAAAGCCACTTTTGGGTATGCAAAAAAGATTCGTGACTTGCTCATAGCACCCAAAGACTACGCCAATTTATCTAAACACGCTTTTTCTACTCCTCACGCAAAAAAAGAGTTTGAGAAAATCAAACTGTATATTAAGAAATATGGAGAAAAGTCCTTACTACTTTTTTTAGTCTATCGAGATGTTTTAAAGTAAGTCCCTGGTGTACACCTATAATCACTCCCTGCTCCATAATATAATCTGCAACAGGATAACTTTTCTGAGAATCCCTATGTGGGATATTCTTAAATCCCGGCTGTTTTAAGATATTTCCAGTAAAGATTGGTCTAGTTTGTATATTCTCCTTTTCCAAAAATGTTACAAATTCTAATCTAGAAAAGGGTGCTTCTTTTTTTATGGTCAATGGGAAAACCTGCCACTGGGCTAACGCATTTTCATTCATTTCTGGAACTATAAAATGGTCTGAATATTGACTAAAAAAATCGAATAATATTTTATAATTTCTCTCTCTAAGTTTTACAAATCCCTTTAATTTATCAAGTTGGGCATTACCAAAAGCTGCTCCAATCTCCATTGGCAAAAGATTGTAGGCAACCTCGTCAAAGATAAATTTTCCATCATATGGAATCCCGTCAAGTTTTCTTCCAAAACGCACTTCAATTTTTTCCGATTCTGCAAATATGGCAGATGTTCTCCCCCAACCCCTTAATACTTTTGCTCTATCTCTTAATTTCTCATTATTAACCATTAACATTCCACCATTCCCACCAGCAGTAATAACATGAGATCCATAAAAACTAGTTGTTGTTATATCGGAATATGTACCTGTCGGCTTTCCCTTATAAAAACCAACTATAGCATCGCAGGAATCTTCTATAAAAATTAGATTATGCTTTTTTGCAATATCTCTTAATCTATCCATATCAGGAACATTTCCCATAAGGATTGGGATTAATATTGCCTTAGTCCTTTTAGAAATAGCATTTTCCACCTTATCAACATTGATAAAATACTTCCCCTCAACAACATCAACAAAAACCGGAATTAAACCTTTTTGAATTAACGGAGCTATAGTTGTTGAAAATGTCAGAATTGGTGTAATAATTTCTGAACCAGGAGGAAGCTTCATAAGCTCAATTGCTAAAAGATTTGCAGAGGAGCCTGAATTCACCATAATTCCGTATTTTTTTCCAAATAACTTCGCAACTCTTTCCTCAAACTCTGCAACTTCACGGCCCATTATAGTCCTGTGTTCTTTTATAACATTCAGTACTCTTTCTTCCTCTTCTTTGCCATGAACAGCAAGAGCATGGGATATTCGCAGTGGATTTTTGTTATTACTTTTCATATTCAAAAGAATATACATTACCACCTGATAAATGTAAATGATGACTGTGATATTATCATCAATATGTTTAAACCAAATTATGTTGCTTTAGCCATAATTACTTATTATCCAAAATGGTATAAAGGAAAATTAAAAAGTATTGCAAACACAGATAAGGTAAGAGGTGATTTAGCGCTAAAATTTATTAAAAAAGCTGTCTATAAAAAATATCAGGTAATTGTAGTCGAGAGCAAAAGCTCAAAAGAATTCCGTAATGAATTATCAAATTTTAAATTGATAAACATTGTAAAAAGAATAAGCCTTAAATCCTCACCAGCCAGACGACAAGCTTTTAGGGCTGCCTCAAAACTTCCGCAAGTTAAGGTTATTATTGCGACCGAACCTGAGAAGGTATCATTAATTGATAATATTGTGGATATAGCACATCCTATCTTGAGCAATGAAGCAGATATTGTGATTCCAAAAAGAGAGGATAATCTTTTTAGAAAAACTTATCCTGATTACATGTATAAATCCGAAACTAAAGCTAATCAACTCTACAATAAATTATTAAAACTTCATAAAGTTTTTAAGAATAAATATGAGCAGATAGATATTTTCTTCGGACCAAAAGCTATTAAGAATGACTCAAAAATATTAAATCTCTTTTTTAAACAGCCATTAAAAATAACACAGTTTGACCCAGAAATGTATTCAAATACGCTATTCTTTCCAGTAGTTTTAGCTTTGAGAAAAGGGTTTAAAGTTAAAAATATCCAAATTCCTTTTAAGTACCCCAAGATACAGAAAAAAAATGAATCGAGAGGGGCCAGAAATTTTTTTATTCAAAAAAGGCGTAATCAAAGTATACAAATGTTAAGTGAGTTAAAATATCTTTTAAGTAGTTTTACCTTGTAAAAAATATTTATTCATATATAATACGAAAGATGATTATTGTCAGAGCTCCTCTTAGGATAAGTTTTGTTGGCGGAGGTTCAGATTTACCCGATTTTTATCACATGTCTCCAGGGAAAGTTATTTCAGCCACTATTGATAAATATGTTTATGTTGCAATCAATCCTGCACCTCTTCTAAAAGGAATCTCTGCACGATATTCCATCAACGAAAATGTTAAAAGAGTTATTGATTTAAAAAATGACCGTATCAGAGAAACAATGCTTCATTTAGGAGTTGAAGATAATATGGAAATTGGTACTTTCTCTCACATGCCAGTAGGCACAGGTTTAGGAGGATCATCCAGTTTTGCTGTCACTTTAGTTAAAGGATTATCTACATATTTGGGCCAAAGACTTGATAAAAAAGATATTGCAGAAATTGCCTGCAAAATAGAGATTGATATATTAAAAGAGCCAATAGGGAAACAGGATCAGTATGCTGCAACTTTTGGAGGGTTTAATACTTTCCAATTCAATTCTGATGAGTCAGTTGATGTAGAACCGATTCTACTCGATTATAAAAAAAGCCTAGATCTAGAAAATCATATGTTAGTCTTTTTTACAGGTATTCTAAGAAAAGCTTCTTCTGTATTAAAAGAACAAAAAACAAATATCCCTCAAAAAATGGATACATTAAAATCTATGGTGGACTTAGTAGAAGTATTTAAAAAGAAACTGATAAGAGGGGACTTTGAAGGATTAGGCAAATTGCTTCACGAAAACTGGCTTAAAAAAAAGAAACTTGCCTCAAATGTATCTAATTCCGAGATAGACCAACTCTACACTGTAGGTATGAGAAATGGGGCATGGGGAGGTAAAGTTTTAGGAGCAGGTGGGGGAGGATGTATTCTATTTTTGGCTCCTTTCAAAAAGAAGGAAATTATTAAAGAGGCAGTTCACGAAATGGCAAAAAAACTTGGGTTATCTGATTTTAAACAAGTTCCAATAAAATTTGTGCACTCTGGCGTAGAAATAGTTTCAAGCAGTTTATTTAATTAAGATAGTATGGAAAAACATATAAAAAGTTATATTAAAAAAAGCGTTAAGTTACTGCAAAATCTGCCTCATAAAGAAATCGCTAAGGCAATGAATCTTCTACAAGCTACCTACGAACGGGATGGCAGAATTTATGTATTCGGCAATGGCGGCTCATTGGCTCTAGCAACACACTGGGTAGCAGATTTCAACAAAACCGTTTTTTCACACCATTTAGATAAAAACACCAGACGTTTTCAGGCAATCCGTCTTCCCACAACCGAAGAGGAGTTAACAGCTTGGGCAAATGATGTGGGATTTGATATGGTCTTTGCTGGTCCTTTACGAAATTACCTAAGAGACGGAGATCTTGTTATAGCAATTTCATCTTCTGGGAATTCTCCCAATATAATTAAAGCTGTTGAGTTAGCAAAAGAATACAAAATTCCGGTAATCGGTGTTTCTGGTTTTGAAGGTGGGGTACTAAATGAATTAGCTGATGTTAAAATTCTAGTAAATACTGACAAAGGAGAATATGAATTAGTAGAAGGAATTCATGCGGTAATACTACACCTTATTACTAAATACTTTAAAAATTACTTTGATTATTTGGATAAGAATATTTCAATTAAGTGAGGCTTCAATTGTCTTTCTAAGACCTTCCTCTATATTTATCCTAGGTTTCCATCCAAATTTTTGAATCTTTGATATATCTGCATAGGCATATGCTAAAGAATCCAGATTTTTCTTTTTTGTTTTTTTATATTTCTTCTGCTTACTAAAAGAATTGAAGATTTTTTCAATAATTGTTTGTACACTTGTTAACTGTCCTGACCCAATATTATAAACTCCTCCCTTTTTGCATTTCAAAAGGAGTGTACAAATTGCATCAGCAACATCTTCCACATAAACAAAATCATTCTGAGCATATAGATTTCTTATTTCTGCCTTTTTATTTTCCTTTCCACACTTTATTAAATATGGGATAAGAGAATCTCTCTTTAAACCTGGGCCGTATACATAAAATAATCTAATCCAGGTAAAGCTAATATCTCTTTCTTTAGCTATCTCTGAACCTAACCAATTTAAAGCATTTTTTGCAGCAGTAAATGCATTAAAGGGCTTAATTTGCATATCTTCAGATAACTTTCCGCTTTGATCTCCGTATTCCCATAAAGTTCCTGTTGCTAAAATTTTTTTACATCCAATTTCAGCTAAAAGCTGTACTAGCTCTAAGCTGAAATTGAGATTCTTAATACTATTTTTGCTGCTATAGTCAGGTATCCCTTCCCATGCAAGATGTATAGCCGCATCTGGCATGAATTTTTTTAGTTCATCCTTCCACTGATTTACATCAGACAAATCACCTTTCACGAAAAGGGTGTTCTTTGAGTTTTCTGAAACATGAAGATTCCTAGTTAAGATAAGCAGCTTATTTTTTTCGCTTTTGAGTTTTGAAATGACGAATTTACCTATAAATCCAGTGCCGCCTGTAACAAATATTTTCACTTTATTTTAAACTTTTGTTTTTTTAGAAATTGTTTAAAACTTTGAGCTTCTAAATCTCTTTCAGAAATAAAACTGGGATTCTTAACTGGCCAAGGTATTTTTAAATCAGGATCATTCCATATAATGTTATCATAACTTTCAGGAGTAAAGTATTCATCCATTTTATATAAAACATGACAATTATTGGTTAGTGTACACAAACAAGACCCAATACCTTTAGGTATATACAGTAAGCTATCTTTCTTATCTGATAACACTATTTGAACCCATTGACCGAAAGTTTTAGATTTAGATCTTAAATCCAAAATAGTAAAAAGTACTTCTCCCTGAAGAACTCTTATTAATTTAGTTTCCGCGTATGGCGGGTATTGAAAATGAAATCCCCGTATGGTCCCTTTCTTCTTGCTAAGAGAATGGCTTTCCTGCACCCATTTAGTTTTTAACCCTAATTTTTTAAATATTTTATCGTCAAAGGTTCTCATGAAAAAACCTCTGGGATCAATCTTCGGTTCTAGTTGAATTTCAAATAATCCTTTTATTTTTTCTTCTTTTGCTATCATGATTTTGTAATATCTTTTACTATGTCTAAAAGATTCCCTTCTGGTTTTATTAAAATTGTTTTACAACCAGCAGCATCTCCAGCTTCCTTATCCCGTGTATCATCTCCTACAAAGATTACTTTTGTCAAATCTACAAAATGATCTCTACTTGCAAAGTATAATAATCCCGGTTTTGGTTTTCTGCAAATACAACCATCATCCCAATTATGAAGACAGGAATATATTCCTTCTATTTTTCCGCCGTTACTCTTTAAAACTTTTAGCATTTTTTTATGTATTAATTCAAGGTCTTTTTTAGTCATTGCTCCCCTAGCAATGCCTGGTTGATTTGAAATGATGAATATTTTATATCCTGATTTAGTTAAAAGTTTTATTGCTTCTATAGAACCTGGTAAGAATTCAAACTCCTCCCATTTTTTAACATAATCCGCTTTAAGAGGCCTCTTATTTATAACTCCATCCCTATCTAGAAACATAACTTTTTTAGGGGTAAGAAATTTTTCTGTTAATTTAACCCTTTTCATATCCCCAATTGAATAATATTTTTGATTAGTTAAATATCCTGATAATTTTCTCTTTGGAATTAAACTTTGTAAAACCCTTGTTTCAAATTTAGAATTTGATTTAGGTAAAAAGTCTAAAACTTTTTTATTTACTATAAAAAATCCAATATCTACCCCATTTAAGTCCTTCTGTGATCTAGTGCTGTCATATTTAATAGCGTATCCATTTTCATCAATAAATAAATTACTCCTCGTAGATTTGTCTAAATTAGAATAGGCAGTTATTAAAACATCCGATGGATGACCGTTGTAAAAATCTATTAATTTTTTCAGCTGCAGCGGCCAATAATTATCACAATACATTAAAAGAAAATGATCATTTAGTAGCTCTTCGGCATTCTTTATCCTTAGTCCACTTTCATTTTCCTGCCCATTCTCATCTAAAAAGGGGGTTTGCGAGTATTTAATTTTTATACCAAACTTTTTACCATCACCAAAATATTCATTAATTTTTTCACCAAGAAAACCCGTTAAAATTACAACTTCCCTTATCCCATTATCTTTAAGTAAATTAATAAGGTGCTCTAAAAATGGCTTTTTATTAACCATTACAAGTGGTTTAGGATTTTTTAAAGTAAACGGGAGAAGTCTTTTCCCTTGGCCGCCTGCCAGGATGACCGCTTGTTTAATATTTATCATTCTTAATAAAATCTCTCCAATATTCAAGTGTGTCCTCAAGAACTGTATTAACATCTATCTTTGGTTTCCATCCAGTTAATTTTCTAAATTTTGAGGTATCCCCTATTAATCTAGGAACCGAGGTGGGTCTTACGAACTGAGGATCCTGCACTATTTTAACTTTACCCACCTTAGACATTTTTATTAACATCCCTAGAATTTCACGGTATGAATAAATATGATCCTTCTCATCAGAACCTATTAGATATAGTTCACCAGGCTTGCAGTGAGTTATTGCAAGCCAATAAGCTTCAACTAAATCCTTAATATGGGTAAAATTTCTTCTATCTTCTATGTGTCCTACTCTGATAATTGGCTTTTGTTTTCCCGCCTCTATTCGGGCAATTTGGTAAGCATACCAAGGAATTCCAAAAACATTATCTCTTCTTGGACCTTCATGGTTAAATGCCCTGGTTCTAATTACATTAAGCCCATATGATCTAAAATAAACATATCCGATATAATCCTGTGCAACTTTGCTCACAGCATATGGATTAACCGGCCTAATAAGGGTATTTTCATTTATTGGTATTTCATTTTCAGGTATATCACCATATTCCTCTCCTGATCCAGGTATAAAAAATCTTGGATTTATATTTGCCCCCCGAATTGCTTCAAGAATATTTACAGTTCCTTTAAAATTCACATCCATATAGTGGGATGGATGATCCCAAGAAGGACTTACAAAACTTTCAGCTGCTAAATGAAAAACCCAGTCAGGATTTATTTTTTTTATGATTTTTCTTATTCCAATTGGGTCAGTTAAATCACAATCAAAAAATTCTACTTTGTCTAATAGATGTGCTACATTCCTAAGTCTTGATAAGTTCCACCTTTTTAATCCATAAACTTTAACACCTTTTTTCAGTGCATAATCTGCCAGATGAGATCCTACAAATCCAGTAATTCCTGTTATTAATATTTTTTTCATTTTTTATTAACTGCCATCATAATATTAGGTGTCATTGTTTTAAAATAGATACCGCCATTAATAATCATAATTAAAAGTAAAAACAGATGTAGGATTTTTTGCAATAATACTCTTATTACATTAATTATACTATAGGTGGGGATTTCATATCCTCTAATCCTTATTTGATAATTCTTTAGCCCTGATACATTTATTAAATCTTTTAAGGATTGTTCTGTAAAACATCCTGTATGCTGCAAATCTCCATATCTTTCTATTAACCCTAAGGGATTATTGCCATTGGGTACAACTATTATTAAAAAACCACCTCTTTCTAGATGTTTAAATAAAATCTTTACTGTTTCTGAATATTTATCAATAGGGATATGCTCTAAAACCTGCATTAAAAAGATAAGATTGTATTTATTTATTTTTTTGTCTAAATCCTCAATCTTTTTTGTTAGAATAGCTTTGTTTATTTTATATTTACTCAAACTATAATCTAATATACCTTGATCATTATCAGCAATATCAATATCAACTACCCCTTTATCATTTAAATAACTTTCAAATTCTCCCATCCCAGGACCTACCTCTAAAACCTTTAACTTTTTATATCCTATTTTACTAAGATAACTTCCTAAGTTATAGTCAATATAATCTTTTTTTCTTTTAAATGTTTCAGGTGTATAGAGTTCCTGCAAATGTCTTATGTAATCACTCATATATTTTATGTATTCTAACAGATTTTCAAAGTCAGACAATATGGTCATGTTATGTTAAAATCATAATGCAAATTATATGAAAGTAGTTATTCTTAGTGGGGGCTTGGGTTATAGACTTAAAGAAGAGACAGAATTTAAACCAAAACCAATGGTATCCATTGGTAATAAACCTATGCTTTGGCATATCATGAAAATTTATTCCCACTATGGATTTAATGAATTCATCATTGCTTTAGGTTATAAGGGTGACTATATTAAAGATTATTTTTTGAATCAAAGATATTTTGCTGACAATTTTACTATTCATACTAAAAGTGGTTATACGCAACTTCACAGAAATAAGAATGATAAAGAAAAAGATGACTTTAAAATTACCTTTGTAGATACTGGTTTAGAAACATTACCTGGGGAAAGAATTCTCAAAATCAAAGATTTTATACCAGAGTCTGATGAAGATTTTATGGTTACATATGGAGATGGTGTTGCAGATATAAATATTGCAGATCTTGTTAAATTTCATAAAAAAAAGGGGACTATTGGAACAGTGACTGGAGTTCATCCAAGAAGCAGGTATGGTTTACTTGCAGTTGATGAAAAACAACTCGTTTGGCAATTCTTAGAAAAACCCGTATTATCTGACTGGATAAATGGAGGTTTTATGATTTTTAAAAGATCAGTTTTTAAATACTTCCGCGAAGGAGAATATGAACATCCAGCCATTAAAAGGCTGATAAAGGATAACCAGCTCTCCATATTTACTCACGAAGGATTTTGGCATTCTATGGATACTTACTCTGATGTGGATAGTTTAAATCAACTATGGATAGAAAATCCGAAGTGGAAGGTGTGGAAATAATGGCTCTGAGCAGAGACGTAGAGGAAGAAGATTTAAAATATATTCACAAAAAAGCAAAAGAGGAATTTGAGGCTCTGTCTAACCATACACTCTTATTCACTGGAGCTAACGGATTCTTAGGTTATTACTTTATCAAATCTATTATTGCCTGGAATAATCTTTATCCAGAAAAAAAAATTCAAGTCTATGCACTGGATATTTTCCTTAAAGGTATTCCGGAGTGGCTATCTAAAAAAGGCATACAAGTAGTTAAATCTGATGTTACAAAATATAAACTAGCCAAAAGTAAAAAATTCGACTATATTATCCATGCAGCCTCCATTGCATCCCCTATTTTTTACCGCCAATATCCAATAGAAACAATCAATGCAAATATTCAAGGCCTTATGAATGTTTTAGAATATATGGTAAAGAAAAGTAAGTCTAAAGAGGAGGTTAAAGGATTATTATTTTTCTCATCCTCCGAAATATATGGCGATCCCCTAGAAGGAAATATTCCAACTCCCGAAACCTATAGAGGAAATGTTTCTTGTACCGGGCCAAGGGCTTGTTATGATGAATCCAAAAGATTTGGGGAAACACTTTGTGTAAATTATTCAAGGGTTCACAACCTTCCCATAAAAATAGCTAGGCCCTTTAATAATTACGGGCCAGGATTAAGAATTACAGATGGAAGAGTTATTCCAGATTTTGCAAATAATATTTTATCTAATAAAAATATCACTCTTCTTTCCGAAGGATCCCCAACCCGCACATTTTGCTATATAACAGATGCAATTGTTGGATATTTAAAAGTATTAATAAAAGGCAAAAAGGCAGAAAGTTATAATATCGGTGTAGAAAATCCTGAAATTTCCATTATTGAGCTGGCAGAAAAAATGAAAAGCATAGCTTTAAAACATTTTGGATATTCTGGAAAAATTATTAAAGAAAAGAGTGCTGATCAAAATTATCTGACAGATAATCCGAATCGTAGATGCCCCCAAATAGCTAAAGCCCAAAAAGACTTAGATTATAATCCTGAAATCACTTTAGATGCAGGACTTAAAAATACAATGCTCTGGTATAAGGATATATATAAATGAAAATAGCTATTGTAGGTACAGGTTATGTTGGACTTGTCACGGGAATATCTCTTGCTCTACAAAATCATAAAGTTATTTGTGTTGACAACGATAAAAATAAAGTTTCAAAAATTAATAAAGGAAAATCCCCTTTTTTTGAACCCGATATTGATAAGTATCTTAAAAAGGTACTTAAAGAACGAACTTTGAAAGCTACAAATGATTTGCAAGGCGCTATCCTAGAATCAAATGTAACAATAATTGCTGTCGGTACACCCACTATTAATAGCAAGATAGATTTATCATTTATAAAAACTGCATCCGCTCAAATAGGAGAATCTTTAGGAAAAGTAAAAAACTATCATGTAATAGCTGTTAAATCAACTGTTTTACCAGGAATAACGGAAAAAGTAATCAAACCAATACTGGAAAAATATTCAAAGAAAAAAGTAGGAGAATTTGGATTATGTATGAATCCTGAATTTTTAAGAGAGGGCAATGCCATAGAAGATGCCCTAAATCCAGATAGAATTATTATTGGGCAAATAGATGATAAAAGCGGAAAAGAATTTGCAAAAATTTATTCAAAATTATCAGTTCCAAAAATATTTACAAATCTTGCAACAGCAGAGTTCACAAAATATGCAGCAAATTCACTATTTGCCACTCTTATTAGTTTTTCAAATGAAATTTCAAGGATCGCAGAAACTACAGAAAATGTTGATGTTTTAGATGTATGGAAAGGCGTACATCTTGATAAAAGATTAAGCCCCATAATCAATAGTCAGAGAATAAAACCTGGAGTTTTAAGTTATATCCTTTCAGGTTGTGGTTTTGGAGGAAGCTGTTTCCCAAAAGATATAAAAGCTCTGTCTTCGTTTGCAGATGAAATAGGTAGTGAGGGAGGACTTATTAAAAGTGTTATTGACATTAACACCACTCAACCCCAAAGAATGATTTTACTCTTAAAGAAGGCTATGGGCGCAGCAAATTTAAAAAACAAAAAAATTGCTGTCCTAGGTCTCACCTTTAAACCAAACACAGATGATATACGAGAGTCTGTTGCCCTTCCCATTATCGAAACTCTACTTTCGCAAGAAGCTATCGTTGTAGCTCATGATCCAATGGCATACAAGGAAAATATATCTCCTCAACTTACCAATCTTCCAATTACCCTTGCAGATACTTTAAAAGAAGCTTTGGAAAACGCAGAAGCTGCTATTGTTGTTACAGCATGGGATGAATATATAAAATTATCTCCCGAATTTTTTATTAAAATGATGAAAAAACCTATTGTTATTGATGGAAGAAGAATATATGATAAACACTCTTTCTTAAAAAAGGGAGTAATTTATAAAGGAATTGGAACATGAGTTTAAGTTATCCTAAGCATCATTTAATAAAATCAGGACCTATTTATAGTTGTCAGGTTTGCAACTCAAAAAAGCTTCATACTGTTTTAGATCTAGGCCATCAACCGCTCTGTGATACTCTCCTTTCAAAAGAGACAATTAATGAACCGGAAAAAACATATCCTTTGAGGATGATTTGGTGCGAGAACTGCACTTGTGTACAATTAGATTACTGTGTAGATGGATCTGAGGTATATCACCCGGATTACCCTTACAGAAGCGGGATTACTAAAGAACTTGCAGAATATCAAAAAAAAATTAGTAATTCACTTATTGAAAGATACAACCTTACTTCTAAAGATTTAGTTATAGATGTAGGATCCAATGACGGAACTCTTCTTAGTGGTTTTAAAGAGGCCGGTATAAAAGTTGTTGGGGTAGAACCTACTAATATTGCTAAAATCGCTAACGCAAATGGCATTCTAACAATTCAATCTTTTTTTGATATTAAGACTGCCAGTAAAATTAAGGAAAAATATGGACCAGCTTCTTTGGTAATAACTACAAATACTTTTGCACATATGCAAACATTAGGTGAATTTATAATGGGAGCATATAGCCTTTTAAGTAAAGACGGTGTATTTATTAATGAGACACATTATCTTCTCGATGTAATTGCAGGCGGTCAATTTGATACTATCTATCACGAACATCTAAGGACATATTCACTAAAAGCTTATATTAAATTGTTTGAGCAATACGATTTCACTATTACTGATGTTGAGAGAGGAGATCGATACGGCGGCAATATCCGAGTCTATGCTACAAAAGGAAAAGGAAAGAAGGTAAACCCCTCTGTAAAGAGGCTGCTACAATATGAGAAGAAATTTGGCCTTGGAAAACTTTCTACCTTTCAAAAATTTGCAGATCGTGTTAAAAAGGCTCGTTTGGAGTTTATGGACTTTTTGATTAAAACTAAAAAGACTGGTAAATTGGTCGTAGGAAATTCTTGTCCTGCCAGAGCTTCAACTCTATTAAATTATTACGGTGTAGATAGCGAGCTTTTACCCTATATTGCTGAGCAGTCCACTTCTTTGAAATTAAATAAATTCTTACCTGGCAAACACATCCCCATTATCAATAACCAAAGATTAATAGATGAGCAACCAAATTTCGTAGTTATACTGGCATGGCATTATGCAAAACCTATTATGGAACAATTAAAAAAACGTGGGTTAAAATCAGATTTTGTAATTCCCCTTCCTGATTTCCAAATAGTTAAAAATTCAAAAGTATAATACTATAAATAAAATGATAAAAGTTGGTATAGTTGGTTCAGGTTTTGGTCTTTATGGCTTACTCCCTGCCTTTAATTCAACTCCGAATTGTAAGGTAATTTCTATTTGTGGAAGCGAAAGCGAAAGAATGCTTGATTATTGTATGAGCATTGGTTTAAAAAAAATTTATAGAAGTTGGCAGGAAATGCTGGATAAAGAAGATTTGGAGGCAATAGCCTTGGCTGTTACGCCCAACGCCCAGTATGAAATTGCTAAAGCTGCTATCGAAAAAGGATTACATATTTTTGCAGAAAAGCCGCTTACTGCTACATTAGAACAAGCTCAAGAACTTCTTCAGTTAGCCAGTCAAAAGAAAATAGTACATGCAATCGATTTTCTTTTTCCAGAAATTGAAGAATGGAAGAAGGTTAAGAAACTGCTTGATAAAAAAGTATGCGGCAATTTAAAACAAATAAATTTAAAGTGGGATTTTTTAAGCTATGATATTAAGAATCAAAAATCCTCTTGGAAAACAAATACAGCAGAAGGTGGTGGGGCATTATCCTTCTATTTCTCCCACTCGTTATATTATCTGGAATACTTTGCAGGTAAGATATTTGATTTAAAAAGTAGATTATCCTACGCATCGAAGAGTCCTAATGGTGGAGATGTTGGAGTAGATTTACAATTAGAATTTGAGAATGGAGTTTTGTGTAATGCACATATTAATTGCAATTCAAGTGATGTAAATAAGCATCAATTAGAATTTATATGTGATGAAGGTACAATTAACTTAGAAAATGAAAATAATATTACCTCAAATTTCATTATAAAAATTAAAAAGAACGGAGAAGAAAAACAATTACCCCTTCCTCATGAGCAAAACATAGAAGGTGAAGATGAAAGAGTAAGGATTGTTCGAAAATTAGCTACTAGGTTTATTAACTCAATAATTCAGGAAAAACAATTTATCCCTTCATTTAATGAGGGTGTAAGAGTTCAAGAGTTGATAGAAAAAATAAGGAATCAAAATGTCACATAAGAAAACTGTAATCGTTATTCCTACTCACCGACCAAATCTATCACCTGAAGATAATA
The DNA here is from genome assembly GCA_001777015.1 of Candidatus Daviesbacteria bacterium RIFCSPHIGHO2_02_FULL_36_13. Classification (GTDB taxonomy): domain Bacteria; phylum Patescibacteriota; class Microgenomatia; order Daviesbacterales; family UBA10151; genus 2-02-FULL-36-13. The sequence continues at coordinate 42,166 of MFCV01000047.1, forward strand.
TTTCCCTACTCCATCTTAAGAAATACCTACCAAAATATGATACTTTTTTTGTGATACCCAAAAATATTAGCTCAAAAGCATTTGAGACCTTGGGATTTAAGGTAAAAAAAGTTGATAATAATTTTTTTGGAACTATAAGAAGAGCTAATGAAATGTATCTTTCAAAAAGCTTTTATGAAATTTTTAAAAAATATGATTTTATGCTTATTTATCAGCTTGATGCATTAGTATTTTCCAATCAACTAGAAAAATGGGTAAATTCCGAATATGACTTTGTTGCAGCTCCATGGGTTACACCTGTTATTGGCTACCTCTCTCATAAAAATGGTTCTCCTCCTTCCGGAGGTAATGGGGGGTTTTCTTTAAGAAATATAAAGAAGGCTATTAAAATACTAGATATTGTAAATAATTCCGCTACAAGAACTTCAAAAAGCTCATTAAAGAGAAAACTTTGGTTTTTGTTAGCACTAATACAAGGAAAATCTCATGATATTTGGTTAAATGCTCCAGCTGATAATTACCCTTTTAATGAAGATGGATTTTGGACATTAGAGGCACCAAAGTATGATCCAACATATAAGATACCCTCTTTAAAAATTGCTCTGCAGTTTGGTTTTGAAAGATTTCCTAGAAAATCTTTTGAGATAAATCACAGAAAACTTCCTTTTGGGGTTCATGCTTGGGCTAGATATGACAGGGATTTTTGGAAGAAATATATTCTTACCTAATTACTTTTTGATAAACATGCAAAACCATATTCAATATGAGTTTTGTAGCATGTAGTGATATAACCTTCCTTACTAAATTCATGAGTGCTTGTGGATATTATAATAGTATCACCCTTAATCTGTGATGAATGAATTACTTTTTTATCAATTTGATTCTCTTTCATCAAAATCCAAAAAGGATATTCAAATTCATCTTCTAAACTGAGAGTTATCTCTCCTTTATCTTCTTTTTTAAGAAGTTCTATAACACTCATATAGGGTTCATACCAGTAATACCTGGCATTAAAATATTGCTGGTCCCGGGGTTTTAAATAAAAAGATTCAGGTATGCTTGATAAAGGCGGCTTTAGGGTTTTTACCATATCATAAAATACACTATATGAAATATAAGATCTTGAGACATTAAAGAATACAACAATCAAGGCAAGTAAACAGGATAAAATAGCACCGATATATAAAGGCTTTAATATTTTAAGATGGTTAAAAATAGCAATAGAACACATAGTCCCTACAATAAAAAACGGTATTTCTAATCTTGAATGAAAAGGCTGCCATTTAATTAGTGTTGAAAAAAATACAAATGAAACAATTGTCGACAGATATAAAATTTTAATCTGTAAAATACTATTTAGCCCTCTCTTGAAAATAAGCAAAATTCCTCCTGCAACTATAGCAATTAGGTGTATGGGATTAGAAACAATATCCTCTTGAGGATATATGATAGATCTGATAATAAATTCCGTACCGCAACAAGTAATTCTTGGATCATTAATATCAAGTCCAATTAAGCTGTGGAGATTGATAATGTTTGTTTGTATAAAAGTAGAAAAAAACGGAACGGGCATATGTACAAAGAAATTGCGTATTAGGTTCGAAAGGACACTCGAAGGGGTAATTAAATCATTAACATAAACCGACTCCCCTCCTTTATCAGAAATCTCTAATCCTAAAGGGTTTCCATATAAAGAAAAATTTTGATAAATTAATCTTGATTGAAGTAAAAAAATTATAAAAAAAATAGGAATTAAAAGTAATATTGATTTTCTAAAATCCTTATGTAAAGGAAAAATTAGTGCACTAATCGGTATCAAGAAATAAAATGCAAAAGTGGCCTTAGTCAGAAATCCAAGGCCAAGAGTAAAACCAAGCAAGATTAAATACTTAAGAGAATAAGACTGTTTCAAAATAAGCGCTAAATGTAAACTTAGAAGAAGCAATACTGTGACAACCATATCCACCTGTGTACTAGATGATTGCATTACAGCAATTGGCAAAGTTGCTGTAAATAGTCGGGTAAGTTGTATCAGTTTGTGACTGCCTCCTAACTGAAAAGCAATTAATCCTATTATGTAGACTGAAAATACGTAAGCAATCCATTGAGATAAAAATAATATTCTGTCACTTCCTGCTATGAGATATAAATGAAGTAAAATGTATTCACCAAATGGAGCCATGTAATCATGCGAGGTTCTTATAACTTCCTGAAATACAGATTTTTCTTGTATCCAGTACATTACTCTAGGAATGTGATATACCATACTGTCTGTAGTATTGGGAGCACTGAAAAAACCCTGAACAAAAGTTATTATAGAAAGTAACAGTACAAAAATTAAGCTT
>MFCV01000047.1:44520-74054 GCA_001777015.1 Candidatus Daviesbacteria bacterium RIFCSPHIGHO2_02_FULL_36_13
TCTCTCTAAGAGATTAAAGTAGGATAGAATTTCTGTGGATACAAAAATAAAGATATACCAATAAACTAAAAGTTTTATGAATATATTAAGATTTAAATTTTTCATCCTTTCAAAATTATATTACATTTTTGTATAAAAGTTTTTCTTGACAATAAATAGAAACCTATATACACTAGAGCCTATCTTATATGGCAATAAAAATTACTCATACAAAACCTGAGTTTGAGGATGAAAGAGGATACATAACGCGTTTAGTAAATGACGACAGTTTAAAGCTAAGGGCAGTGCTATACATAACCAGCAAAAAGGGTACTCAGAGGGCGAATCATTATCATAAACACGACTACCATTATGTTTACTGTTTAAGTGGTAAATTCAGATATTCTGAAAAAGATATGAATAAACCAAACTCTAATACCGAGTCGGTCATTTTAGAGCCTGGCGACTTAGTTCTCTCGAAACCTATGATTGCTCATTCTATGGAATTCTTGGAGGATACTGTTTTTTTAGCTTTCACCACAGAAACTCGTGATCAAGATCATTATGAATCTGATACTGTCCGCCTGAAAGTCGCTCCAGATGGGAAATAGAAGCTTAAGAAAAGTATTTAAACTAAATTATTGTAGGATGTGCAAAAGCAAAAAGCTAAAGAAAGTTATAAAACTTTCCCCTACCCCTCCTGCCAATGCATTTTTAAATAAAAGCCAGCTTAAAAAAAAAGAAGATTTTTTTCCTTTAGAGGTTAACTTCTGCCAAAAGTGCGGACAATTACAATTAACTCATGTTGTATCTCCTGAAATTCTGTTCAGGAATTATTTATATGTTTCCTCTACTTCTCCAGTTTTTGTCGCTCACTTCGAGGAGTATGCCGAAGATATTATTAAACGACTCAAGTTAAATAAAAATTCTTTCATTATTGATATAGGTAGTAATGACGGTATCTTACTTAACCCCCTTAAAAAGAACGGTATGAAAGTTTTGGGGGTAGATCCTGCAGTAGAAATAGCAATGAAAGCTACAAAGAAGGGCATACCTACTCTCCCCTTTTTTTTAAATAGAAAAGTCGCAACTGATATTGCTAAAAAATATGGAATGGCGGAGGTTGTTTGCGCAAACAATGCTTTTGCTCATATAAATGATCTTGACGAGATAGTTGAATCAGTTAAAATACTTACCCCTAAGGATGGTGTTTTTGTTATTGAGTTTCCATACCTTGTAGATTTCTTGGAGAAAAATTTGTTCGATACAATTTATCATGAGCATGTATCCTATTTGTCAATTCGTGCCTTAACTGCACTTTTTAAAAGACATTCTATGGAAATATTCGATGCTAAAAAAGTAACCTCTCATGGTGGCTCATTAAGAATCTTTGTAAAAAAAGACGGTTCAAAACATATTGTTAAAAATATCATCCGGGAGTATATCGAGATTGAAATAAAATTAGGCTTAAATAAAATTCAAACATATAAAAAATTCGCAAAGAAAATTGAAGATAATAAAAAGCGCCTTACAAATCTTCTTAAGCAAATAAAAGCCCAGGGTAAAGTTATAGTTGGTTATGGTGCTCCTGCCAAAGGAAATACTTTACTTAATTATTTTAAAATAGGGCCTGAAATATTAGATTATATTGTTGACGACAGTGAATACAAACAGGGCTTGTATACACCCGGAACTCATATTATTGTTGCACCCTTTAGTAAAATTGCTGAAACTAAACCTGATTATATTTTAATCCTGGCTTGGAATTTTGCTCAACCTTTAATGGACAAATTAGCAGACTTTAAAAAAGGTGGCGGTAGCTTTATAATACCTGTTCCTGATGCCCATATAGTTTAACCTATGTCTAGTATTACAAAAAAGGATTTAAATAACATTGTTGAAAGAATAAAAGATGAGGCTAAAAAGCTGGAAGGTAAAACAATTCTTATTTCAGGTGGATCCGGATTCATTGGAAGCTATCTTAATGCAGTATTATTTCTACTTAATAAAAAAGTTCTCAAAAATAAATGTAAAGTTATATCCATAGACAATTACATAACCGGTTCAAGGAATAATTTCCTTTTGGATATTAAAGATAAAAATTTCAAATTTATGGATGGAGATGTAAGGCTTCCAATTATTACAAATGAAAAAGTGGATTATATTGTTCATGCGGCTGGACTAGCCTCTCCTTTCTATTATAAAAAATACCCCTTGGAGACTATTGAAAGTGCAGTATTAGGAGCTAAAAATCTACTTGAATTAGCAAGAGTTACTAAACCTGCTAGTTTTCTTTTTTTCTCATCAAGTGAAATATACGGCGACCCTGATCCAGCTTCCGTACCCACTCCTGAAACCTATGCTGGACATGTCTCAAGCGTTGGTCCAAGAGCTTGCTATGATGAATCGAAAAGACTGGCAGAAACTCTATGTATAACTTACAACCAAATTTATAACGTCCCTATAAAAATAGTCAGGCCTTTTAATATTTATGGTCCTGGAATGAAGCATATTGATTACCGAGTTATTCCTACATTTATCTATAAAGGTTTAAAAGGTGAAAATTTACCTGTGCACGATAAGGGAGTACAGACTAGAACTTTTTGCTATATAACAGATGCCGTTGTAGCCATTTTTAAAGTTTTAATATCCGGTAAAAATAGCGAGGTATACAATATCGGTAATGATAAACCAGAGATTGGAATGTTTGAATTAGCACAAATGATAACTGATATGTTAAATAATGGTGCCAAACCCTTAAGAAAAAATTATCCCCCAAATTATCCCGCAGGAGAACCTCAAAGACGCTGTCCTGATTTGACTAAAATTAAAAAACAACTAAACTACGAACCTGAAATAGATTTAAAAACCGGCTTGAACCAAACTATTCTTTGGTTCAAAGAAGAGTATAATTTATAAATCTATGGTTAATTTAGCTCTTATTGGCGCAGGCGCATGGGGGCAGAATTTTTTGAAAACCGCCCTCCTCTTAGATAACTGCAGGATAAAATATGTTTATTCCCAAAGCCTAAGCACTTTAGATCCCCTTTCAGATCAATATATAAAAACTACTTCCTTGGAAGATTTATTAGATAAAAAAATTGACGGTATTATTATTGCAAGTCCTGCTTCATCTCATTATCAAATCGCAAAAAAGTTTTTAGAAAATAACTTTAACCTTTTAATCGAAAAACCTCTCACTACTAATCTTAAAGATGCTATTGGATTACAAAAGATTTGGCAAGGGAAAAAGCCAAGGGTATTAGTAGGTCATTTATATCTTTATGAGCCAGCAATAAAAGAATGCAAAAGATTACTAAAAGAATTGGGATCAATTGAATCTATTAGTTTTGAAGGCTTACTCAGCCAGAAACGAGACGACGTCTCAGTTATTTGGGATTGGGGGCCTCATCCTGTATCAATAATGCTAGATTTAATTGGGAAACCGGTAAAGAAGATAAAAATCATTCATACTCATGCAACGAGAAATCAATTAGATGAATTAAAAATTGAGCTTACATTTTCAAATGGAATCCGAGGGATGATTCATATAGGCTGGTCTGGATCTAAAAAGACCAGGAGATTAATAATCAATGGCTTGTCCGGTAAAAAAATTGTATTTGATAATACAAATACAGAACATAAAATTTCATTTTATAAAGGGGGTAAATCACCGGAATTTCCTAGCTTTAATCATGATCTTTCCTTAAATTGTGAATTAAAAGAATTTGTCGACTCAATACAAAATGGTAAAAAAATAACTTCGGATATAAACCTAGGAGTAGAAGTAGTTAAAGTTTTATCTGAAATAGAAAAATTAGCTAAATCTGCTTAAATATTCATTAAGCGAATTCTAAAAGCCACCCAGCTTGCCTTTACAAGATCCGTCCATTTAATTTTCTTACCCTCAGAATATTTTCTAGGAAAATATGAAATTGGAATCTCTTTAACTTTTAACTTCTTAATACCTAATTTTGCAATAAGCTCAGAATCTATTTCAAAGCCATTAGATTGCAAATCCAGTTTTAACCACACAGCTTTAGGCATTAACTTATAACAAGTATAGCTATCTGATAAATTAAGACCAAATAGGATATTAAACATTAAGCTCAAATACCAATTAGCAATTTGGGCCAATATATAAGCTTTTTTTCTATGTTCTGCTCTTGTCCCAAAAATAATTCCGTCCTTTGAAACTTCTGCCGCATCCAACAAGGGTTTTATATCATCAGGTGAGTACTCTAAATCAGCATCTTGTACCATCACGTACTTACATATTACATGTTTTAGGGCTGTTTTAATGGCTGCACCCTTCCCCATATTCTTTGGATGATGAACAACGGTTATAAGTAGTTTTTTGTTTGTAGATTTATTTTTATTTATCTCATCTAGAATCTTTTTTGTATCATCTGTCGAACCATCATTCACGATAACAAGCTGTTTAACGATTTTTTGAGTTGAACATTTAGAAACTATCGTCTTTAGGGTTTTTTCCTCATTTAAAACGGGAATAATTAAGGAAACCCCATTTATCACATTTAAATTCATTTCTTCTCCTGACTGAGATACCATTCTATTGTTTTAGTTAGACCTTCCTCAAATGGAATTTTAGACTCAAATCCAAATTCCTTTTTAGCCTTACTTGTATCTAGCTTTCTGCGAGGTTGACCATCTGGTTTAGTTTTATCCCAAACAATTTCTCCCTTAAAACCAACAATTTTTTTGATGAGGTTTGCTAAAACCTCTATAGAAATTTCAAATGATGAACCCAGATTAATTGGTTCAATACCATCGTATTTTTCAACTGCCATAACAATTGCTCCTGCAGCTTCTTCAACATATAAAAACTCTCTCGTGGACTTACCAGTTCCCCAAACAACTACAAATTCATCCCCCCTTGTCTTTGCATCAACAAATTTCTTAATTAAAGCAGGAATAACATGCGATGATTCCGGACTAAAATTATCCCCAGGCCCATATAAATTAACCGGCATAAGGTGAATTACATTCATCCCATATTGCTGTTTATAAGCCTGACCTTGCACCAGCATCATCTTTTTCGCTAAGCCATAGGGTGCATTTGTTTCTTCAGGATAGCCATTCCATAAATCTTCTTCTTTAAAAGGAACTGGGGTAAATTTTGGATATTGGCAAATAGTTCCTAATCCCAAAAACTTTTTTACCCCAGCTTTTCTGGCTTCTTCCATAAGGTGTACACCCATTACTAAATTGTCATAAAATAATTCCCCGGGTTTTGCCTGGTTATAACCTATACCTCCAACATTCGCTGCCAAATGAATAACTAAGTCAATATTTTCTACAACTTTTTTACAAACTTCCTGTTTTCTTAAATCAAATTGATCCGATCTGGGGATAAATATCTTTTTAGGACTTCTATTTGAAACTTTTTCAACAACATAGCTTCCTAAAAAACCTGCTCCACCGGTAATGAGAATACTTTTATCTTTTAAAGAAAACATACTAGTCATTTCCTTGCTGGTTTAACTTCGCCGATGAAAAGGAATTTATAAATTTTAACAATGAATAAATCAAAATTATTACATAAATATGCAGACGATGAAGAAAAAGTATTACATCACTATTTGTATATTTTTTCGCAGTCTCATATTCATCCTGAAATTGTTTAATAAATCCTGTTGAGCTCTTAGTAGTTGACACTAATCTAAAACTCGCCAAATAGCCTCTGATAACATCTGCCTTAAACTTACTTCCCAGTTTTAGCCAATAATCATAATCCATAACATACTGCTGTTTTGCATCAAACTCACCAACCTTTACATAAGCTTCTTTTCTCCAAAAACAAGCCATTTGTGAGATATAATTTAATATCAGGAGAGTGTTATAAGAATAATTTTCAAGCCAGAAATTTTTATAAGCAGTAATCCATCCCCTTATCTTTTTATCATCATTGTTTATGATATCCGCCTTACCATATGCCCACATAATGCTGGGATTTTTCTCAAAAAATTCAGCTACTTTTGTTAAAGCTCCCTTTTTGTAAACATCATCTCCATTCAAATAACAAAGTATTTCCCCATTCACCTTCTTCATTCCATAGTTTATGGCTTCAGTTTGCCCCTTATCTTTAGCTGAAATCCATCTAATTATATTTGGATACTTTTTTGCATAATATAGGATTATATCAACTGTCCCATCCGTGGAACCGCCATCCTTAATAAATAACTCAATATTCCCATAGTCCTGTTCAACTACAGATCTTATTGACCTTTCAATAAAATCAACAGAATTGAAGCAGGGCATTACTATAGAAATTTTAGGTGAATTACTTTTTGCTTTTATCATCTTTTATATCTTTCAGGGCGGTTTCCCGAATTAATTGCTCTAATTTTTTTTCAATTCTTTTAGATCTAATATAAGCTATATAAATTATTGGTATTATAAGAATAAATCCTCCTAAGACAGCTAAGTCAAATGCTCTGCTAACAAATATTGTTCTCGCAAAAACTCTAAATACCTCCGGGAAAATCACTATCAGCATTGCTCCTATCCAGGAAATTAACCAAAATAACATTTCCATACCATTTATTTCGCCTCTTCTGTAATGGAGATAGGCAAAATAAATCATAATAAGAGCAAATATTAAAGCAATAATTTGAAGTCCTAAAATCATTTAAACACCCTCCATTTTAAAATATTAAACAGTATGTTAATGGCATCTAATACAGTTACACCCTTGAATTTATCATAGTATACAGTTTCTACCGGAACCTCACAATAGCGTAGACCCATCTGCCTAGTCTTAATAACCATTTCTGTTTCAACATCATATCCTAGAGATTCCAAATTCATTTTTTGATAAGCCTTTTTAGTTATAGCTCTATATCCACATATAGGATCTGAAACATATATCCCAAATAAAATGGAGATGAGCATAGATTCTAGCTTATTTCCCACATATCTTATAAGGGGGACTCCCGTTCGTAAATTTCTGGAACCAAAGACTACATCATATTTACCTGAATTTATTTTCTCTACAAATTTGGTTAAATCTTTTGCTTTATGTTGACCATCAGAATCCATCATAATCACTGCGCCTGCCCCTTTTAAGAATGCTGCTTCAAACCCTGTTTTTAATGCCGCACCTTTTCCCAAATTAACTTTATGCCTTAACACTAAAACATCATATCCTTTTGCATTATTATAAGTAGAATCATTTGACCCATCATCAACAACAATAATAGGTAAACCTGATCCCTTTAGGTCCTCCAACACACTTCCTATTCTTCTACCTTCATTAAATGATGGAACTACAACAAAAATTTTCATAATATATCTATGCTACCCAATATCCTCTTATAAATAAACTAAGTAGTACTATTTGAAGAATTATAAAGGAAAAGAGAAGATATTTAAAACTATTTCCTAAGGCAGATACTATTAAGGGGAATGCCAAAAAACTCATTAGGACATATCTCGGCATTGAAGAGAGGGTACCAGTAAGTGTTGGAATTATTAAACAACCAATAATAAAAATAAAGTAGCTAAGTCTGATTTTCTTGAAAAGTAAAATTACTGCTATTAATATAACAACGCTAAAAATAAATTCTAAAGCTGCACTAAAAAAAGCATGTGATTGTAAAGGTACTGTTGCAAAGATTTTTATATACCGGTAAAACACTTGGGGTAAAAGAATTATATCTGTCGAGCTTCTTTCTGCCCCAAAACTTGGCTGGGAGGTTAAAAAATATAAAGGATCACTAAAGTTTATTTTTAAATACCACATATAAATAATTGTTCCTGCTGGTGCTATTAAAATTCCTATCACAGCTTTTATAAACTCTTTGCTTTTTAATTTAATTTCTCTACTCTTAACTTTTAAATAAACTTCCAGTATTAATGCTGGGACTAGAAGCAACCCAAAAATCCTTGTGGCAGATGCCAATGCCCCAGTTATTCCTGCCAGGATAAATTTATTTGTTCTGGCAAAATAAAACGAACAAAGAGTTAAGAATAAAAATAAAGATTCTGTATAAATAGCACCAAAATAAAAGGCTGTGGGAAAGGACAAAAGCAGTATCATAGAACCAGTAGCTATCTTATGATTAAAATCAATTCTAGTAAGCTTGTAAAAAATCCAAAGAGAAGCAATTAGAAATATATTTGAAATTAAAAATGCAATATAGAAATAAGTAGGATCAACAAAAATTCTTGTATCTAGTGTAAGATTTTTAGGCAAAACATTAAAAATATTAATCAATACAGGATAAAGAGGAAAAAAAGCTTGGCTAAACTCGGCATTATAACCATTTTGTGCAATCCTTAGATAATGTACTCCATCAAAACCTCCAAATCCCCATACCCAATTTGGTAAATTTGTAACCTGAAGCGCTACATTGGCATAAGGAAAACTATTTCCATAAACTGGAATAATGAAACTCGCTAAAAGAGCTGTGAGGAAAAGTCCTATTCTCCAAACTAAGAATAAGGAGAGAATTTTTCTAAACATTTTTTATGGCTTGCTCGTATACTTGAGCTGTTTGTTCAGCAGTTTTTTCCCAGGAAAATTTAGATGCCTGTTGTAAACCTAATTGAGACAATTTAGTAAGGGCGGATCTATCTTCCAAAAGATTTTTTAATATTAAAACAAATTTTTCTAAATTAGTAGGGTCAAAGTAAATCACAGCTCTTCCTCCTACTTCAGGCAAACTACCTGCTTGAGATGAAACAACCGGAGTACCACAAGATAAGGCTTCTAAAACAGGCAAGCCAAATCCTTCGTACAATGAGGGTTGTATATAAAGGGTAGCTAAGTTGTAAATAGCTACTAACTCACTATTATCTATACTTCCCGGTTTAATAATTTTATCTTCTAGGTTGTACTTTTTAATAAGTCTGTTTGTTTGTTTTAGACTTTCCAATTCAGGATGATTAATATCTTCCACTTTTTTCAGAAATACTCCATTAACCAATACGAGTTTAATTTCCTTAAATTCAGAAATCCCTATAAGATTTTTGAAACCTTCAATTAGGAAAGGCAAATTCTTTGTCCAATTAGCATCTCCTACATATAATAAAAACTGATCCGGCAAGTCATATTTTCTTTTAACTTTCGCAGTCTCCGTATCTTTTAAAACTCTGAATATCGGATCTGCTGCCAAAGGCACTGAAATAACTTTTTTTTCATCAATTTTAAAAAATCTTAAAATATCGTTTTTTGATATCAAGGAGTCTGTAATAATATACCGACATTTTTTTAGAGCTAACTTTTGTAAATAGAAATTGATCTTTCCTCTAATACCAACAGGATAATGCTCCGGAAATAAAAGAGGAATGGTATCATGAATAGTAACAACAGTAGGATATTTTTTAACGAGTAATGTACGGAAGTAAAAATCGAACCAGGGATAATGAATAATATCCACATCTTTTAAGTCTGTAATTTGACTAAATTCTGATACTTCTAAACTTTCATCATTTTTAAGATGATTTAAAAGATTACTAGTATAGTATCCTATCCCTCTTAATTTATGTCCATTTTTTAAAGTACTGGTATTTATTGCAACTTTCATTTGAGTCTCCACAATTTTAAATATGATATGGGAAATCTAAGGGCGGAAAAGAATGCAAAAACAAACCCTGGAAATCCATCCACATATCCCCTATGTCTTAAGTAAGCTTTTAAAAACCAAAATATAGGTTTCATAAATATATATTCTATAAAGGAAAAAGGATTTATTTTCTGTCCCCTTTCTTTCATTTGAGTAGCCAAAAGATCGGTATACCTATTGAATCTTAAATAATATGTAGAGAAGTTCTTATCTCTCATATGCATAAGATCATTTTTAAGATATTCTACTTTTCCTTCTACAATGGCTTGTTCGTGTACATCTTTCCCCGGAAGCCTTCCCTTGCCGTTTCTATACAACCTTAAGGTATAATCCGGATATTGCCCTCCTTTAGTTAAAAATCTGCTTAGAAAAAAGTTTTTTCTGGGTATCCAATATCCATTGATGTCTTTATTTTTAACTACACTTTTAATTTCCTTTTTTAAGGCCTCAGAAACAGTTTCATCAGCATCCAATTGTAAAATCCAATCCATCTTTGCCGCATCAATTGCCTTATTTTTATTGATATGGAAATTTTGGAGATTAATAGCTTTTATAACCACTGCATTAAATTCAGAAGCAACCTCAATAGTTCTATCAGTTGAACCTCCATCAACAATTACTATCTCTGAGGCTAAACCCTTGACAGAATTTAGACACTTTCTTAAATTTTCTTCCTCATTATAAACAGCCAAAACAACAGATATATTATTCATAATTAAATTGCGCTAACAATATAAAAAGCCACTCCCCCATTAGGATAATGGATGATTTTTTTAACATCAAAAGCTTCCCTATATCTTAATCCGCCATATTGACTAGGACTAAGCACATATAGTCTATCTTTCTGAGGTGCACTTTCTACGGGATCCCAACCCCCGAAATAAAAATCTCTGTAATTACTCCTAAAGGAAGCCGTCATATTAAAACTCTTGGTTTCCTGTAGATTATTGTACAATACACTATTTAAATATTCAGGTATAGGTTCCTTTAAATAATACAAAAAGAATATATAGGGTTGGGATCTTATATCAGTAACGAAAATCTGATTATATTCCTCATTCTCTTTAACAAATTCCACGATTTGCTTCATTCCATACTGCCATTCAATGGCATATCTTTCAGCATATTCTCCATAGTAGTAGTCTAAGCCTAATTTTAAAGAATAGATCAGAATAATAATTGTTATCATTGAAATTAAAATTTTCAAAATACGGAAGCGTACTAAACTAAGGATAAAATAGAAACCTAAAGCAGAAATAATATGCCAGCTTCCCATCATAAAGGAAGCCCTGGCTGCGTGAGGAGCCTCTTCGGTCAACGAAGAAGGTATTGGAGCAATGAGTGCCCAAACTAAAAGAAGCAATCCCTCTTTTGATCTTTTGTGTATCAAAAATAATACTCCTGCAATTAAGAAAACTGCCTCAATTTTATAAAATTGCCCAGTCTGAAAAGATAATCTTGGATTGGCATCACCTTTAATAAACAGGAATTCAGGTAAAAAATGCCAAGAATATTGTGTCAATATTAAATCTAGTTTTCCAAAAAATTCATTACCTGTTTGTTTGTAAAGATTTGTTTGGATAATCCTATCCCTTTTAAGTAATGTTTGATTAACTCGCGCAACTCCCAACAACTCAGGATTAACTAAGATAATAACTAAGAAGATAGCCGCTACTAAAGAAGCTCGCAAAAGACTTTTTTTGTTTTGTAAAAAATTACGGAAGTATAAAATAAAAAGGAAAAACAAAATTACGGGTACGACAATTTTAGCTGGATGATAAGATATAAAACAAAGTCCGAAACTTAAAATGGAAAAAGGGAGATATAAACCTCCTTTTTTTAAAGCCGTAAAAAACAAGACTAATCCCAACATAAAAAAGAATAATACGAAATTTACCTCATGATTAAATCTTGAAAAATGAATATTATAAGGAGAAATAGCCAGTAAAAAAGCTGTAAACAAAGCAATGAATTTATTCTTGAACAAAAGATTTGTCAAAAAAAATATCAGCAAAACATTTAGGGTACCGAAAACTGCCGATGGCAATCTTGTTGAAAATTCATTTAATCCTAAAATTTTTACAAAAGGTGCAGTAAGATAAATATGAATTGGATGCTTATCATCACCAAAGGATCTAAAATAAGCTGGAAAATATTTTCCATGCTCGTCTCTTCCATAATTTGCAATTGTGTACGCATTATATCCATTCGCAGCTTCATCCCAACTTAAAGATGGCGGCACCTGATCTATTTTATAAATTCTCAAAATTGCAGCTAGAAGAATTATTACTAAAAGCAGCAAATTAATTTTATTTTTCATATTCATATACATATCCCCCAATGCTTCCATCAGGATTTCTGATTATTTCCTTCCACTCAATTTCATCCATTTTATCTGTTGGATGGGTGAATATAAGATTTCTTCCTTTAGAAATTTGATAATAATCAATGTCTCTAAATGTAAACTTATCAAATGATTTTACAAGTGATGTTTTTCGGCGAATAGTATCATTATAAGAAACCTCTGATCTAAATTTTTCTGGATTATATTTTAAGTAAAAAAGAGCAAAAATATAGGGCTGATCATACCTATCAGAGATTAAAATATTATCAAATTCGGAAAATCTTGACTTATATTTATCAAAGAAAACTTTATAACCATATTGCCAAACATGAGCATATTTATTTGAATAGATATAAAAATAACCGTAAAGATAGCTAAAAAATGAAATCAGGACCAAAACTACTAATAATCTTGTGACTATTTTTTTAAAATCATTTCCTATAATCTTTATAAGATAAAGTACTCCTAAGGCTGAAACTACTTGCCATCCTCCCAAAGCAAACATAGTCCTTGAGGCATGAGGTGCTTCTTTAGCAATAGCGGCTGGGAGCGGGGCAAGTAAAAACCAGGCTAAAAAAATAAAACGATATTTTTCCTTCGACTTTACTAAAAATAAAAGCCCCAGGGGTATTAAAAATAAGTCTGTTATATAGAGCTGTCCACTCACTTGAGAAGAGTGACGCGGATTGCTATCACCTGATTTAAACAGGAATTGAGGACTAAAATGAGAAAGGTACTGTTTTAAGATAATTTCTGCTCTACCTAAATAATGATTTTTGCTGATTTTATAGAGTATTGTATTTCTAACAAGAGTTTGATCGAAACTAACTTGCTGAAATCTAGTTAGACCGGACAAACTTGGGTTAAAGAAACTAAAAGATATAATAACCCCAAATGCAATAAAGGAAACAATCGTTATATATTTAAGACTTAATAATTCTTTTCTATATATGAATGTTAAAATCAAAAGAAAAACTGGAACAAAAATTTTTGATGCATTGTAAGTATATAAATCTATTCCGAAAAAAATGAATGATAAAATTAGAAAGAAAGATTTTTTACTCAATCCATAAAAGAAAAATAAAAGTCCCAGAAGAAAAAAGAACAACGCAAAATTAATCTCCCAGTTAAGTCTTGAGAAATGAATAAACCAGGGAGAAATCGAGAGAAATAAGGCACTTATTAAGGCTAATCCTTCCTTTTTTGTAATAACTTTGATTAAAAAAAACAATATTAAAACATTAAACACCCCCAAAATAGCAGATGGTGCTCTAACACTAAATTCTGATAACCCAAAAATACTTACAAAAAGTGAAGTTGAGTAGATATGAAATGGATATTTATATTCCTCAAAAGATTTAAATGCTAAGGGAAATTTTTCCCCCCACTGATCTTTACCGTCAATACTTATAGCATAGGCGTCATACCCAACAGAAGCCTCGTCCCATGATAAGGAAGGGGGTACTTCAGAAATTCTATAAAGATTAACAAGTAGGGAAAGTGCTGTGATCGCAATCAGGAATAATTTAACCATGCTATTTCATTTCAACAATATCAAAGGCGTTATCACCATTTAAAAAATTGATTTTAAGTAGTCTTGGCATTTCATTTGGAAAATCTATTTCCCGTCCTATAAATAACAATTTTTTACCGGGGTTTTCTTTAACAATTTCAGAAAAAGTTGTTTCTTTATCTCCTAAATCAGGAAAGTAAAGGGGAACCTTTTTTTCCTCGCCACTGCTCGTCAAATAGAACATATCGAATCTTAAAACACGAACCCAATCATGTGTTTCAAACCTTTCAAGGTTTGGATCATTTTGATATTTTGAGGGATCTAATTTTAAGAAAAATAAAGTAAACATATGGGGTTCGCCGTAGTGCCTACTAAATACAATCTGATCATACTCATTCTTATGTTCATTTACATAGCTTACTGCTTGCTGATATCCATACTGCCAATCCCTGGAGTAATTTCTTGGGTAAATATTGTAATATTGATTTAAGTAGTACCCTAAACTTAAGACAACAAAAATAAGTAGACCCACTATAAGACTAGATTGTATGAACTTTGAGTATTTTTTAATCCAATTTATGAAAATTAGAAATCCAAATGCACAAATTAATTGATAAGTAGGTGCTGTAATTAAGGTTCTAAGTGCATGAGGAATACTATCCCCTGTCACCGAAACAGGAATATAAGCAATCAGCAACCAAGCCAATAATAATTTTTTAAACTTATGATTAAATTTAAAAAGCCCCCAAAGACCCATTAATAAAAATAGCGACTGAAAAAGATAGAGCTGACCAATATTTTGTACATGATGCTGTTTATGAGGAGCCCCTGATATAAATAAAAACTGAGGAGTAAAGTGACTTAAATAATTCTTGGTAAAAGAAGTGGCTACATAGGTAACTTTATTATGTATTAATCTTGGGAAAGGTTCGGGTAATTTAGAATTTCCTCTATTCTCATTAATTCTTAAAACTAATCCGGGATCATCTGTAATGCTAACCAGTTTATACCTTGAACTCCTCTCACCACTTAAAAGATAGGGTGTTAAGGGTAAAAGCAAAATAGTAAATAAGGTAATCGCTAAAATAATCATTTTTTTATATTTAAATAAATGATGTCTATAAATTAAAAAGACTGCTACTAAAAATAGGGGCGTAAAAATTCTTGCCGAATTATAACTGAAGGCTGATAGGGCAAATGGAATCATCGAATATACATACCACTTAGGCTCTTTGAAGCCTTTTACTAAAAACCAAACTCCTAAACAGATAAAAAAAGTTGCCAGAGATGACTCAAAAGACCCTCTAGTCAGCTGTATGTGCCAAGGAGAGATTGCCAAAAGAAAAGACGCAACTAAACCTGCTAGATTACTTGCAAATATCGCTCTTCCCAGGAAAAACATCACTAAAACATTTAAGGTACCATAAATCACAGGTGTTATACGCACTCCTAATTCATTCAAGCCCAGAAAATAGATTCCTGGGATGCTCAAATAAATTTGAGCAGGAAGCTTATATTCTCCATAAGCTTTAAAATGTATAGGAAAAGACTGATTCCACTCATCTTTGCCTGTTTTTAAAACTGAATAGGCATTATATGCTATAGAAACCTCATCCCAATTTAGAGATGGTGGGACTTCGCTAACTTTATAAAATCTTAAAATAAAAGCAAGCAAAATTATTAAAACTAAAAAAATATAAACTTTGTATTTCATTTATAAGTAGGTTCTCCTAATACAAAAAATCTCCAGAAGAAGGGTATATGAATGGTGGAAAGGTCAGATGATGGAACAAAGGGACAGGTTAAATTCTCACACTTTATCTCAAATGCATTATAGATATAAATGCTATTAAAATATATCCCAACTGTAATCACAGCAATTATTATTAAGCGGCATATGCTTTTTAATTTTTTATTGTCAAATACTGATAATGCCACCGATGGCAGCATTAAAGCTGTAAACAGCCACCTATAGCTCATAGGATCAATATTGGGACGAAAGGCATTAACTAAAAGCAATCTATTCCCAAGAAGCATTCCAGCGACTAAAAAAGTTGTGAAGAAATTTGGATTCTTGACAACATATTGAATACCCCAAGCACCTAAAATAGCCAACATTGGGAAGGCTGGAAATCTATACCAGGGCAAAAGATCTCCTTCTCCTCCTGAAATCATCACTATAATAATCCAATATACAAAGCTGAAACTTATGAATCTTTTATTTCCTTCTTTTGGAAGGAAAATGAAAAATGCAGCAGAAAGCAAACAAAAAATATACCAGCTATCTTTAAGAAAAGAGGTATCAAAAGCAGGGGACATAAAAAACCAACCTAAACTTCCAAAACCTACAGGCCTATGAGATTGAATTCCAGTTATATTCCAAAAAATTTCAGGGTCAAAGTGTAAGCCATACCAAAAAAATATTCCGATAAAAGGCAGTGTTGCCAATACTAGATAGGCTATCGGTTTTAGTGTAACTTTCCATTTGCCTTCTTTAAATAAACCTGCAAAAGTCATATAGAGGGCAAAAGGCAGCAGAAAAAATCCTGTTGGCTTTGATAAACCAGCTAGCCCAATCAAAAGAGGGATGGGAACTAAATACCAAAACTTAGTATTCTTATGAAATTTTAGTAGAAGAAAAATTATAATAGTGAAAAGCAATGCAATAAAGTTTTCAGGCATGGCAGTTCGGGAGGCAAAAACAATCAAAGGCACTGTTCCATAAACCAACATTGATAAAATACCAGTCCAATATCCAGAAACAAACCTAGCAATAAGAAAGATCATTATCGAAGTCAATGTACCCATAAAAACAACTGGGATTCTTATATATGTAGATGGAATAAATTGATTCCTATCAGCTCCATTAATATGAGCAAAGTATCCAACAATTAAAGCAAATACAGGTGGTTCATCCAACCAGGGTTTATATAGTGTTACAGAGGCCTCAGGAGAACCTCCAAGATAGTCAATTTTGCCCTTGAAAACCTCTGCTCTTTTAGGATAATCAAGAGTTGACCAAGACACAGGAACTCCTGTTTCAATTAAATGTATTCCAGACCAAGCATAAAGCATTTCATCCAAATGATTAGAAGTTGGAACTCTTTCATAATTATGAGTCCGTAAAACAAAAGTAAAGCCAAAAACTAACAAAAATATTAATGTTTTTAGAAAATTAAATTTTGGTATCTTCATTTGATCTGTTTATTACCAGAATAATATCCATATTACCATGTTCTAAAACTTCTACTTCTTTAATATTTTTTAAACTCCTGCTAAAAACTTGGTCTGTAACCATAACTATACTTTTTGCCGGAACTAATTTTGCTTCTTCCCATTGCTGATGATTTTCCGGCAGATAAGCTAACTCAAAAAAGAGATAAGCAGTGGGATGCCTCCTTGTAATATCATCGTGAAGATATACTTTTAAATTTTCATTCTTTGAAATTTTAGCTGCCTTTTCATAAACTATATGTGCTGGCTTTTCAAATGATTGATTAACTCTATGAGGGTAATCAAACCAATAATCAGCCAAAAAAAACTTGTAATTAAGCACAATAAGTGCTCCCACTAAAAGTATGGGATAAAATTTCAATCTTGTTTTCAGTTCAAGTAGAATCTTAAAACCTAATAGGATTATGATTATAAAAAAGGGTATAAGACTCATTAATCTACTGGCCCTATGAACAGAACCAGGTAAACCGTAAAGAATGGGTGAAAGGAAAAAAGCTGAGAATATAAATATATACAAGGGCTTCTTCTCTACGGCAATTTTATATAGTCCTAAGATAAATAAGGGAAGGGTGGCCAAAAGAAACATTCCTTCTTTGCCTGTTGAATGATAGGGAGTAGAATCACCTTTCAAAAAAAGAAAGGATAAATCAAAACTGGATATAAAGGGAAGAAAAAAATCCTGATAGGAAACTATATTTTGCGTCTTATTTAAAGCAAAAACAGCTGCAGGATATTGATTTTTTACAATTAAAAGCAAAGCTAAAAAAGGAAGAAGTGCAGTTGTGAAGATCAATATTGGGCGTAGCTTAATATTCCCTCTATTCAATTTAATCCCATTGTTTAAATAGTAAATGTAGGCAATAGTTAAAATAACAAGAACCGGCATTATCAATCTTAAGCCTAAGTATGAGTATAAGGATATTCCTAAGGCGATTGCCCCAAATATTAGATATTTTGTTTTTTTAATTTTTGTGTATTTTGCCAACATCAAAAGCCAAAAAGAGACAAAGGGAAGCGGCGCAATATTTTCAATTGCAAGATGTGACTGAATCATAATTAACGGTATTGTTGAATAAAGAAAGAGGGATATTACTGCCATTTTTTTATCAAATATTTCTTCTGCTAACAGGTAAATTATTGCCCCGCTTATTAAAACGAACAACACGCTGACTGCTTTTAAATTGAAGTATGAAATCCCAAATAATTTAAACATCAAAACCGTTGAATATATCGTTACTGGCTGCTTCCAATCAGGCCAAAGAGTAGTGGTAAAAAGAGGTAGGAATCTTCCATTACTGTCATATCCTGTTTTCGCAATCAAAGCTGAAGAATAACCTATTGCCGCCTCATCACCATTAATCCCAAGCGGTACATCTGTTAACTTATAAGTAAATAAAAACCAACCTACTAGGAAGAAGGTGATTAGAACTAGGAAATTACGCATTTTCTTTATTACTGAGAAAATGAAAAATTAAATATATAGATGAACCTGCCAAAATAGTCTGAAGCATGCTTCTTGAAAAATTAAAGTCCATATTAATATTAAGTAGAGTCCAAATATCCGGAATTGTTTTTAAGGATGGGTTAAGGGGGGCAAACATCCCTAAGGTAAGTGATGGATCAAAGAAAAATAGCGACCCAAACCAGCTACCAAAAATTAACACCACAGGAATTATGTTTTTAAATCTATTTACTACCAAATCCAGAATCAAAAAAGGAGTCATCCAAATCAACCACTGAGGGTGATAGTGGGTCAAGGTAAAAAATAAAAGCAAAGGAATTAAATAAAACTTCCAAAGAGATGCTTTATTTGCTTGTCTCAAAATCAAAAGATAAAAGAATATCAAAAATGCAGGAAACAAAAGTATGGCCTCCCCTCCTGAAACAGGAATAGATGCATACAAGCTTTTTGAACTTTGGTTTGCTATCAATGCTGTTGATCTAAAACTTTCTGAGGAAACATAAGGGAGAATTGAGAGAATATATGGCAAGGCTGTAAGGAGTAAAATTTTTAATTTATCTTTTATAGAAGATCCTAAAAGCACTAGGGGAATAATTAAAAAAACTGGATATAATTTAAAAGCAATCCCCATACCCAATGCTAATGCTGCATAATTTAATTTGTTTTTCAATGCGAAATAGATAGAGAGGATAGAAAAAAAGGTAGGAATAATATCAAATTGACCCATCATATAAGTTGAATATAAATTCACTGGATTAAACATCCAAATTCCAAAAACTAAAACTCCTTTTTTCGGTTCCACCATCCTCATAAGCAAAAATCCAATCATCAAATCAAAAAATAAGTAGGGGAGCTTTAAAAGAGCTAGAAGCCCTCCTAGAAATAAATTGAAGAATCCAAAAAACCAATAAATTAGTGGCGGATAATTTAATACCAAAGCATCACTGCTTTGATCATAAAGATTTAAAATATTTCCCTGAGATACAATTTTACCTCCAGCCGCTAGAGCTTCTAAATCAGGATGGGAAGTAAAAAAGGATAAAAATAATCTTAAAATTATTGCAGCTATTAAAACACTCCATATTTTTTTCATAATTTTTATAGAAGATTTAATATCTTTTGTCTAAATTTTTCTTTACTAAACTGCTCTGCTCTTATCATAGCTTCTTTTGACAAAGCTTGCCAGATAGTTTTATCTTGAATTAATTTTATAGTTAGATCTTTCAGTTCATCTAAGCTATCCCAAAGAAACCCCGATTTTCCCTCTTCAACTATTTCTATTTGCCCTCCCTTTTTAATAACAACAGGTACACATCCTCCAGCCATAGCCTCAACCGTAGATATGCCAAAATGCTCCATTTTTGTAGGATCATCCTCCCCAAATCCTGCTGCATGCCAATAAATGCTGGACTCTCCATATAACTTAAGTAGTTCTTCATAACTTAAGTTTGGATAGAAATTGATGGGTGATCCCTTTGCTAAATTTTTTAATCCCTCCAGGTAGGCTTTATCCCCTTCTCCTGCAGAACCCACTAAATTAAAATTCCATTCCTTAATTTTCCCATCATTAATAAGTTCTTTGAAGGTATTAATTAAAACATCCTGCTTCTTAATTGATGCGAATCGTCCCACAGATAATATTTGTTTATTTTTTTTCATAGAAGTTATTTTTTTTGTGTCAACAGGGGGATAAATAACTTGAAAGGCTAGCGGCCAATTTTTTAAAGCTTTATCCTTGGTAAATTCCGAATTGTAAATAATTAAATCCCAGCCTTTAAGTTTTATTTTTCCAAAAAGACTATTTGCTGCCTGTCCCACCAGGGGAGACTGAATATGTAATATATTTTTCTTAGCACTCGGGTAAAAAAAACTACCGTCCGTTAAACAAAAAAATACCTGGTATTTTTTAAAAAAAGATAGTCTCTCAAAAGTATTAGATCCCTTCCCTATTGGACCAGATATAAAATTTACTTTATCCAATTCTAAACTAAATCTTTCTGATAATTCTTTTTTTAAATTCTCTGCTCCTATTTCCTTAAGATGAAGGTCTAATAAAACATCTACCTCATGCTCCGAAGATAAAATTTCTGCTATTGTCATCATATATTTCTCTCCTCCGCCCAGGGTATCAAGATATGGGGAGTATAAAGCTGCTTTCATCTAGTAGTTAAATTTATTTTTTATAAGGTCTGCATCAATATCTTTATAAATTTCTTTGATTTCTTTAGGCTGCTGCAATTGCCAAAGTCTTACATAGCTTATTATCATGCTGAATACCTGCAAAAGAGAATCCATCATCCCTATTGTTCCGTTAAAAAATCCTCCTCTTTTAATTCCCTGATTAAAAACTTCACTGATAAAAATTCGGAGGAACCTCCACCCTGACATTGGAGGATGTTTTGCTTCAAGGCGCAGTTTGGCATCAATCTTTGACCATTCTAGACTTTTTAAAACTATCTGATCTACATCCCTATGAGTTAGGTGTAGAAGAGAATTTTTTGTATATCCTAACTTTCCCTTAAAATGTGAGGATTCATGTACCTTGCCGTACCAGCCTCCAAAATCACTTTTTTTGAAAAATCTAACCATCCAATCCTTTTTATAAGGGCCGTAATTTACTTCTTTACCGAAAATAACATTTCTGCGAGAAAGAGCAACCGCACTAAATTCTTCTTTTTCCATAATATTCTCTAGTTCCTCCTTTAAGGGCGCCAAGACTCTCTCATCTGCATCTAAATACAAAACCCACTTTCCCTTCGCTTCCTCAATTCCTCTATTTCTTCGAATATCAAAATCCGGGGTATCTAAAGTTATCACTTTTTCTGTATATTTTTTAGCAATTTCCGGTGTTTTATCTGAAGAATTGCTATCAATAACAATAATTTCATCAGCCCACTTAACTGACTCCAAACAGGCAGTTATTCTTTCTTCTTCATTTTTTGTAAGTACTACAACGCTTAGCATAATTAAATCCGGTTTTTTACCTTTTGAATAAATCTCTTAAATGGGTTTTTTGATAAATTACTATGCTTAAACCAATAATCTATTTCTTTCTCTGATTTTTTACTCAAAACCTTAAGTTCATTTAAATTTATGTCCTTTTGTTCAAATTTTTCCATTTCCCAAATTCTCAGATAGACAATAAGATGAGAAAACGATTGAAGCAAGCTTAGAGCAAAACCATGCAAACCATCTTCAAATCCGCGATTGGCAAAGAATCTGCCTAGGAATTCCCCTAATGGTTTTTTTACTAGATCCTTCAAATCAAATTTATACCCATCTTTTTTTAATTCCTCAGCTTGTACTTTCGTATACCTGATCATTCTGGTTAAAAATTCAGAAATATTTTCATAGTGGTGATGTATGATAGCTAAATCTTCCTCTAATCCTAAATCTATCCCCACCCCTTGAGTTTGAGGAGGTCTGTGGATTCTATCTCCCCATTTAACTACACCTTTACGGAAAAACCTGATATTGTAATCCGGCCACCACATAGCAGTTTTCATCCATTTACCAAAAATAATATTTTTCCTTGGAATTCTGACATAATTTACCTCCTGCATGTTGACAGCTATTTCTTTTAATCTTTCGGCAAGCCTATCTCCTATTTCTTCATCAGGATCCAATATTAATATCCAATTATTTGAAGTTTTGGAGATAGCAAAATTACGTGCCAGTTCAACGTAGTCTTCCCTATCACAACTGATAACTTTAGCTCCTAATTTTCCGGCAATTAAGGCTGTTTCGTCTTCCGAATACATGTCACAGACAATAATCTCGGAAGCCCAGCGTACAGACTCAATAGCTCTCTTGATGGTCTTTTCTTCATTAAGAGTATTTATCACAACTGATATCTTGGAGTCCATAAACTTAATCTTATCAAAGATTACTTATCTTTGCTCACAGTTACTAAACCCTTTCCAATAAACAAAACAGATCCATCTGTACTATCTATAGCTTTTTGTATTTCTCCGTCAGCTATAGAGCTAATGTAAATATTTTCATACTTTTTTGAAGGAAATCCAAAGAAAGTATCTTTTTTAAGATTTTGGGCAATTATTTCTTTAGGATTCACCTTGGCATATACAGGATATGCAAATTCGATAGCATCTATTCTGTCTGATAAAATTATAAAATCATATTTACTTTCGTTTTCTAAAGCCATCTTAGATGCAGACTTTGCCTCTAATGACCAGAAATTTCCATAAAGATTGGGAGAAAGAAAAAATAACTTTTGTGTAAAGAATAAAAATTGAGCTATAAAAATTACAAAAATTACTGCAGTCGCCATTCTATTTTTCAAGTTTAATATTCCCCCTAACCCCAAAGCAGAAAGTAGGATAAGAGGAGGGAGCATGAATGAGCTTCTTAGGGCATGAGGAAGATCAACAACTGCTGTGGCAATAGGCGCAAGAGCAATCCAGGAAAGTAAGAATATTAAAATCTTAATTCTTGATCTTACTAAACTTAAAATCCCCACTCCAATGAGCAAAATCTCTATTGCATAAATTTGTCCCATTGTGGCCATATTGTGTCTTGGGTTTCTGTCCCCATGCAATATCAAAAAGTCTATTGAAAAATTTTGCAGATAATTTTCAATAAAAACTTTTGAATATTCAACTGGTTTATTGTGAAAATAGTTGACTATTGAATCAGGCAAATTACTTTCCGTTCTCTCTAAATTTATTTTCTGTTCAATACTCACTTTTAAATCATTTTTGGAAAAAATATTTATATCATTAAATCTTACTTCAGAACCCCCTATAAAAGTCTGACTCAAAGCAACAAATCCTAGAATGAGAAAAATTAATAAGCTGCCAATGAAATACCCTTTAGAGATATTAAATAAACTCTTAGTACCTGTAAACCAAAAAAGTAAGGGGATAAATAATAGCAAACTAACTTTATAAGTAGGATATGTATGTAAGGTTAATCCAAAACTTAGTGCAGAAAAAATATAAAAGATGGGTTTTTCCTTCCCTTTTAAAAAAAGATAAAAACCCAGAAGAGCAAGCAATAGAGCCAAATGCGCTTCAAACCCTCCCCTGCTTAAAGAAATATCCCAAATAGATACAGCAGCTATAAAAGCAGCAGCTAGACCAATTTTTTGGGAAAACAATTTCCTGCTTATATAATATAGAAGAATAATGATCCCCAGCCCGGAAAGCACTGAAAGCCCTCTAACCCCCAAAGCTGAAGGGCCAAAGATGCCAACAAAAGGCATTGAGCCGTAAACATATACTGGCGGCCGTCCAGCACCCATTCTAAAGGTTAGAGGTAAAGAATTACCTAACTGATCCTGACCTGTTTTTAAAAGAGAGTTTGCATCCAAAGCAATAGTTAGTTCATCACCATATAAACCAGGAGGGTTATTTGTGATATCAAAAACTCTTAAAAAGAGTCCTAAGATTAAGATAATTCCTAAGGCTATATTAGTTATTTTCATTTACTTTGAAAACCTTTGAATCCTTATTTTCAAAAATAAGATCCAAATTAAGCTTATCACTTTCTGCCTTAAATTTTTGACCCCAGGCTAAATAAACATAGGAAATATTATATTTCTTGAGAAATGCATTAATTAAATTAGGATCTTGAGTTTTAAAAACTTCCTCCCTTTCCTTCAGCAAGCCCTCAACTTTATATCCCATTATTTTTACCTGTTCCTCATCGGAAATAAGAGTGTGTTTACTTGAAAATGCAGATACATAGCCTGTGTCATACCAGGTATGTATTGGAATTGGGGGATCTTTATATTTATCCCTTTCATATCCATCAAAAGGAGTTACTAATACTATACCTTCCCGCTGATTTTTCAAAAATTTTAAACCTTCTAATTCTTCATAGGATATTTTAGAAAGCGGTTTATTTGAGTAGAATTGCCAGAGTAACCCCATTTGAGTAGGTACTGCAAGCAAAAATATTAATATTGAGATAAGTATTTTTATGTTTCTGGCTTTTGCTAATTTTAAAAGCTCGGATACTGAAATAGCTCCATAAAACCCAAAAAACAAAAGAAAGTACTGGTTAAATTGTATTGAATTCCAAGCTACCCCTTTTTGAAGAAAGAATACAGGAATTAAAAAAGAGGCCAAAGTTATTATAAGAAAGAACAAATTAAAACTATTTCTAAATAGGTTCTGCCTAATCTGTGAAATAACAGTCCAAAAACCTATAAACCTCATACCTAAATTCCCAAAAAGGAAAATTAAAAAAGCTGTTGCCTCAAGCTGTATAACTCTTTTTAAATTACCTTCAGCAATATATGTTTGACGTCTAAGCTCCAGATCCAGCCAATTAAGACGGTCTGTTGCCACAACCATAGTTCGGATATACCACCAGGGCTGCCAGATTAAAAAATCCTGTGAATTTGCACTATTTGGCAGATAAATACCTAAAGCCAAACCCAAAGTAGAAGTAAATAATAGAATAGTTCCAAATATTTTTCTAAAAAAAGCCTCAAAAATACCGACTACTAAAAGTCCCCCCAGAATAAGTGTGCCCGCATACACCTTAAATTCGATAACAGCTCCTCCCAAAATTACACAGAATATAAAATATAACAGCCTCCTGCTGTCTAAATATTTAAGGAAAGTAAAAAGGAAAGTAGTGGTAACAATAAAGGCTGCTGCATGAGGAGGATTTCCTAACACCGAATGAGTTTGTGAAAGCCAAAATATAGCTTCTCCACCCAAACTATTATGAGTAGCTATATATAAGAAATAACCAAAGCTGCCTGCAAAATATGTAAAAATCATTGCCCAAATTCCGGCTATTTCACTTTTACTCCAAGCTCTTACAAAAATGAATCCTGATAATCCCAAAAGGAGAGAAAATATAATCGGCATAAATCTAAAATAAACATCCAGATTGGAAAAATGAAATAACCTGGAAAATTCAGACATTAATAAGTCAGAAAAAAAATGATAGTTCTGCAGTTTACTTCCATCCAGTTCTGGATTTTGAAAAGGATATACCCCTTTTTGCATTTCCTGCATCAAACTTATATGCCAAACTCCATCATGGCCGTGCGAGCTGTAAAAATAAATATCCTCTTTACCATCTGACAAGCTTTGTTTATAAGGAAATCCTGAAGGTGCATTAACTGCAACCTGCCCTATTATGCCTATTATCAAAACTGTCAGAAAAAATAGCTTATGTTTTACAGTAAGCCTTAAAGGTAAAATATTTCTCCTAAATTTAATAAGCGTCCAAACCCCAAGAAGCGGAAATAAGTACATTAGAAATTTTAAGTTTAAAACTGCCAAAATATATGAAGAAAGTGTAAAAATAACCATTCCAAAAACAGAATATAAAACAAACCTTTCCAAACCATCCTCCAAATTGAATTTATTTTTAAGAAAGAAATACACAGGAAGAGATAAACATAAAAGAGAAACAATTATAAATAGCGCTCCTAAAAAAATTTGCTGAAAGATAATCATTTAATTTTTGCTTTCAATATTTCCACTTCGCTATTTTCAAAAATTTTCTCAACACCTAAAGTTTTCTCGTCAAGCTTAATATTAAAAAGCACTGGTAGATAAATATAGCTAATATTGTTTTTACTTAAAAAATCCTTGTCTCCCTTGAGAAAAAAATCTTTTGAGGCACTTAATCTAGTTTCATAATCTGTTAAAAGGATTTGATTTTGCGCAATATCTTCTAAAAATGAGGCTTTATTGCTGAAAGCTGATACATAAGCAGTACTGTCATAAACAAAAAGCGGCCAAGGCTGATCTACTCTATTTTTAAATTTTTCATCAAAGGGCACAGTAAGAACTGTCCCATCATCCTGCTTTAATAAAAAATCCAATGCAGACATTTCCTCAGCTGTAACCTTTGCATGAGGATTTCCAATATAGTAGCTGGCTGTGGTAATTGAATTAATAGGAGTTAATATAACAAACACCAATAAAATCACCATTGACAATAACTTAGGCAGTTTAAAAATAAGCCCTGCAGCTACTGATCCTGAAATAAGAGCTGTTGTATAAAGTCCATAGTAAGAAAATTGAATTGTATTCCAGGGATTACCTGATTGTATGAAAAGTGAGGGAATTAAAAAAGAAAGCAAAGAAAATACAAAGATAAAAAGATAGATATTATCCTTATATATGCTTTTAGTGTTAATTAGCGAGACAAAGGCTAAAATTCTAATACCTAAATTACCAATGATGAATATAATAAAACCAATCAACTCAGAATATGCCAATTTAAAAAAGTTTCCTGTTTCCATTCCTGCAATTCTGGCAAGAGAAAGTTTAACCCAGCCTACTCTATCAGGAGAATCTATCATTGAATGAATAAACCAAAAAGGAGAGAAAATTATTAATTTCTGCCCTATATCGAAATTGGTTATAAAAATAAGAAGAGTAAAAAAGATAGCTAAGATAAAAATATATAGATACTCAAATTGTCTTCTAAATAAGTTTATAAAAGCAACCAGCCCTAAGGCCCCTAAGACCAACACTGATCCATATGATTTAAAGCCAACTAGTGATCCAAGCAGTAGTACTGAAATAAAAATTCCCATTTTACTTTTTATTTTTTCAAGACTAATTAAAGATAGGATAAAGGCAATAATTATAAGTAGTGAGACAGCAAAAGGAGGATTAAGATTAAAAGAGATTGATTGATTAGCCCAGAATGCCGATTCCCCTCCCAAAGTTTTATTTTTCAGATAATCTACAATCCATCCAAAACTCCCGGCAAAGTAAACAAAATACAAACTAAAATAAGCAGCAATTCTTTTCTTAAAAAGCCCTGACGCCAAACAGTAAGTCCCCAGACCCAAAAGGAAGGCAAAGATTATCGGATAAAACCTAAATATCAAATCCATTAAAGGAATTTTTGTTAAATATGCGGTTCCTGCCACCATCAAGTCATAGAAAAAATGATAATTTCTTAAAATCGTGCCAGCAAAAATTGGATTTTCTATTGGAAAGCCCTGGATAATTTCATTAATTAAGCTTATATGCCACATCCCATCATGAGTATTTGGCCCCCAAAAGCTAAAACCGTATGTTAGATTCAATCCACTCCTAAAGGTCGGTATACTTTGAAAAATGGTTCCAGCTGTAATGATCAAGAGAGCTATTTTATCTAAGAAGAAATTAATTTTAAGGGACGGGAGTAATTTTTGTTTTAAAAAATAAAATAGGCAAACAAGAATATAAGCAAAGATTAAAAATCTAATATTTAACAAACTAACAGCGTAAAAAACCAGAGTTAAAGAAACAATTCCTACAACTGTCCCCAAAAATATCTTTTCAATAAAGTTACTTTTCTCAGTTAATTTATTTGTTAAAACCAATCCAGGAATAAGCAAAGCAAAAATAAAAAAGATTAAAAATACAGCCATTTTATTTCTTTCTTTTCAAATAATTTAAAATATTTGGTTCCAATATTAATGTGGCAATGATATAAACAATAAACCCGAAAAGTGACATTAGACTAATCTGCAAAACTGAAACAGAAATTAGACTTTTAACTGCAAAAACAACTCCCAAAACTACACCCGATATTAAAATAGGTTTTAGTAAAATCTCCAAATAATTTATTTCCACATATTTTTTAGCCAGATATAATGCCACAACAGAACTTAATCCTACTAAAACAAACCCTAATGCTGCCCCGCTTACTCCATATGAAATTGCTAAGGCTGGTACAAAAAGCCACGTCAGAGTAGTCCACATAATCATAAGCTTAAAAGTAAGAGAAATTTTTCCGATAGCATTAAAAGCATTTGTGATAGGCGTTGTAACTGCCGCAATGGCCGCATTAGCTGACAAAAGCATAAGTGCCAGTAAAGCCGGACTCCATTTATTATATTTTGGAATAACTTCAACCAAAGAAGGTGCAACTATTATTAAGAAAGTAAGTGAAGGAAATACTAAAAGACAAATATAAAATATTGATTTAGATAAGGCATTTGATAGTTCTTTTTTATTATCCTGCATTCTGGAAAAGGCTGGAAATGTAACTTTTATAACCTGGTCCATAAAAAAACGGAGTGGTGCAAAAGCCCACTTTTGAGCCCACCCTAATAAGCCTACACCAGTGGGGCCTAAGATGCTTCCCAAAAATAGCGTCATACCGTCGTCTTTGACCATAGCAAGTAAGGTATTTAGTTGATAAGGAATACCGAATTTAAGCATAGAACTTAAGGCAGATTTAGAAAAAGCTAGTGAAGGCAGCCAAGGTTGAATAAGGTAGGTTAATATAAGACCTGTTACCCCTCTTGCTAAAACTGCTACTGTGAAAGAAGTTACGCCAAAACCTTTCCAGGCCAAATATACTGCTGTAATATTAAAAACTAGGGTTTCAGCTATTTGGGGAATGATTAATTTATTAAACTCCAATTTTCTTTCCATTAAAACCGAGGGGATAGTTTTTAAGGAAGAAAGAAAAAGAGAAAATGCCAAAGCCCAAAGCAGATATACTCCATCCTCACCAAATCCATATATATTTTTTATCAACGAAGAAAACATTAGTACTACTAAAATAAGTACAGCTATCATTACTTGCTGAGTTGTAAAAATTGTTTTTAAATCCAAGTCCGTTAATTTTTCCTTTTTTTGTATAAGAGAGGCTGCAAATCCAATATCACCAAAATAAGCTAAGAAATTAATAACGGCAGATACTAAAAAAAATACTCCGAATTGCACAGGATTTAAAAATACGGTCAGGAGAATGCTGGCGGAAAAAGATATTGCCTGAATTAAAAATGTTCTGGCGGTCAGAAGAGCTGCCCCGCTGACTGTACGCTTTTTAACTGTTTCTATATTAACTTCCGGTTCCATTTAATAAGCCCTCCTTCTGTAATAAGTTATTAAACCTCTGACTTTTTTAAATGATGTTACAAATAAAAGTAAAAATAACACAGCAGTTAAACTGGTTATCATGTTAGAAATTGATCTGACAGGAGTATCAAAGAGTTTTGCTTCAATTTTGTGATTTCCCTCTCCTAAAATAATTGTCATAAGTCCTAAACTATTATCTTTATATTCAATTTTAGTATCAATCCCATCGACAAAAATTTTCCAATCAGGAAAATAATATTGTGAAAGACGGATAATTGAGTGAGTTTTTGTATCTGCAGAAAAATTTATCCAATTAGTTCCTTCCTTAAAATCTGAAATTTTAGTATCTCCTGTTAAAATTTGATACCTCTGAGCAGCCAGCTCTCCTGGAGGATCCTTGGAATAAATTGGCAGAAAATCAAAAATAGCTCTATTCACTCTTCTTTCCCAATTTTGACCGCTTAAGATTTCTTTATCATTATCCTGAGTAAAAAATTCGGGTTTAAAATTGGAAAAATTCATAGCAAAAACCAAAGCTAGCAGTACCGCCCAAAGGTGATTTTTGTATTTAAAATTTAGAAGGCTGAAACTTCCAGCTAAAAATGAGATA
>MFCV01000048.1:0-5276 GCA_001777015.1 Candidatus Daviesbacteria bacterium RIFCSPHIGHO2_02_FULL_36_13
CTTGTCACCTGCTATTAAAAAAATGATAATGGAATCTTTTAATATTCCAAAGGGTCAAGAAAACAGAGTCCCCATTACTGGAATTCCAAGAAATGATGTGCTTTTTGAGAAGAATTACAAATATCCAGGTAAATTATCGGAAAAGATTAAGGAAATTCATAACTTGGGTGGTTCTGTTGGTTTTTACATGCCGACACACAGGCAAGAGGGTGGGGAGGAAATGTTGAAGAACATAACTAAAAATTTAAAGCCCTACCAAAAGGATCTGGAGAAAAAAAAGATATTCTTGCTGGTAAAATTACATCAGTTTCATGGGTATGAATCAAACACCAAGCATTTTAGGAATATTGTCTTTGTAAAACAGCAGGATTTGGATGGAGATGTATATCCCTTGCTCCCAATGACTGATTTTCTTATTACAGATTATTCAACTATTTATATTGATTATCTGCTTTTGGATAAACCAATCATATTTCTAAAATATGACCTTAAAGAATATATTAATAAAGATAGAGAGCTGTATTTTGAATATGATAAAGTAACACCCGGTCCTAAAGTATCTTCCTGGGATGACCTTATTCCTTCTATAGATAAAGAATTAAAACGGGATTCATATAAAAAAATGCGCCAGAAAATCAGACACTTTTTTCATACATATACTGACGGTAATAGTAGCAAACGAATTGCAGAAAAGATTCACAGTACATTTGTAAAATAAGCAACTTTTAGTGAAAATATCTTTGCCTAATTCTGATAAGCTAGAAGAAAACGTAGAGATTGTCCGGAAATATTATCTAAAACTTCTAAGAAGAGAACCTGATACTTTTGGCCTATGCCATTTTTCTAATTTAATGGATCGTAGTGAAATTAATGAGGATAAATTGATTAAAATCATTAAAAAGTCAGATGAATATAGAAGAATAAAATCCGCAGAAGTTCACGATCGAAGATCTACATATACTTTCAAAGGCTTATATAATATTAAGTA
This sequence comes from Candidatus Daviesbacteria bacterium RIFCSPHIGHO2_02_FULL_36_13, assembly GCA_001777015.1. Taxonomy (GTDB): domain Bacteria; phylum Patescibacteriota; class Microgenomatia; order Daviesbacterales; family UBA10151; genus 2-02-FULL-36-13. The sequence continues at coordinate 989 of MFCV01000048.1, forward strand.
TCTTATACGTCCTAATTCTGTATTAGACAATATTGTTGTTAAGAATGGGGTTTTTGATAAGTGGATATGTTTAAAACTTGGAGGACTTATTCATAAAGATGCAACAGTTTTAGATATAGGTGCAAACGCTGGGTTACTTACTTTACCATTTGCTAAAGTATATGTTCCAGATGGACTAGTTTATGCTTTTGAGCCGGTTAGCCATATTGTTAATCATCTTAAAACGAATATTAAGCTCAATCAATCTCTTGAAGATAAAGTTGGTGACTTATTCCTTAGAAAACTCAGCAAGATACTCACAGCCTTCAGACGATGGCAAAATAAATTTAGTAATATCATTGTGGAGCAAAAGGCTCTGCAAGATAATCCAAGGGTTAATAGAATAACTTTAAATCTTAGACAGGCAATTCATGATAATGGGTTAAGAAATGATGGTCTGTCTACAATAGAAAAAAATCTTGATTTTAAAATAGGAGAAGAAGTTGTTAAAACTTCTACTGTTGATAGATATGTTTCAGAAAAAAACATATATAAATTAGAATTGATAAAAATTGATACCGAAGGATCTGAATATAGAATTCTCAAGGGGGGTAAAGAGACTATTAAAAAATTCCTTCCCATCATTATTTACGAGTATTCTCCGACTATCGATAAATTGGTTAGTTTCGAAAATAGTAAAAGGGCATATAAGTTTATGAAAAAAATGGGATACAAACAATATCGGTTAATTAGAAATATTCTAATTGAGATGGAAGATTATAATTCAAAGTTTGCTGATTGTAATATTGTCTGTTTTCATAAATCAAAATTTCCTCCTTAACTAAAATAAATTTAACTTCAAGCGAGATAATTATTTCATTAAAAGTGATAATAAATAGAGCCATTGATAGTTTAATTCCATCTCTTTTTAGTTTAGAATTGTTATATTGAATGAAACCAAGTAATAAAAACGGTATCAGTCTTATTATCCATACCAAAAATGAAGAAAAAAATATAAGAGATTGTATTTTATCTGCAAAGGAAGTAGCTAATGAAATAATAGTTATAGATCAATCCAGCACCGATAGAACAGTGGAAGTTGCAAAGTCTTTAGGAGCAACTGTTTATAGAATCCCTGATGAAGGTTTTATTGATAATTTTCGTAACTTTGGAATAAGTAAGACTAAGTTTAAATGGGCACTTGCCTTAGATGCAGATGAACGGTTAACAAGAAAATTATCCACTAAAATAAAAAAAATGGTAAAAGATAATGAATACGATGTTGTAGTATTCCCTTTTAAAAATATTAGATTAGGAAAATGGATGCAGCACACCGGATGGTGGCCGGATTATCATCCCAGATTATTCAGGAAAGGCTATTTAAAATGGCCTACTAATATAGCTAAGGCTCATATTCAGCCGATTATCAAGGGTAATATACTTACTTTAGATGCAATAGAAAAAAATGCAATTTTACATCATAATGTAACAAGCATGCAAAGTCTGCTGTCAAAAATGACAAGGTATTATTTTTTAGAGGATGCTGGAGGTTTTTTTGAGAAAAATAAAATGACCCCCCAAACTCTAATAAATTATTACGAGGGTGAGTTTAAGTATCGTTATATTGAAGAAAGAGGGTATTTGGATGGGATGAGAGGATTTGTGTTTTCTAAATTTAGAGAGTATGCTAAATTTTTAGAATTTGTTAAATGGTGGGAAAGTAATAGATATCCTGAAATTTTTGATCAAGAGGGGCTTTTTAAAATTATTTCCGATGATTTTGAAAACAAAAATGAACTGCGTGTATTTAAATCCTCAAAGACTTTTAAGGCTTGGAGAGCATATTGCAGATTCAAAGATTATTTAAAGAAAATAATGAGGATATGAAAAATAAACCTGAGGTTTCAATAATAATAGTAAATTATAATGGAAAATACCTTTTGAGGAATTGTTTAAGCTCTATTAGAAATGTAAATTACCCAAAAGAGAAATATGAAATAGTTGTTGTTGATAATAATTCAACTGATACGTCATTAGATTTTATAACACTTAATTTCCCTGAGGTTAGAATTGTTGAAAGTGATAAGAATTTAGGTTTTGCGGGCGGGTGTAATTTAGGTGTAAAAAATGCTTTGGGTGAATATGTCGTTTTATTAAATACGGATACCAAGGTTGATAAAAACTGGCTAACTTATTTAGTAAAAAGAATTAAGTCAGATAAAAAGATTGCAGCTGTTAATTCTAAAGCGTATTTATATTATCCATTTGTAGAGCTTTCAATCAATTCCGATATTTATCTTCGTTCGGAATTTAGTGATGGTGTTAATTTTCATTCCGTTGGGGTACTTTTGGAAAACATAGTTTTAAACAATAAGGAACTACAAAATTTATTGCGGTATAGATCCGGTTTTTATGAGACCGAACCGGGAAGTATCCAGGCCCGCTGGACAAAAGGCAAGTCAACTGTCTTAATCCCGATTGACTCCGATAAAGAAAATAATATTGTGACATTAACAATCAGATCGGAAAAATATCAGTCAAATCTAAAAACCAGAATATCAATTAATTTAGGGGAAAAAAAATTGCTGGAGGACAAGCTGGAATCATATCAGGTAAATCAGTATAGATTAAATTTGGACAATGTGGTATCGGAAAAAGATTATCTCTTTGAAGTGCAAAATGCAGGGCTGGCTGTTTTTAAAAGCGGTCACGGAAGGGATCGAGGTGCGGTTGTCAAAGGCTACCATCAGTTTTATGAGATTGATAACCAGTTTTACAATCAACCTTGTGAAATTACGGCTTTTAGCGGTGTCAGTGTAATTTTAAGAAAAGATATATACAAAAAATTAGGCGGTTTTGATGAACTTTACTTTATGTATTATGAGGATTTGGATTTGAGCCTTAGATTTAAAAAGATGGGGTATAAGATTTTTTTTGAGCCAAAATCAGTAATTTATCATATCCACGCGGGGTCTTCCGAAGAATGGTCAACTTTTTTTAACTACCATGTTGAAAAAAATTATCTGGCTACTTTAGTAAAGCACTTCCCTTTGCCACAAATCCTGGCAGAAGTTATAAAATATGGATTTATGATTATAATCAGTTTGTTAAAAATGTTTAAATGGAGATTTAGAGAACATTGGGAGTTGTATGAGGTATGGAAGGATAAATTTGAATACAGAAGAAAGGTAGTGGTGTGGTTTTTTATACATTTATTCTCATTTATGGTAAAAAGATATAAATTACAGAATGAACAAAAGATAAAAAATAAAGATTTAGCTAAACAAATGTATTAAAAAATTAGAAGCAAAGCTTGAAATTTTAGAGGACTAAAATTATGAAAAAGAAAAAAAGAGCCGGTGTTTATGACCGTTGGCTTTTCGCCTTAGGGGGAGGTGAGCAATTAGCATTTAGTTTTGCCGAATCATTAAGGGATTTAGGATATAAAACCGACCTGATTACACACAAAAAAATTGACATAGAATCATTAAAGGAAAAAATGGAAGTTGATTTAACAGGGATTAATATCCGCTATATTCCCAATTTACCGGATTATCAGTTAAGCGGTTATACGGAAGAATATGATGTTTTTGTGTCAAATTCGTATCTGGATTATATTCCCAACAGATCCAAATTCGGAATTTTATCCATTTTTTTTCCATCCAGAATCAATTTGTCTTTGTATGAATACCTAAAACGGGCGCATATAGTGCCGTCCCTAAGGAAATTTTTTATTTACCCTTCCTCATATGAAGGTTTTAGATTTGACCAGTACTTTAACAGGACTATGCATAAATGGTTGGGCCAGGAATCTAAAATCACTTTTAATGAAAATATTAATCAATTGAGGATAGAATTATATTTTGTATACTTTACATTTTCCTGTATTGACAGAATCGTTTTTTTGCTGGATTCTGAAAAGATTCATCCTGTAAAAAGAGAAGTAAATATCATACAGAATACAGTTATTTATACCTTTAGCTTTAAAAAAAGTATTAAAAATAAACCATTTACAATCAGGTTACCTGAGACTGAATATTACGAGATTGCTCTTACTAAAATTATAATACCCAGTTTAAGATATTTTGCCTATAATATTTTTAAGCAGTTTTTTTCAAAAATGGAGATGAGGCTGCATGGGGGACCGTCGGTTACCAGATTTTCCGATATAGAATCTTACGATCGGATATTGGCAATTTCACAGTTTTCAAAATTATGGGTTAAGAAATATTGGGGTTTGAATAGTGATATTTTATATCCTGCTGCCTCAATTGAAAAGTTCCAACCAGCTAGATTTAAAAAAAATATG
>MFCV01000048.1:5340-64504 GCA_001777015.1 Candidatus Daviesbacteria bacterium RIFCSPHIGHO2_02_FULL_36_13
TATTTAAAAAAATTGTTGACAGCGGATATAAAAACTGGGAGTTACATTTTATTGGCAGCGTTGCAGAAGGTGAGACTCACCAGCAGTATTACGAGAAAGTGGCGGAGGAATCTGTAGGGTACCCGGTTTTTTTTCATATTAATGCCCCCTTCAATCAATTAAAAAGTATTCTTTCGCAGGCTAAAATTTATTGGCATGCCACAGGATTGGACGAAGATCCCAATAGAAATCCAATCCGGTTAGAACATTTTGGCATTACAACAATTGAAGCCATGGCCTCTGGTTGTGTTCCTGTTGTAATAAATGCAGGGGGACAGACAGAAATTGTAACGGAGAAATCAGGTTATCTGTGGAACACAAGAGGGGAGCTTATTGAATATACAAAAAAATTAATGAGAACCCCTAAATTACTGAAGGAAAAAAGAGAAGGCGCAATCGAAAGAAGTAAATTTTTCAGTAAGGAAAATTTTAAAAAGAAATTACAAGAATATTTACCTAAAAATTAAAAAGGTTTCCTTATATAAAACAAATCTTCATTAATTTTTTCTACTCCGTTTTTTATTGAAAATTCATTAATAAAATCAATTATGAAAGGTTTAAGCTCCTTGATAAAGTAATACCTGTTAAATTTAACATAATCCACATTTCTGCTTATTAATTCTTCCAAAAACTCTTCAGTTTGCTGGTTTTCAATGTATTTACTAAGAGTAGCAGATAAAGCAAAATTTTCAGGGAGGTCGTATCCGCTATATCCGTTTACCAGATAGCAGCCATGTTGTATAGATGAAAATTCCATTACAGTCAGATACCTTAACCCTTCATAAATGTTCGGATAAGCATCCAAGTGGGTTAACGGGAGTTCCAGCAGAACTTTTTTTTCTTTAGAGCAATTTTCCTGCAGGATTTGATAATTATCCTCCTTATAGTGATATTGTTCACTTTTTACGGAAATAGGTAAATATTCCAATATAAAAATAATGAATATCGAAATAAAAATTAATTTGTAGGATTTTTTGTTACTCAACTTGTTTAAAGTTATCAGTGAAAAGTAAATAAACCCTAAAAAGAATAGAAAACTCCACCTGACAGGGACTCTAACTGCCTCCGCCCCGGGTATAAAATTAACAACCGCGTTGTAGGGGAGAGGAATATGGGCATAATTACCATTAAAGTTAAGTCTGGGCCCCAAAGAAAATACAAGTCCTGTTATTAACAAAATCAGAAAAAAGGATTTTTCCCGATTAAGCTCCAAATTTATAGTCAACAAATGCTTGCTTCTTGTAATTTTGAATATTGTATATATCCCCAATACAAAAATTAAGAAGCCGGGAAATGAACTGTGCGATCTCTGGTTCTTATCAAATCCGTTCCAGTACTGCATTAGGGGAGATTGATGCAATGTTGATTTGATAGATTTAGTAAATACGTAGTCAGTTAGATGAGCAGAGTAATTAATATACTCTTCGATGTTGCGTTTTATATTGTAAGCAGCTCTCATATCAGAATATCCCTTAATAAAAATCCCGCAACTTACTGCGAAAATCAGGAAAATTAAAGAAATACGCTTAAAAATCTCTTTATTCTGTTTTTGAAAAATCCATTTTAAAAAATAAAAGGCTATAATTGAAAATATTAAATAGACGGCTATATAGACACTGGCCAAAAACTGAACAGTGAGAAGTAATCCGATAAGGATAAGATTTTTCATTTGGAATTTCTCTTCCTGTTTAAAAAGGAAGTAGAAGGCAAAGAAAAATGGCCAGTATGACATCATTTGAAAATGTGATAATTCCATAAAGAAGAAAGGAGAGAAGATAACGAATAAAGATCCAAAAAAGGCAATCAAATCCTTTTTAAAAATTTGTTTCCAGAATAAAAATAATGAAATATAGTTAAGAATAAAAGTAAAAATAAATGTTAAATTAAAACTTAATATTAGGTTTTTTGAAACAGTTAGAAATGAGAGTAGAATCAGAGCCTGAGGAAGTAATAAGTCACTAAACAGAAGTGTCATTTTATGAGGATAAAAAGCATTTGTTTCAAAAAAATTTGCAAAATCTAAATTTTGGATATGATTAATACTTTGAGACATAACCCATATTACATAAGGATAATCCAGCCAATCTATAAGATTTGTAGAAATATTTAGGATTAGATTTCTAAAAACAAAGAGTAAAATTAAAATGAAAAGACTTAGATAGAGAAGGAATTTTTTATCCATGGTTACCCTCTGAGTAAGTTATACTTAATAATTTCCCACAAAGCTTTAACGCCATCTCTCCATCCAATCTTTTTGCCCTCACTATATGTTCTTCCCGAATAGGAGATGCCAACTTCGTAAATTTTTAATTCTTTAATCTTAGCAATTCTGGCAGTTACTTCAGGTTCGAACCCAAATCTATGGCTCTCCAGTTTATTTGCAATTTTTCTTATTAATTCTCCTTTAAAAGCTTTAAAGCCTGTTTCCATATCAGTTAGATTTAGATTTGTCAGCATATTGGATAAAACAGTAAGAAAAAGATTAATTTGATAATGCCAAAAGTATAAAACCCTGTGTGGTCTATTGGATATAAATCGGGAACCATAAACCACATCTGCAGCATTTTTTAGAAAGGGCTCAAGCATTATTGGGTAGTCATCAGGGTTATATTCCAAATCTGCATCTTGAACTAATACAATATCCCCTGTAGATTTGCTAAACCCATCTTTTAACGCTGCGCCTTTTCCCTGATTTTTATTTTTAAAGATGGTGCTGATTTTAACTGAGCCTGTATATTTAGTTATAAAATCTTTAATTCTCTCAGGAGTTTTATCTGTAGAACCATCATCCACAATAATTATTTCCTTTTCAAGTTTCATGCTGTTTGCAGAGGAAATAACAGTTAAAGCTTGTTGTATGAATTGCTCTTCGTTATATACGGGAATTACGATTGATAGTTTTTTCACTCCTTAATATTAAATTATGGGTAATGAATGGTCAATGGTGAGGTGGTATTATTAGAATATGGTAAATGAACAAAGTTCTTCTATGAATAAAATATTTTCTTGGTTAATGAGTCATAAGGAGGTAGTAGTGCTTTTGGGATGTACAGTCCTTTTCCTACTGCTTATCTTTAAAGATCCGTTTTCGGAGAGAACTTTAATACCAAACTTTGAGCCGTATCCGGATACTCTATTTTACATAGTAAAACCATTAAATTTTCTAAAGGGTGAAGGCTTTAATTTTAGCAGAGAAGGGAGACTTGCCTACAATTTGACTCCACCTTTGTACTCTATAGCATTAATTCCTTTTTTTGCAATAAATCCTGATCCCAGAATGGCATATTTTGCAAACATTTTTCTATCTTTAATTTCGGTAGGACTTTTTTTCTTAATTGTGAAAAAGATCACAAACAATATATGGCTAACATGCTTAGTACTATTTTTGTACATTACCAACTACTTTTTGTATTTCATGCCAACTCTAGTAATGGCGGAAAATTTAATTCTTCCCTTATATTTAACGGCAGTATTTCTTTTAATAAGAAATAATACTCCCGCTTTTTTTATCCTCTTGGGAGTCCTTAGTGTTTGTATATATGCAACCAAGGGGGCTAATGTTCCTATTTCTGCAATGATTTTGATTTTATCAGCTATCAAAATAGTTATATCGCAATCTAAAAATACTCTCAAGATAAAATCCTTTTCGTATTTACTAGTTGGTTTTTCTGTATCCTTTATCCTTTATTCATTATTTTTTTATTACGTAACTAATTCCAATATTCTGGGGCCTCTATTGGAATATTTTGGACTAGCAAAGGAGGCAATAACTCCTAAGGCGGATGAAATTACAGCTGCTGCTTCTGCAGGTGGATGGATATCATTTAGTTATGCTAGTAAAAATTTTCCTTTATATTTAAGCTCTCTTCTTGGGGATTCCCAAAGATTTCTTTGGGACAACACCCCACTTGTTCCTAAGTATATCGCTTTCCTATCCCTGGCAGGACTTATCTTGGGGGTAATTACAAAAAGATTCCGATTTTTAAGCGTTTCTTTAATTCTTATGATTGTAAGTTCTATCGGATTTTTACTTACCTTTTATGCTTTTGATGCAAGATATATTTATATCGCTATACCGTCACTTTTAATTGGTTTTTCTATTCTTATCGCTTCCTTGTTTAATTTATTTAAGGCAGTAAAATACAAGAGGATTATTTTCTTAATGATTATATTATTTTTTGGTTTTTATGTTTTTAACAATGCTTTAAGAATTAAAAATCAAATTAGTCTAAATTTAAAATACGCTGAAACTCCATGGTACTATATTTCTGTTTTAAAGCTTAATGAATACTTTACAGATGATAAAGTTATAGATGGAAAAAAACCCGTTGTGATTTCAGCTCTACCTCCTTTTTTGGTAGATTTTTACTCTAATGGTAACTATACTTTACTACCGCTTTCGTACGAACAAGAGTTTAGAAGCGCAAAAGAAATAACATGGGGGCCTAATGATTATACGGATCTGCCGAAATTGTATACAAAATATATAAAAGAAGGTTATGACGTTTATGTATCAAGGTATGGTTTAGGAAACGAGGTATATACAAATAGGGATTTTGAAATCATCATGAAGGAATTTCAGTTAGATTTAGTTTGGCCAGGATGCTATGAACAATGTAATATATACACAGTTGGATTAAAATAATATGATAAACATATGAGTGAACAAAGTTCTTTTGCAAATAAAATTTTAATTACTGGTGCGGGGGGGTACATAGGTTCCATAGCAACATCTGTGTTGCTTGACGAAGGATTTGAAATTGTGGCGGTTGATAATTTCTCTACTGGTTACAGACAGCCTTTAGAAATTCTACAGAAAAAATATGGTGAAGAGAAACTGCGTTTTTATGATATAGATTTAACAAAAGACGATATCTCGTCTATTTTTGATAAAGAGCAGGGGATAGATGCAGTAATTCACTATGCTGCACATTGTTTGGTAGATGAATCGATGAAGAATCCGCATAAGCATTTTTATAACAATATTTGCGGTACTTTAAATTTAATATCCTCAATGAATAAAGCTGGAGTTAAAAATCTAGTATTTTCCTCAACTTGTGCAGTTTATGGTCAATCAAAGTATATACCTATAGATGAAGATCATCCAAAGGAGCCACTGAGCCCTTATGGAGAATCGAAAAAAATATCTGAAGATATAATTACTTGGTTCTCTAAACTAAAAGGATTAAATTTTGTCATTCTAAGATATTTTAATGTTTGTGGGGCATCTGATGATGGATTAATTGGTGATGCTAAAAAACCGTCCCCTCATTTAGTTCAAAACACAGTAAGAGGAGCCTTGGGTATAGAACCATTCATCCTTACCTATCCGGAAGTTGATACAGAAGATAAAAGTCCAATAAGGGATTATATTAATGTGGTCGATTTAAATTTAGCCCATAAAAAAGCAGTGGAGTATTTATTAAACGGGGGAGAAAGCGAGTTTATAAATTTAGGAACAGGCAAAGGAAATTCGGTATTAGAAATAATCAATATTGTCAAAAAAGTAACAGGAGTAGAATTTGAGGTATCAAGGGGAAATTTAAGGGAGGGGGATCCTGCTAGACTGGTGGCTTCAATAGAAAAAGCTAAAAGAATTCTGGATTGGGAACCAAAAAGAACAATAGAGGATTCTATTAATAGTTTAATTTCCTGGTACAAAAATAATCCCCAGGGTTGGAAGAAGTAATGAAGTTTGTTTTTTCCGTCTTTCTAATTTGGCGTCTGCTTCTATTTATAAGTACAGGTGAGTTTTCGCTTTCGTCTTGGGCTAATTTTGATGGTATTCATTATCTATCCATAGCTGCCAATGGCTATACCTTTGATGGAAGATTTCTACCCTTATACCCTTATTTAATAAAGATTTTTTCGACCCCCTTTAATTTTCCGGATATGTATCTTTACTCAGGTTTGTTTGTATCAAATATTTCTTTCCTGCTGTCTTTAATGCTTTTTTATAAATTAGTAAAGGAGGATTATTCAGAAAAAGTAGCAAAAGAGTCATTAATTTGGATGTTAATTTTTCCTACTTCATTTTTCTTTGTCAGTGTATATTCGGAAAGCTTATTTTTGTTTCTAACCTTACTATCTTTCTACTTTGCTCAAAAAAGTAAATGGGTATTTGCATCTATTGCAGGGTTTTTCTTAGGTATAACAAGACTCACCGGAATGTTTATACTACCTTCATTAATTTATGAATTTCTTAAAAAAGAAAAATCTAATCCTCTTAAAATTTTTCCTCTATTTTTAATTCCGGCAGGATTAATTTCTTTTGCGGTATTTTGTTTTTATAAATGGGGAGATGCACTTTACTTTATTAAAGCCCACGGCGATTTAGGCAATTCACGATCGGTAGATTCAGTGGTTTTTCCATTACAGACAGTATATCGGTATAGTAAAATACTATTTACAGTGCCTCCCGGTCAATTTGAGTATTGGATAGCTCTTTTAGAACTTAGTGTTTTTATAGCTGTTTCCTTTCTTATATATTTAGGATGGAAGAAGAAACTGAATCCCAGCTGGCTTATTTTTTCTTTGCTAACCTTTTTGCTGCCATCTTTTTCAGGAACTTTTTCTGGTTTGCCCAGATATGTAATTACAATTTTTCCAATTTTTATTGTTTTAGCATTGATTAAAAACCGTTTGTTTAAAATATCTTATGGGCTTATTTCACCTGTTTTACTACTTCTATTATTGGTACTTTTCTCAAGAGGTTATTTTGTTGCATAGTAAGGTTATATGATTTTATTCGTTTTGTTTTTAGCCTTTGTTTTGAGATTTATTAATCTGGATCAAAGTTTATGGTTTGATGAAGCCATCAATGTGGTATATGCAAAGTCTAATGATTTTTGGTGGTTTGTAACAAAGTATCCAATTGGTGATTTTCATCCTCCCTTATATTTTGCAGTTATCTGGCTCTGGGGACACATATTTTCTTTTGGAGAATTTGTTATTAGAATACCTTCGGTATTATTTGGTATTGCAACTATATTTCTGACCTATTTAATAGGTAGAAAATTATTCTCAAAAAATATAGGATTAATTGCTGCGTTATTTTTATCTCTAGCTCCTTTGCATATTTATTATTCACAAGAAGCCAGGATGTATTCATTAGCTGCATTTTCAGCAGCTTTCTCAAGCTATTTTCTTTTAAAATTATTAGAAAAGGAAAAGTTTGCCCTTTTTGGATATTCTTTCTCTGTAGCTTTAGTTTTATATTCAGATTATCTTTCCTACCTTATTCTTCCTGCACATTTACTGTTTGTTTTTATTTATTACAAAAGTATATTCAATAAATATCTTTTGTCATTGTTTCTTGGGGTTTGTTCTATTATTCCTTGGCTGTTTGTTTTTCCAGGCCAGCTTAAAAGTGGAATTGAAAAATCCGCTATGATAGGCGGCTGGAGAGAGGTGGTAGGAGGATTGGGTGTTAAAGAGGTATTATTACTCCCAGTTAAAATTCTAATTGGTAGGATAACTTTTGAGAATAAATTAATATATGCAATCTTATTATTCCTAATATCCTTGCCGCATATAATTGGTTTTAAGAAAATACTAAGCTTTTTGAGTGAGAAAGTGAACTATCTTTTGTTATGGTTATTTATACCTGTAATTTCAGCACTGATACTTTCTTTGTTTATGCCAGTTTTTAGTTATTTTAGATTACTTTTTATTCTCCCGGCGTTTTATATTCTTTTGGCTTTTGCTTTAGATAAATATAAACATAAGATAAAACTAATATTAATTACCTTAATAATATTTTTTGAAATTATTACTTCGGGTGTATATCTTCTAAATTCTCAGTTTCACCGTGAAGATTGGAGATCTGCTGTAAGTTTGATAAATAATAGAAGTAATATACAAACACTTGTCTTACACAAAAATAGCGAGATACCAGCCCCATTTAAATACTACCAATTAAATTCCATTCAAAGTATAGCTGTTTTTAAGAAGATTCCGGTACATTCCTCAAGTGATTTCGTTAATTTGGAGGAAACTTTAATGCAATTTAATAAAATTTTTATCTTTAATTATTTAGTGGATATTACAGACCCAAACAGAGTTTTAGAAAAAGAAATAGAAAGACTTGGATTCAAAAAGATTAAAGATTATGATTTTAGAGGAGTAGGATTTATTTATGAATTTGAAAAGTAGCAACATTATTCTTCTTCTCATTTTTTTTCTGGCCCTGGTGATTAGATTTCTATATTTTCCTAATAATACTTATTTTGGTTTTGATCAAGCTAGGGATGCGTACGCTGTAAGAGAAATAATGGGTGGTGATCTTAAGATTGTAGGTCCTCCAACTGCAGCTCAAATTATTCATCACGGGGTTTTGTATTACTATATATTTTCTCCACTTTATTTTTTATCCGGAGGAGATCCCACTTTAGTTTCTTTGTTTTTAAGGGTGTTAAATTCTGTAGGAATCTTCCTAGTTTTCTTAATTGTTTTTCCCTTGTTTGGTAGGGTTGTAGCGCTTATAGCGGCATTTCTTTTTGCAGTCTCCTATGAACAAACTCAATTTGCACTTTTTCTTAATCATCCTTCACTGGCTGTAATATCAGTCTTAATTTTTTATTTAGGTTTATCAACCTGGCTTTTTAGAAAAAAAAACTGGGGGTTATTACTTGCCATTTTTGGATTCGGTTTATCAATTCAATTTGAATTTGTAGAAATACAGCTGTTGGGAGTTTTTATTCTATTCTTGCTTTTATTTAAAAATCATCTTCCTAAAATTACACCTAAAAATTTAGCGATTTCCTTAGTTGTGTTTTTAATTCCCTTATCTTCATATGTGTTCGTTGAAATAAAGAACAATTTTAGGTTCATAAGTATTATACCAAGTTTAATGCTTAACTCTGCCGGCTCAAATCCAGGTAGCAGTGTTTCAGAGTTTATATTTTTTATAAATCGTTATTTTCATGATAACCTTATCGCCAGTAATTTTCTTGCCCCCATATTGGCGATAGCTTTCCTAATTATATTAATCAAGTTATTTATCTTAAACCGTTCCAGATCACAACTTACTTTTTTAAGTTTTTGGTTTTTTGGAGGTCTTTTGGTATATTTTTTTATCAACAATGATGGATATTTTTATAATACAGGAACATCAATTGCGCTTTTGATATTTGCTGCATTCTTAATATCAAAATTACATGCTAAGAGTAAATTATTAGCATTCTCACTTTTATTTTTAATACTTCTTTCTAATATGTACTTAATAACTAAAAACAATCCTTTAGGCCCTAATCAAAAAATAAACCCACAAATAGGACTACTTCTAAAGGATCAACAGAGGGTTTTGGATTTTATTTACCAATCTGCCAGTGGGGAGGATTTTGCTGTAAATGCTCTCACAATGCCATATAATGTGAATACTACCTGGAGTTATTTGTTTGAGTGGTATGGTAAGAAAAAATATGGATATGTTCCTGTTTGGGGTGGAGATGCGGCAGAAGGATTTCCGGGAAATTTAAAAGTAGAGACTGCTAGAAGTAAATTGCCTGATAAGCGTTTTCTAATTATAGAGCCAAATGAGGGGATACCAAGTTACCTAAGAGATAGTTTTATTGCAAACGAGGAAAATTATAACAAAACAATTGAAAAGAAAAAAATAGGTACAATGGAAATATGGGTACAACAACCGAGATGATTAAAAAAATAATCAAAACTATCTTTTTTATTCTCATTATTTCCAATATTATTTTGGCTTCAAGATGGGTATTTGATGGGAATATTTTCTTCCATACTGATATTGCACGTGATTTTTTATTGATGGAAGATATTGTTGATAATAATAACTTAACCTTAATTGGCCCAAGGTCAGGTGCAATACCTGGATTATTTCACGGACCTTTGTGGCTTTATTCAAATATTCCTGCCTTTGTATTAGGTCAGGGTGACCCTGTTGTTGTTGGTTGGTTTTGGGTGTTTCTTTACACCTTAAGTGTATATATTGCATATTTGATAGGAAACAAAATGTTTGGGGAGACAGAAGGGCTTCTAAGTGCTCTACTTTTATCGGTTGTGACAGTATTACAAGTAAGGTCCTTATTTAATCCCTATGGAGCATTGCTTTTATTTCCTTTATTTTTTTACGTCCTAACAGTGTATCTTAGAAAAAAGGATATTAAAATTCTCTTACTGTCTCTATTTTTGGTTGGACTTATTATTCAATTTCAAATGGCATTTGGGGTGCCCATTTTGATTTTAAGCTTTTTTTACCTTTTGTATTTTTTCTTTAAGAATAAAATTTTTTCTCATTTATTTTCTTTTTTTATACTTTTAATTCCACTATCCTCATTTCTCTTATTTGATGTTAGGAATAATTTTCTCCAATTAAATTCTGTAATTTCCTATATAGGTGGACAGCAAAGCCATGGAAAATTGGATTTAAATTTTTTTCAACTTGTTGTCCTTAGGATAAAAGAATCGGTTGTAGATGGATTTGGTGTTATTACTCAGGGAAATTTATATTTATCCATTTCAATCCTTTTGTTATTTATTTTTGCGGTGTATTTAAATATTAAAAGAAAAAGAGATTTATTAAATTTAAATTTGTTTCTTTATTTTTATTTTGGGTTTTGGTTTATGACAATTTTTTTTAAAGGACCTGTCTGGAATTATTATTTTATTCCTTTTATTCCCCTCTTAATTCTTATGTTAGTTTCTTTAAAGAATTACCTAAATAAATTTCTTTTTTATTTTCTGTTTACATTAATTTATATTGTCAATTTCCAAACTAATATAAAGGATTTAAGTTCATATAACATTAATGCTTACGAGCAAGATGTAAGTACCTGGAAGTTTAATAAATTAGCAGCAGAAGAGGTTTTCAAAGGAGAGGAGAAAGAATTTGGGTATTTTATTTTTACACCGGATTTATATGGCTATTCTCCCCGTTTTGCTCTCAATTATTTTCAAAAAAGAAATCCAGAAAGATCAGTATTTCCATATGAGAAAAAAGCTGTGACATATCTTGTTATTGCCCCACCTCCAGAATATGGCAGGGATCCAAACAGTTTATGGTATCAAAAAAATACCAATAGCTCTTCATGGAAAGCAAATGATATAAGAATAGATAGAAATCCTAATCAAGTAATTAATTTTAAAAATGGCTTTGTAGTAGAAAAATATTTACTAACAGAAGAAGAATTAAAATCTACTCCAAATCCTAATCTTATAAAAGATATATTCTTTAGATAATGATTAAATTGTTTCTAGGAATATTCATATTTGTCAGTTTTCTTTTTTTAAATACATTTTCAGCTTTAGCCCAAGAAATAAATTGCAATGATAGATATGCCACAATAGTTAATCCCATCCGCTCAAGAAATCTCTGGATTGATAAAAGCTTAGAACCTTTGAGAGATCAATATGAGTTAGTTAACAAATACAATTTTCCGGCAACATGGCTTATTCAATTTGATGTTTTAAAAGATAAAGAAGTTTTGGATGAGATTAGAAAGTTTGATGTAAATCAGGAAATGAGTGTTTTGTTAGAAGTCTCAGAGAAATTATCGGAACAAGCCAGAGTGGTATATCCACACGGTACTTATTGGTATAACCCTAAAGTTGTTTTTCTATCAGGCTATCCTCAATCTGACAGAATAAAAATTATTGATAAATTGTTTGATGATTTTAAAAAAGAATTTGGTTATTATCCAAAATCAGTAGGAGCTTGGTGGATTGATTCTTACGCTTTAAAATATATGAGAAATAAATATGGTATTACCACTGCCATGATTGTTGCTGACCAGAAAACTACAGATAACTATGGAGTATGGGGACAATGGTGGGGAGTACCTTACTATCCTGATAAAGATAATATTTTAACCCCTGCAAGTAATCTAGAGAATAAAGAAAATATTGTTGTTATTCAGTGGGCTCAGAGAGATCCCAGCTTAGCTTACGGTGAGGGTCCTATATATTCCAATTATTCTTTGCAGGCAAATGATTACATCCGTCAGGGAAAAGATACAGAATATTTTGCTGATTTGGTGAATGTTTATCTTGACTGCAAAAATCCTTTAGGACAAATAACAATTGGTTTGGAAACAGGAATAGAAAGCGTGGGGTATATTGATGAATACGATAATCAATTAAAGTATTTATCTCAAATTCAAGATCTTAAAGCAGTGACAATGAATCAATTTGCTGAGGATTTTTCCAGAGTTTTTCCTCAATTCCCAGAACAATTTTTGTTAGGTTCTAATTGGGATTTAAAAAATGATATGAGGATTAATGAAAAATTAGGAGATAAGATTAAGTATCAACAGAATATAGCTTTTAAAGATTATTTTACTGCAGACAAAAATGATTTTCTTGATAGAAATTTAGAAAATTTAAATCAAAAGAATCTAACTTATTTTCCTTGGTTTATGTTTTTGATTTTTGTTGCTGGCTTTGTCTTTAGATTTAAGAAGTTATTTAATCTTTGGGTAATAGGAACTCTGTTTCTAGCTGCATCATTTGGACTGGTTTTAAAATCAAATTACCAAATGGGCTGGGAAGTTTTTTATGGACCAGTTATTCCCTATCTTATGGTTGTACAAATAATTATCATCATGGTTAGCTACACTATAATTTGGTTTTTACATAGAAAATTCCCCAATTTATTACTTTGGCTTATTCCACTTTCCTTTGGGTTTGATTTTATTATTAAAGCTTTAAGGTTTTCATATTTTGAGAATAAATATTATTTTGGATTTGCCGGCGATGCCTTAAGATTTATTGGGATATCTTTTTCTAAACCGTTTAATATAGAATTTGTCAATAAAGATTTTTCCTCTGTGATATCAGCCTCCCTTCTAAGATTTGATTTTTCTAAAATTTGGGATAATTTGTATTTATCACTCATTGCTTATCCCTTAATCCATATTATTTTTGTAATCTTGTTTGGGTATTTAATACATAGATTGCCAGTTAAATTCAGAAAGTTGATACTGGCAATACTTACCTTGTTTACAATGCTTTTTCTTATCGATATTTTCCAAGCTGATCCGCGTTTGGTACAATGATTTAATGGTACGTGTTGGATTAGATATTTCTCAAACTGCACATATAGGCGGGGTTTCTGTATATACTGAAAATCTTGCTAAACAATTATCCAAAATAGTTGACTTAGAAATGGTTTATTTCTATTCCTCGCTAAGAAAACCGTATAAGGGGGGATTAAAAAATGTTAAAAAGTATAAACTGCCGCCAATTCTTTTTGAGATGCTTTTTAACAAATGGAGAAATGTAGGAATTGAGAAATTTTTAGGTCCATTGGATATATTTCACTCCTCTGATTGGACTCAGCCTCCAACAAAAGCTAAAAAAGTAACAACTTATCATGATGTTATTCCCATTAAATATCCTCAGTGGTCTCATTCAAAAATTATCAAAGTTCACAAAAGAAGACTTGAGATCGTAGAACAAGAAATTGATTTTGTAATCGCTGTTTCAGAGTCAACAAAAAATGATTTAATCGAAACTACAAGAATTCCTGAAGAAAAAATTAGAGTGATTTATGAGGCTCCTGCTGCTGATTTTAAAGTACAACCAAAAAGTAAAGTTGAGGAATTTAGAAGAAAATATAAACTGCCTGATAAATTTATATTAGCAATAGGTGGAATTGGTGAAAGAAGAAATTTGAGTAGAATAAAGACTGCTGCAGCAGGATATCATTTAGTAATATCAGGTCAAGATATTCCCTGGCTCGATTTGGAGGAATTAGAACTTTTATATAACAGCGCCCATGCCTTGGTTTATTGTTCTCTGTATGAGGGTTTTGGTTTACCTATATTGGATAGTTTTGCCTGCGGTGTGCCAGTTGTGACTTCTAATGTTTCCTCCATGCCTGAAATTGGCGGAGATGCGGCCATCTATGTTGATCCTTATGATGTGGAGGCTATAAGAAAACAGATAAAGGCTGTGATGAATGATGAAGGATTAAAGAAGGAGTTGATAGAGAAGGGGTTTAAACAGGTGAAGAAATTTTCATGGGAGAAGACAGCCAGAGAGACAGCTGATGTCTACGGGAGGTTAGTTTGAAAATTTGGATTGATGGGTACGAAGCAAATGTTCCCCAAAGGGTTGGATCTGGTCAAGTTGCCTTTGAGCTGATTAAAGCTTTTGAAAAATTAGATCACCAAAATAACTACACAATTTGTTTACCGGGCTCCCCTCTTGATGATTTACCGAAGGCAAGAGAAGGATGGCAGTATAAAATATTAAAACCAAAAAGATTTTGGACAAGAATTGCTTTACCTATTGCTCTATATTTTTCAAAAGAAAAGCCAGATTTGATTTTTTCTCCAACACACTATATTCCAAATCCCACCTCAGTTAAAAGAATAGTAACCATTTTTGACCTCTCCTTTTTAAAATTTCCCGAGACCTTTCTTAGGAGTGATTTGTGGCAACTGACAAAAGGAACTAAATTTTCAGCCAGATTTGCAGATCATATAATTACAATTTCAAATTCAACAAAAAAAGATATTATTTCCCAATATAAAATTAACAAAGAAAAAATCACAGTGGCCTATCCTGGATTTAATAATGATATTTTTCACAAATCCAGTAATAAATCGGAAAACTACATTATATATATAGGGACTATCCAGCCAAGGAAAAATCTCATAAGACTTATGGAGGCTGTTTCTAAAATAGAAAATCTAAGGTTAGTTGTTGTTGGTAAAACAGAAGGAGAAGGTAAAAAGGGTTGGAAATATGAGGAAATTTTAGAAACTCCAAAGAGATTGGGGATTGAAGATAGAGTAGAATTTAGAGGATTTGTACCACTTAAGGAGTTATCTGGTTTACTGGCAGGCGCCCAGGCTTTTGTGCTACCTTCCTTATACGAAGGATTTGGAATACCAGTACTTGAGGCAATGGCTTCAGGTACTCCTGTTATCGTTTCAAACGTCTCATCATTACCTGAGGTTGTTGGTAAAGCCGGACTTTTAGTTAATCCTAATTCTGTTGATCAAATAGAACAGGCTATAAGAACAATAGTTTCTGATAAAAAAATAAGAGAAAAATATTCAAGATTGGGAATAGAGCAAGCCAAAAAGTTTTCCTGGGACAAAATGGCCAAAATTATCTTGAAAGTGTTTGCTTCTATCTAGTATTCCCCATATAATTAACTACATATGGCAGTTTTTAAAGATAGAAATGGTAGGGATCTAAGTTTAGGTGAGGCTTCAGGAAAGATAGGCAACAGATTTTATAATTATTGGGCTGATTTCTTTTTATTCTTAGGGACCATTCTTATTAATTGTCCGTCACATCACCTGAGAAGATTAGTAATAAGGTTTGCTGGTGCAAAGATAGGACGTGGTTCAAGTATTCATATGGGTTTAAGCTTTTTTTCTTTAAAAAAGGTGAGGATTGGACAGGATACTATTATTGGCAGAAATGCATTTTTGGATGGTAGGGATGTTATTAATATTGGCAGTCACGTTGATATTGCCTCAGACGTAATGATTTATAACTCTGAACATGATATAAACTCAGATGATTTTCATGCCATATTGGGGCCTGTAGAAATAGGGGACTATGTATTCATTGGTCCAAGGGCTATTATTTTGCCGGGAGTTAAAATTGGCAAAGGGGCAGTGATAGCAGCAGGGGCAGTTGTTACCAAAGATGTTGGGGAATTTAAGATTGTTGGAGGGGTGCCTGCACAAGTTATTGGAGAAAGAAATTTAAAAGATCCTCATTATAAATTAGGTAGGGCCAGGTGGTTTCAGTGATGAATAAAATATTCAAGACTTTTGCAGTAATTCTTTTAATTTATATGCTTTGGCCAGGTTCAAAAGGGATTTCAGATTTTAAACCTCTGCCTGATTCTGCAAAATCAACTCTCTCAGGTGATACAGTCCAAATTCCAAATGTATCTGCGTATTTTTCATATCAATTTAGGAATTTTGTAATACCTTTTTATTATAAGAACTTCCAAGAAGCATCTCACTTTCCTTTCCCCCCTTTAAAACTTAATCATCCCCCGGAATATTCATGGACAGTTATAAAAAAGCCTACAGATACAACATACCTTGAGGAGTTTATTTACCCCTTACGGGACTCGCTTTATATAAATGGTTTTGAAAATCATCATCCTGACGGCAGTAAAGTATTTTATGGATCTCCTGAGCTTAGGGAAGATGGAAAACTTTGGTATACCAAAACAACATTAAGATTATATACCTCCAATATTTTAGTTAGAATTTTAGTTTGGTTTGGAATTGTATTTTCTTTTATATACATAAGTAAATTAGGAAGGAGTATTTTAAAGGAATGAACTGGCTTAAAAATAATTTGGATAGAGTTTTATATATACTGACCTTATTTCTATTTGCATTTATTCCCCTTTATCCAAAATTCCCTTTACTGAATATTTCAGGTACTTATGTGGCGGTAAGACTGGAGGATTTATTGATTGGATTAACACTAGCACTTTGGATTTGGTATCTAATTATAAACAAAAACTTTTCCTTTTTTACTAAGGATAATATAGGAAGGTCGTTTATATTATTTTTTGCGATTGGATGTTTATCACTTTTTTCGGGAATTTTTTTAACTCACAGCGTTGTTCCTCATTTAGGTCTGCTCCATCTTTTCAGGAGAATTGAATTTATGTTGCTTTTACCGGTTATTGCAACCGTTTTTACAACAAGGAAAAGATTTATGACAGCATTAATGGTGTTAGTGATGACGCTTGCGGCGGTGAATATATTTGCATTAGGACAAAAATATTTAGACTGGCCTGTTATCTCGACTACTAATTCGGAATTTGCAAAAGGATTGCCTTTAAAACTTACACCAGGAGCTAGAGTAAATTCTACATTCGCCGGCCATTATGATTTAGCTGTATTTTTGGATATGGCTTTAATTTTATTAACTACTTTGATCTTTGCCTTTAGAAAATTGATTAAGCCAATGTTTTTAATTTTAGGTGTAGTCTCTACTCTTGTTTTAGTGATGACTGCGGCCAGAGTTTCATTTATTGCTGCATTCGTTGGATTGATTGCTGCGCTAATTCTTTCCAAAAAGAAAAAATACTTATTACTGCTTGTGATAATTGCTATGGCTATTGCAGTTTACCCTTCCCAGCTTAGAGATAGGTTTATTTCTACAGTCACTATAAATTTACTGGATTTAGGACAAAGATATGAAGGAAGAAATTTAAATCAGCAGTTGGAAAATAAATTAAACATTCCAACTTTGTATTACAGAATTTCAAGCCGCTCTGCCACCGGTGCGTCCTTTGCAAGTCCTACAGCCGGAATACCTATAGATATAGCCCCTGGGGAGCCAATAAATGTCACGGATTTGGGTGTTTATAGATCCTTTGAGATAAGGCTGAATATTGAATGGCCAAGAGCAGTGAATGCCTTTTTGAAAAACCCATTCTTAGGAACAGGATATGCATCTTTAGGAATAGCCACTGATAATGATTTTTTGAGATCTTTAGGTGAAGTGGGAATTTTAGGAACAACAGCATTTATTTTAGTTCTACTATCGATTTGGAAAACAATATATAAAGGAATAAAGAGCGACGAAAAGATTATTAGATTTTTTTCTGCAGGCAGTCTTTCTATAATAATAGTCTTTTTGATTAATAGTGTTTTTATTGATGTTTTTGAAGCTTCGAAAGTAGCTGCATTATTGTGGATGATTTTAGGATTAAATATTGGATTAATAAGGAATAAATGAGTATTTTAAGAAAATTCTTTTTATTAGGATTAATTATACTTCTAGCTTTTGTGCTTAGGCTTTGGAAGATTGATAGTCCAATTGCTGATTGGCATTCATGGAGACAGGCAGATACAGCAGCTGTTACCAGAAATTTCATAAAACACGGGTTTAATCCATTTTTGCCTAAATTTGACGATATGTCTGCAATTTCAGAATTTCCGGTAGCTAATCCTTTAGGATTTCGCTTTGTAGAATTTCCTGTTTATAATATTTTTGTTTATCCTTTCTATTTATTTTTTGGTATTGAAGATATGTATCACAGGTTAGTTTCAGTATTTTTCTCTTTGGGGTCAACCGCTGTTTTATACTTTTTAGTTAAAAAATACTGGGATCAGACAACGGCTTTTTTGTCAGCTCTCACTTTTGCAATCCTTCCATATAATGTATTCTTTTCAAGAACAACTCTTCCTGAACCGACCTTTGTATTTTTTTCTTTAAGTATGATGTTTTTTTCATCTGAATGGATAGAAAAAAATACAAAAATAAATCTTATATTGGCTTTTGTATTTACCTCGATTGCCTTTTTAATAAAACCCTGGGCGATATTTTTCTATTTACCGCTTTTATATTTAAGTTTAAAGAAAAAAGCCCTAAAAAGATTTTTAATATTTTCATGTTTAGCATTTTTACCTTTTATATTTTGGCGGCTTTGGATATTGCAGCAGCCTGAGGGTATACCAGCATCATCCTGGCTATTAAACAGCGATGGGATCCGTTTCCGTCCTGCATTTTGGTGGTGGATTGTTTCCGAAAGAATGGGTAGGGAAATTTTAGGTGCCACAGGGTTGGTTTTATTTACTTTGGGGCTAATTTTAAAACCGAAAAATGGAAACTATTTTTTTCATTTTTGGGCCCTTTCCATTTTCTTGTATTTTGCAATTTTTGCAACAGGAAACGTCAGGCATGATTATTATCAGGTGTTATTTGTGCCTGTAGCAGCAGTTTTGCTCTCAGCAGGTTTTTTAAAACTTACACGGGGAGAAAATAATTTTGTCCCCAGAATATTTACAATTTCTCTGGCCCTAATTTTATATACACTTTCAATTTACTTTGGATATAAAGAAGTTAAAGGCCTTTATCAAATTAATAATCCTGTAATTGTAGAAGCCGGAAAGAAAGCAGATGAGATTTTACCAAAGGACGCTATAGTTTTGGCTCCCTATAATGGAGACAGCGCATTTTTATATCAGACCAATAGAAAAGGTTTTCCATTTGTACCAACCTCCATAAAGGATTTAATTGCCGATTTTGGAGTAAGTTATTATATATCACCGAATTATGACGATAAGACCAATTGGGTCTTAAGGCATTTTTATGCAATTGAAGAAAATCCTAAATTTGTTATTGTCGACTTAACAAAAGTAAAAAAAGATTTTAACGATAAAGATTTGGAGCCATAATGAAGGTATTAATGTTAACTCCGTATTTACCGTATCCTTTGCTGACTGGCGGACAAACCAGATCATATAATTTAATCAAACGTTTGTCTTCTTTGGGTCATGAAATTACACTTTTTTGTTTAGTGAAAAACGATGCAGAAAGAAAATATGTTGGAGAACTAGAAAAATATTGTAAACAAGTAAGTGTTTTTAATAGATCAGAAAAACCTTGGACGGTTAAAAATATCTTGAAAACAGGATTGTCCTTCTACCCATTTCTAGTTGTTAGAAATTGGGCAAAAGGAGAGAGAAAAGTAATTGAAACAAAACTGAAAGAAGAAAAATTTGATCTTATTCATGCTGAAACTTTTTATGTTATGCCGCATATCCCCAAAACCAATATACCGATTCTTTTGGTTGAACAGACAATAGAATATTTAGTTTATAAACACTTTGCCGATTCTTTTAAAATCCCTTTTTTAAAACACATGTTGTATTTGGATATCGCAAAGATGAAATATTGGGAGCTTAAATATTGGAGGCAAGCTAAAAAAGTAGTTGCTATGTCAGATGATGATAGAGAATCAATGCTTTTTCAAATTGCCAGTTTAGATTGCGATATTGTTCCTAATGGAGTAGATAGTTCCTACTTTGGTCAAAAAATTGCAGAAAAATCCAAAATTCCAACTATATTGTATCTTGGTAATTTTACCTGGCTTCAAAATAAAGAAGCAGTAGGTATTTTGTATGAAAAAATATGGCCTTTGATAAAGGAGAAAATAAAAAACGCTAGACTTTGGATAATAGGAAAAGATGCGAAAGAATTTTTTCCTAAATTGGAATCAGAGGATGTAAGAGTTGAGGAAGTTAAGGACGTAAGAGAGGTTTACCAAAAAGCTTCAATTTTAGTTGCACCGATATATGGCGGGGGGGGAACACGCTATAAAAATTTTGAAGCTTTTGCTTCAGGATTGCCTGTTATAACAACCTCTATTGGTATAAGAGGAACAGATGCAAAAGATGGGGAAGATGTGTTAATAAAAAATACTCCAAAAGAGATTGCAGATGCAGTATTGCAGCTACTGAAAGATAGAAAGCTTTACTCGCAAATCGCTGATAACGCCAAAAAAATGGTAAAGGAAAAATATGATTGGGATCCAATAGCTAAAAAGTTAAGCAGAATCTATGAAGATCTAGGAGGGGAGAAAGTCTAAACGACTTTCGAGTATGAGAATCGGCATTGATGGGCGATTTTTGAATGAGTCAGGGGTAGGTAGATATATAAGAAATCTAATTTCAAATCTTAAGGACTTGGATAAGCAAAATCAGTATTTTATTTTTTTACTGAAAGAAGATTATGAGAAATTTACAGAAACAAAAAATTTTAAAAAAGTCTTGGCAGATTTTAAGTGGTATGGATTTATTGAACAAGTTAAGTTTCCCAGCCTTTTAAAAAAATACAATTTAGATTTAGTTCATTTCCCTCATTTTAATTTCCCTATTTTTTATAAGAATAACTTTATTGTAACTATTCATGATCTAATACATCAGCATTTTAATATGGAGCATTCTACAACTCATGGTCCTCTTATTTATAAACTAAAAACCTTGGGATATAGAACAGTTTTTAAGCATGCAGTAAATAAATCATCTCAAATATTAGTTCCCTCAGAATATGTTAGAAAACAATTAATAAATGACTGGAAAATAAATAGTCAAAAAATTACAGTTACAGCAGAGGGAGTAGAAGATAGCTTACTAGCTAAAGGTGGAGAATTGCCAGATGGTGTTAGGAAACCTTATATTTTTTTTGTAGGAAATGCTCACCCCCATAAAAATGTAGAAGGGCTTATTAAAGCTTTCTTGATCTTAAGAAAAAAATATCAATATTTGCAGTTAGTACTAGCAGGGAAAGATAGTTATTTCTGGAGGAAGTTACTTGAGAAATACCAACACAGTGATATTCTGTATACGGGTTTTGTTCCTGATAAAAAATTAGTCACTCTTTACAAAGAAGCTGATGTTTATGTAGAACCATCTTTTGAGGAAGGATTTGGAATACCAATATTAGAAGCTATGGCTTTAGGAACTGCAGTTGTTTCATCAAGGTTAGGCAGTTTGCCGGAAGTAGGGGGAGATGCGGTTTTATATTTTAATCCAAATGATTCAGACGATATGGTTAATAAAATTTCACAGGTCTTAAATTCAAAGAAGTTAAGAAAAGAATTAATTGAAAATGGTAAGAAAAGAGTTAAACTTTTCAGTTGGAAAAAAATGGCTGAACAAACATTGGAGGTATATGCGAGTAGCAATCGTTCATGATGATTTAG
Organism: Candidatus Daviesbacteria bacterium RIFCSPHIGHO2_02_FULL_36_13; assembly: GCA_001777015.1. Taxonomy (GTDB): domain Bacteria; phylum Patescibacteriota; class Microgenomatia; order Daviesbacterales; family UBA10151; genus 2-02-FULL-36-13. The sequence goes on from MFCV01000048.1 coordinate 26,834, forward strand.
TCCAGTGGGGAGGAGCAGAGAGAGTTTTGGAGGGGCTTTGTGAAATTTATCCAGACGCCCCAATTTATACTTCTGTTTTTGATAAATCCAATAAAGAATTAAATAAGAGGTTTGGAAAGAAAAAAATTATCACTTCTTTCTTGCAAAAAATTCCATGGTGGAGATCTTTGTATAAACCACTTTTTTTCCTATACCCAATAGCTTTTGAGCAATTCAATTTTGACGAATATGATTTAGTTATATCTAACACCACTCGTTTTGCAAAATGTATTATCACCAAACCTAAGACTGTGCATATTTGCTACTGTCATACACCCCCCAGGTTTTTGTGGCATTTTTCCGATTCAGAAAACTTTGGAATAGGTGAAATCTTTATGAATACACTTAAAAATTTTGATCAAATTTGGGCTAAGAGAGTAGATTTTTTTATTGCAGGATCCGAAAACGCCAAGACAAGGATTAAAAAAGTCTATAACGAAAACAGCAAGGTTTTGTATCCATTCGTTGATCTAAAAAGATTTGAAAATGTTGAAACTTTTGATGGAGAATATTTTGTATTAGCTGGGAGACCTAGTAAATATAAAAGATTTGATTTAGCTGTGGAAACCTGCAGGCAGATTGGAGTGGATTTAAGGATTATTGATGGAAATTTATCTGAAGAGATGGTTGTTTTAGTACTATCCGGGTGTAAGGCGCTTATAATCCCAGGGGTTGAGGATTTCGGTATAGTTTCTCTTGAGGCACAGGCTTTAGGAAAGCCAGTTATTGCATTTAAAGAAGGGGGAAGCCTGGAAACAATAATAGATAGTAAAACAGGAGTATTTTTTGAAAAACAAAGTATCGAGTCTTTGAAAGAAGCTATGCATAAATTGAATTCTATAAAAATTGATCTACAGAATTGTAAAAATAATGCAAAACGTTTTAGTAAGAATAATTTTATAAGTGACTTTAGGCAAATTGTTGCATCTTTGTTGTACACTAAGTAATGGCTATGTATGATTTCCTAAAAAGGATTGTGGATATTATTGGTTCGACTCTAGGGTTAATAATTTTGTCCCCAATATTAATTATTGTTGCGATTGCTATAAAGTTGGATTCCGAGGGACCGGTGCTAGCTGATACTCCAATGCGGGCCGGTAAAGACGGAAAGCTCTTTAGAATTTATAAATTCAGGTCTATGGTTAAAGATGCACACGAAATCTTAGGAAAAAATCCAAAACTTTTGGAAGAATATAAAAAAAATAGCTATAAAATATTTGATGATCCAAGAATAACTAGATTTGGTAAATATTTACGCAGATTTTCTTTGGATGAACTGCCTCAATTTCTAAATATTTTAAAAGGGGATATGAGTTTAGTGGGGCCAAGGGCATATTATCCTTATGAATTGGAGGAGCAGCAAAAGGCATATCCTACCTCTCGCAAATTTGTTAAGATTATTTTATCAGGTAAACCTGGAGTTACGGGGCTTTGGCAGGTGTCCGGTAGATCTGAGATTAATTTTGAAAAAAGAGTTAAGATGGATGCAGAGTATATCAAGAAAAAATCACTTTTTTATGATTTTCTGATTATGCTGAAGACTATCCCAGCTGTTATTTCTGGAAGAGGAGCTGTTTAGATGAATTCAATAAAATTTGGCTATTCAAGAAAATTACCTACAAATAAAAACAGAAGGAGAGTATTGGTTGTTTTAGGGATTTTGCTGATAGCTTTATTAATTCCTTCAATTTTTGCATTTCTTGGACTAAGCTCTGCTGCCAGTCATAGTAAAGGGATTGTGGCCGCTTATAAGGCTCAGAATTTTGATCAGCTTCAGAATGAAGTAAAAGCTACAAAAGGGGCTTTGCAGCAGGCAAATATATCTTTAGGATTTCTTTTTTGGCTTAGGATAGTACCATTTTTAGGAGGATATTATGGGGATGCTAAAGGATTTGTGGGCGCTGGAGCAGAAGATTTAACTGCTGTTGAAACTCTTCTGAAGAATATGTCCTCCGACTCTCAGGAGCTTGGGTTTGATGGTCACCCCAAAAGTGGACCTGATAGAGTAACTCAGGTTGTTAAAATTTTAGATAAATCCTTTCCCCATTTAGATAAGGTTGAGAAAAATTTCAAAAAAGCAGCTGATCAGGTGAAGAATATTGATGTTAATAAATATCCTGAAAAGATAGCAGGTAAAGATTTAAAAGCAAATTTGGAAGTGGCCAAGAACTTTATCATAGGTGCGTCTGTTGCTGTTTCTGAAGGCAGAGATGCTTTAAGGTTGGCCCCACAGGCTTTAGGTATACCATCTTCAAAAAACTATTTTATGCTTTTTCAAAATGATAAAGAAATACGGCCAACAGGAGGATTCTTAACAGCTTTTGCAACGCTTTCTATAAATAATGGTCAGGTAGATACTACAACTTCTGATGATATATACAGATTGGATGAAAGATTGCTTGCAACTTGCAGATCTAAAATTTGTCCTTTATCTCCTCCGGCTCCTTTAGTTAAATACCTGCCTGAAGTTACAGGTAAGCCTCGTTCTGCCTGGAGCATGAGAGATTCTAATCTTTCTCCAGATGTACCAACTTCTGCAAAAGAATTTGAAAGAATATATCAGATGTTGGGCGCAGGTTTTCCTTTTGATGGAATTATGTTTATTGATTCACAAGTTGTGGAGGAGTTGATTGAGGTGACAGGTCCTATAGAGGTTTATGGAACTAGCTATACTTCGGAAATAGATAAAAGGTGTAATTGCCCGAATGTTATTTATGAGTTAGAAAATTATGCTGAAGTTATTGAAAAAGGGGAGCAGGACAGAAAAGCAATTTTAGGAGTTTTAATGCAGCAGATTTTAGCAAGGTCTATTGGAGCTGATGTTGAAAAACTGCCTCAACTTATTGAAACAATAGCAAGATTGGCCAATCATAAGCATGTAATTTTCTATATGAAAGATACTGGTTTGCAAAATGCATTGTCTAAATTGAATTGGACAGGGGAGGTAAAATCATATGATGGAGATTATCTACATATCAATGATGCTAATTTTGCAGGAGGCAAATCCAACCTATATGTTGAACAAACAGTAACTCAGGATATCAGTATAAAAAATAACAAAGTCACTAAAAAAATCACAATAGAATATAAAAATCCTCAAGGATTTAACATTTGGCTTAATGGTATAAACAGAGATTTTGTAAGGCTTTATGTTCCTCAGGGTAGTAAATTAATTCAAGGCAAAGGTTCAGAGGATGGAGTAAGGCAGACAGAAGATGAGTTGGGAAAAAGTGTCATTGAGGCCTTTATTACTGTCAGACCTCAAAATAGCAGGAAGCTTGAAGTAGAATATGAATCTCCATATAATCCAAAAGATGATTATAAACTTATGATTCAGAAACAGCCTGGTGCAAAAGATCATCATTACAAGATTAAAATTAATGGTTCGGGGAAAGCTGATTTTAAATTGGATATGGACAAAGAATTTAAATTCGACATCTAATGCAATTTTTTGATATTTCTCTAACAATTCAAAATTCCATGTTGGTTTGGAGGGGGGATTCTCCTGCTGAAGTGGATAGATTTGCCATAGTTGAGAAGGATGGTTATGGGCAGTCTAATTTAAAACTAACTACTCACACAGGTACTCATGTTGATGCCCCAAATCATTTTGTAGCAGGAGGGAATGGAGTTGATCAAATTCCACTTGAGAAATTAATAGGTTCTTGTAAAGTTTTAGACTTAACAAATATTGGAAGATTGGAAATATTACCTGAGGATCTTGGTGAAGTACAAAAAGGGGACAGAATACTGTTAAAAACAGGAAACTATAAATTAATGAAGCAGTCAACATTTCCTGAGGAATATGTATCTTTATCAGCAGAGGCGGCTAAATTCTTAGCAGAAAAGGAAATTAATTTAGTGGGGATAGATTTTTTAGGGATAGAAAAAGAGAAGAATCCAGGACATCCTGTACATGTGACTTTGCTGAGTGCTGGTGTGGTGAATGTTGAAGGATTAGATCTAGAAAACATAGAGCCAGGGGAGTACGAATTAATTTGTTTACCTTTAAAAATCAAAGATGGTGACGGCTCCCCCGCCAGGGTTGTGCTTATAAAAAGGTAAGAGTAAAATTCCCTAATGAGAGGGTTTAAGACAGAAGGCATTATTCTTAAGAGAAAAAATTTTGGGGAAGCTGATAGGATTTTAACTGTATTTACTTTACAAAGAGGTAAAATTTCTATTGTTGCCAAAGGAGTCAGAAGAATTACTTCCCGCCGTGCTGGGAATGTTGAACTTCTAAATAGAGTTATCCTATTTTTATATCAGGGAAGAGGAATGCCTATTTTAACTGAAGCAGAAGGCATAGAGAATTTTGAAAAACTAAAATCAGATCTAACTTTATCCACAGTGGCCTTTCATATTATCGAACTAATAGATAAATTAACTGCAGAGAATCAGGAGAATAGACTTCTTTATGAGCATTTAGTAAATTGTTTAAAGAGACTGGAAAGAAATCCAAGACAAATTTTTATTAGAGCATTTGAGGCAAAGATTTTAACAAACTTAGGATTTGCAGATTTTAAAGATCCTTTAATTGTGAAATTAGTTAATTCAAACTGGGATGAAATTGAGAAGATTGAGATAGATAAAAAACAGGCTCTGGAACTTGAGAGGGTATTAAGATATCATTTAGAAAGAACCATTGAGGGTCAATTGAAGTCTAGGAGATTGCTTCGCTTCGCTCGCAGTGACGACTAATATGGCAGATGATTTAATGTCAAAAATTGTGGCTCTTTGTAAACGCAGAGGATTTATATATCCTGGGAGCGAGATTTATGGTGGTTTAGGAGGAACCTGGGACTATGGACCTACAGGAGCTCTTTTAAAAAAGAATCTTAAAGATCTTTGGTGGAAGGAGATGGTCCAACTACGGGATGATATTGTAGGAGTGGATGCTGCTATTATGATGAATCCTAAGGCTTGGGTGGCATCAGGACACGTTGAGGCCTTCTCTGATCCATTGATTGAATGTAAAGTCTGCAACCAAAGGTTTAGGGCAGATAAGATTGATGAAATTGAAGAACATGCTGCTTCTCACAAAGAGAAAGTTGAGTGGACAGAGCCACAACAGTTTAATTTATTAGTTAAAGCTTACCTTGGGGTATTAGAAGGCAAACAATCAGAAATTTATTTAAGAGGAGAAATTACTAACGGAGTTCATGTTAATTTTAAAAATGTGCTAGATTCAACAAGAGTTAGGATTCCTTTTGGTATTGCTCAAATTGGTAAAGCTTTTAGAAATGAGATAACGCCTGGAAATTTTACCTTTAGATCAAGAGAGTTTGAACAAATGGAAGTTCAATTTTATATAAGGCCAGAAGTTGAAGAGGGAAATAAATGGTTTGAATATTGGAAGCAAAATAGAATGGATTTTTATTTATCCTTGGGAATGAAAAAAGAAAACTTAAGATTCAGGGATCATGCAGAAGGGGAAAGGGCTCACTACGCCAAAGCTGCGTGTGACATTGAATATAATGCCCCATTTGGTTGGAGTGAATTTATGGGTATACATCACAGGGGTGATTGGGATCTCTCAAGGCATATGGAACATTCTGGTCAGGATATGAAATTTAGGGATCCAGAAACAGGGGAAGAGTTTATTCCTTGGGATATAGAAACTTCAGCTGGAGTAGACAGATCAACACTATTTTTACTTATTGATGCATATACAGAAGACCCTTCGACAGGCTCAGGGCAAGGGAGGATTTATTTGAAGCTTTCTCCAAAGATTGCGCCATATAAAGCTGCTGTATTTCCTTTGCTTGCTAATAAACCTGAATTAGTTGAGAAAGCAAAAGGAATTTATGATGATTTGAAACAAAACTTCATGGTGGCTTGGGATGCCAGAGGTAATATTGGTAAAAGATATGCTGCTCAAGATGAGATAGGAACACCATTTTGTATCACAGTTGATTTTGACAGTTTGGAAGATGAAGCGGTCACAGTTCGTGATAGAGATAGTGCCAAGCAGGAAAGAGTAAAGATAGTTGACTTAAGGGCATATCTTAATGATAAGATTAAATAGCTGGAAAAATGAAGGACCTGCTTCGCACTTCGTGCTCGCAGAACCTTGCCTTTTGATATGAATCAAAACGTGAAACTGCTTTTGACAGTCCACAAAAAGACTGTCATTTTAGTTGGAGTCTTATTTTTACTTCTTTTTGGGGGCTACTTTGTTTTCCAAAATTATTCCAGCAAAGGGCCTATTGAAGAAGTTGATCTAAACTTTGATGCAGAAGGTCCTTATGCTCTCCTATCCCCAAGACGTGATGGAAATGCTTTAGTTCTAACTGTCAAAAGAACCTCTTCTTATGATGCGATCTCCTATGATTTAGCTTATACCAGCAATGTTGATGAGACTATAGTTACAGGCAGAAAGATCTCTGAGGATGGAGAAGAAGGGGCGGCAGGCAGTATAGACAGGGGAGTATCAGGGACAATCAATACAGAAGATAAAAAAGGAGAATATGAACAAGAAGTTTTATTTGGAACTTGTTCTAAGAATGTTTGTAAATATGATCAGGGTGTAGAGAATGGAACTTTGACACTACATATCACAAAAGGCAAGAAAGTATATAGGATGATTACCCAGTGGCATTTGCAGAAGCCTGATGTGGCTTTGGGCAAACTGACATCTGGAGATGGACATTTAATCTACACTACTTCTGCTGATAGGCAAACACTCTCCAATGTTGGATTTTCTATAATTAATGACTTAACAGGGGTGCCTAAGCTGCCTTCAGGCAAAATTATTTCTGGTAAAGTTTATTCTTTAAATGTTCCTTTAGCTAAATCTCTGCCAGGGGGAGATATAAGCTTAGAATTGGCGGAAAATCCAGGAGATGGAGCTAAACTTTATAGGCATAATGGAAATGATTGGACAGAGCTAGATACTAAAGTTGAAGGCTCAAAGTTTTCTGCTACGGCAGATGGTGCAGGCATCTTTGCAGTGTTAGTTGGGAAGTAGCTCATTACGGCAAAAAGCACCCTTCGGCTAGTAAATCTCAAACATACAGGTTATCTCTAGCCTCATTGTGGGAAAATTTGTGATTTAGTACTGCACACAAATTTTCTAACTGCTTTTGTGCTCGTAATTTCGCTACTTCTTAGAAGTTTTTCCTCAAAATTCCCTCTTGACAAGACATTGTTAAATGGCGGAAAATGGTTATAGATGGTGAAATAAGGTGAAAACCTAGTAATATTCTGCCCAGAAAGAAGATGTCTTCATGTTTTTGGGCGAGTATAAACTTAAATTCACAGGCAAAGGAAGAGTAATTCTGCCAAAAAAGATGCGGGATGAGATAACCGGTAGGGAGGTTGTTCTGAGCCGGGGGTTTGAAGAGTGCATCTTTGGTTATGACCTGAAGTCATGGAAAATAGAGGCAGAAAAGCAGTTTGAAATATCAAATACAGAAGAACGGGGTAGAACCCTAAGGAGATATATGTTTTCAGCAAGCGTGCCAGTAGAGTTAGATGCACAGGGAAGGTTCGTCATACCGTCTGCCCTACTGACTTACGCCAAAGTGGGAAGAGAAATTGTAATTATTGGTGCTGGTGATCATTTTGAGATTTGGAATAATAAATTGTGGGAAAAGTACTTAAAAGAAATGGAAGGAGTTTATGGAAGGGTATCATGATTCCGTTCTTCTGAGAGAAGTAATAGAGGCTTTAAGGATTGAAAAAGATAGGTGGTATTTAGATTGTACCCTTGGGGATGGAGGTCACAGTCTTGAGATTTTAAGGCTAGGAGGAAGAGTTGTTGGAGTGGATTGTGATCCAGAGGCTTTAAAGAGGGTAAGCAAGAGGTTTGAGGAAGAAGGTATAGATAAGAGCAAGTTCGTACCTTTACAAGGTAATTTTAGGGATTTTGATATTTTAATACAGCAAACGGACGCTGGTCTTAAATTTGCAGGTGCAATTTTTGATCTTGGGGTTTCCAGTTTGCAACTGATGAGCCCCGGAAGGGGTTTTTCTTTTTCTAAGGATGGACCCTTAGATATGAGGATGGATCCTACTTTAGAGATTCAGGCTTTAGATTTAGTTAATAACTTATCTGGAAAGGAATTATATGAATTATTTAAAAACTTGGGTGAAGAAAAATATTCTAAGCGTTTGGGTAATGCTTTGGTGCTCGCCCGTCAAATAAAGCCGTTTAGTACGACTTTGGAGTTGGCTAATTTGATAGAACGGGCAGTAGGAAGAAGAGAAAAAATTCATCCTGCCACCAGAGTGTTTCAAGCTTTAAGAATGGTTGTAAATGATGAGTTAAACGCTATAGAAGAAGGTTTAAATAAAGTAAAGGATAAAATAGAAAAAAATGGTTACATTGCTGTTATTAGTTTTCATTCACTTGAGGATAGGATTGTTAAATTTGCGTTTAAAAGATGGGCTGAGGAAGGACTGGGTAGGATTATAACTGATAAACCGATTGTTCCAAGCGAACAAGAAGTATTAGAAAATCCCAGATCCAGATCAGCCAAGTTGAGGATTTTTGAGGCAGGAGCTTGAAATCGTATGACGATTATAAAAACATTTGACACAGAAGAGAATAAAAATAAATTTCCGAAAAAATATATAATCCTAAGCATTTTAGGACTTTTTATGCTGACAATAATTGAGATTTGGGCCAGTAATACAGCTGTGGCTTTTGGTGAAAGTTTTGAAAAATTATCTCTTTCAGAAAAGAATCTGAAAATGGAAAATCAAATTCTTAAAAATGAAATTGCAAAGAAAGCTTCTCTTTCAAATATTGCATCTAGATCCGCAGAACTTGGCTTTTCTGTCTCCCAGAGTATACAATATATCCGTTAAACATGCGGATAATTTGGATTAAATCTTTTTTTCTTTTATTCTTTCTTTGTATCATTTTAAGATTATTTTATTGGCAGGTTGTTAGAGCAGAGTTCTTGCAAGCCCAGGCAGAGGAACAGCATTTTACTGATGTCAGGGTGGCTGCTTTAAGAGGAAATATTTTTTTTAGTGATGGTTTTTTGATGACTTCTTCTAATCCTTCATTTTCTCTTTTTGGACAGCCTAAATTAATTTCTAAGGAAAAAAAGGTAGAAACTGGGTATTTGCTTGCTCGGAATCTGGTCGGGGGAGAAGAAAATATAGATATTCTGGCAAAAGAATTTATTAATAAACTATCACAGGATTTATTCTGGGTTTCTCTAGAAAGAGGGCTTTCATTTGAGACAAAGAAGAAGCTTGAAGGCTTAAATTTAGAAGGAGTAGGATTTGATTTAGGAAGTAATAGATTTTATCCTGAAGGATCTTCTTCTGCTCATATTTTAGGTTTTGTAGGTTCTGATAGCAGGGGAGGCAATAAAGGTTATTTTGGTTTAGAAGGATATTATGATGGGGAATTAAAAGGAATTTCCGGTTTAATACGTCATGAAAAGGATGCGATGGGATTGCCGATTTTAATTGGTAATTTTTTAACCTCGGATGCTAAAAATGGAAAGAATTTAGAAACTTATATTGATAGATCTATTCAATTTATTGTAGAAACTGCTTTGAAAAAAGGCATTGAAAAATACGGTGCAAAAGCTGCATCAGCAGTAGTTATGGATCCTAAAACAGGAGGTATTTTGGCTTTGGCTTCGCTGCCTAATTATGATCCTGCGAAGTTTTCAAGTTTTCCTAAAGAATTTTATAAAAATCCAATAGTAGCTGATCAATATGAACCAGGTTCAACTTTTAAAGTATTAGTTATGGCTGCTGCCTTAAATGAAGATGTTTTAAAACCAGATACAAAGTGTGATATATGTGCGGGTCCCATCTCTTTGGGTGGATTTACAATTCGCACCTGGAATAACCAATACCGTCCTGAAAGCACTATGACAGATGTCATTATTCATTCAGATAATACCGGAATGGTATTTACTTCAAAAAAATTAGGCATAGATAAATTTTATTCATATTTGGAAAATTTTGGCTTTGGCAGTTCCACTAATATTGATTTGCAGGATGAATTTTCTCCGGAAATAAGGTCTAAAGAGACTTTTAAAGAAATAGACTTGGCAACAGCATCGTTCGGTCAGGGAATTGCGGTTACCCCAATCCAGATGGTTAGGGCTGTTTCAGCAATTGCCAATGGAGGATATTTGATGGAGCCGCATATTGTAAAAACTATTACAGATGAGGAAGGAAGTTTTGAAATTAATCCTAAAATAATTAGGCAGGTTATCAAAGAGCCAACTGCTCAGATGGTTAAAGAAATGATGGTAGCGGCAGTAAATGATGGTGAAGCAAAATTTGCAAAACCTAAAGGCTTTAAGATAGCAGGAAAAACTGGAACTGCACAGATTCCTGTGGCAGGCCATTATGATGCCAATAAAACAATTGCTTCATTTGTTGGATTTGCCCCGGCAGATGATCCTAAATTTGTCATGTTGGTTAGATATGATGAACCCTCAAGCTCTATCTTTGGATCAGAGACAGCAGCACCAACCTTTTTTGAGATAGCCAAACAGCTCTTTACTTACTTTAGAATAGCTCCTTCAGAATGAGGTATAATTAGCTTCGATGATGAACTTACTTCGTTCTCTTCTGCCGCAATCGTTTATTAATAACTTTTATCATTACCCTAAGGCTTTCTTAGCCAGTTTATTTTATGGATTTCCAACCAGAAAATTAACAGTTATTGGAGTTACTGGTACTGATGGTAAAACCACCACCACTAATATGATTTATCAGATTCTAAAAGGTGCTGGGAAAAAAGTTTCTATGGTTTCCACGATCAATGCTGTAGTGGGTAGTAAATCTTATGATACAGGATTTCATGTAACATCACCTGATCCATTTATGATACAAAAATTTGCGAGAACTGCTGTGAAAGCCGGGGATAAGTATATTGTTTTGGAGGTAACTTCTCATGGCTTAGATCAATATAGATTTTTGGGAATAAAATTTGATGTTGGAGTAATTACCAATATTACTCATGAGCATTTGGATTATCATAAAACTTTTGAAAACTATTTAAATACAAAATTGAAGCTCTTGAAAAATGTGAGACAGTCTGTTGTAAACGAAAACCTAAAGGAAAAAGTTTCCGGAAAAGTTATTACATTTGGTTTAATAAAAGGAGATGTTAATCAAAAAGAAGCTAAGCTTAAATTAAAAATTCCTGGTGATTACAATATCGAGAATGCATTGGCCTCTATGGCGACTGCTTTTGTATTGGACATTGACAAAAAGATAGCAAGAAATGTATTGGAAAATTTTGAGGGCCTTTCCGGTCGAATGCAGGAGGTAAAAAATAGCAAAGGGATAAAAATTGTGATTGATTTTGCCCACACCCCAAATGGATTAGAACAGGCCCTAAAGGCATTAAAATCTCAAACCAAGGGGAGGCTGATTTCCCTGATAGGCTGTGAGGGTTTTAGGGATGAAGAAAAAAGAAAAATGATGGGAGAAATAGCTCAAAGATTATCCAGCATTGTTGTGGTTACATCTGTTGACCCAAGAGGTCAATGGAAAATTATAAAACAAAAAATAACAGAAGGAGCTTTGAAAGCAGGAGCAAGAGAAGGAATTAATTTTTTTGTAGAAGAAAATAGAGAAAAGGCAATCTATTTTGCTATTAATAAACTATCAAAAAAGGGAGATACAATCGGAATATTTGGAAAAGGACATGAGAAGTCTATGAATATAGATGGGAAAGAGATTCCCTGGTCTGATTTTGAGGAAGTGCAAAAAGCTCTGCTTTAACATGGATTCCAAACTCAAATTAATTATTGATTCTTTTGGTACAGATAGATTTAAGGCTAATGAATCATTAAAAGAATACACAGCTTTAAAGGTTGGAGGTCCTGCAAAGCTATTATTTGTCAGCTTTACCAACACTGAGCTTACTAGACTAATTAAAATGTGCAGAGAGCTTAAAGTCCCTTTCTTTCTTTTTGGGACAGGTTCTAAAATGATGATATCTGATGCCGGGTTTGAAGGGATAGTTATCAAAAATAGAACTAAAAATATTCAAACAATTTCTGTTAAGGGTAAGGTTACAAAGTTTGGCATTGGAGTTCAGGAAGCCCTAATTGAAGTAGATGCAGGAGTGAGTATTAACAAATTCTGTGAATATTTAGATTCTCAGAAATTAGAAATGATGGGTTTTTTAGGATTGCCTGGTAGTATTGGAGGGAATATATTTTTAAGTAGGTTTTTGCAAGCATCAGTCAAAAGTATTAAAATATTAGATTCAGTATCTGATATTGAACAAATTAGTGCTGAAGAGCTGAATCCCAAAAAACATATTGTTTTATCAGCGGTTTTCAGGGTGAAAGCAAAATAAATGCAATACATAGTAACAGGCGGTAAAAGGTTAGAAGGAAAAATTAGGGCCTCTGGCAATAAAAACTCAGTATTTCCCTGCGTGGCGGCGGCATTACTGACAAATGAAGAAGTTATATTAGAAAACATTTCCAATCTACGGGATACAAAAGTTTTAATTCAAATTCTGGAGAAATTAGGAACTAAGGTAAACTGGGATGGTTCTACTCTTAAACTTCAAACAAATCAAATAAGTCATACTACTTTACCTCAAGATTTAATGGGAAAACTTAGAGGGTCTATGGTTTTAGTAGGTGCAATTTTGGCCAGGATGGGTAAGGTGCATTTTTATCACCCCGGGGGTGATATTATTGGACAAAGAAGCATAGAGACTCATCTTGAGTGCTTTAAAAATCTGGGGGTTTCCTTAAAAAGGGATGATATAGAATTTAATTTAAGCTTTCCTGATGAAAGAAATAATGGAGATTGTGTAATTTTTCTCTCAGAATCTTCCGTAACAGCCTGCGAAAATATTATTTTAGCTGCCTCATTAGGGAAGAAGAAAGTTATTGTAAAGAATTGCCCAAAAGAACCGCATATTTTAGATTTATGCAAAATGCTTGTTCAAATGGGAGCAAAGATTGATGGAATAGGTGGTGATACTTTAGAGATTCAGGGTGTAGAAAAACTTTCAGGAACAAAATTTAAAATTGGAATTGATTACATTGAAATTGGAACCTATGCTGTGGCAGCTGCTATCACCGGAGGAGAGGTGACTATAGAAAATTTGGATTCTACAGACTTGGATCCTGTTTTGGAACCCTTAAAAAGGTTTGGTATAAGTGTAGATTTAAATGGTGATAAAGTTACATTTAGTGCAGAAAGGCTGAAGGCTATACCTAAAATTACAACCAATATTTGGCCAGGCTTCCCTACAGATTTAATGAGTGCGGCTATTGTTTTAGCCACCCAATGCAAAGGTGTTACTCTTTGTCATGATTGGATGTATGAATCAAGAATGTTTTTTATAGATAAACTCATTTCAATGGGTGCCAATGTTACTTTAGCTGATCCTCATAGAGTATTTGTATATGGACCAGATAGACTTAAAGGTAGAAATTTAGAAACACCAGATATCAGAGCTGGTATGGCCTTGGTTTTAGCAGGACTGATAGCAAGAGGGAAAAGCGTCATTAATCAGGCTGAGTTAATTGAGAGAGGTTATGAGGATGTTGTAGGAAAATTAAAAAGCCTAGGGGCTGATATTGAAAGAGTAGAATAGTATGGATGTAGTTGGCTCTTCAAGAATACATTTAGCAAGGCAATACACAAAACTTTATTCAAAAGACCACTTTATTGGAATAACAGGTTCTGTTGGAAAAACTGCCTCGGTTAGTGCATGCTTGGCTGTCCTATCCACAAAGTTTAAAACAATTGCAACTCACCCTAATTTAGACCCCATTTTAAATATACCGCAAACTTTATTAAAAGTAACTCCTAAAGTTAAAAAAGTAATTTTGGAAATGGGAATTGAACATAAAGGGGAAATGGAATTTTATCTTTCTTTGGTTAGACCCAAAACAATTATTTTTACTACACTGACCTTTGTGCACTCAGAGTTTTTAGGAGGATTAGACGAGATTATAGAAGAGGAAGGGATACTCCTTGAACAACTGGGCAGCGACGGGGTAGCGATCCTTAATTTTGACGATGCGGCTTCTAAAAAACTTGCAAAGAAATGCAAAGGAGAAGTTATCTACTATGGAACTGACTATCAAAATTGTACTGTTTGGGCAGGCAATATTTCTGTTAAAAATTTCACAACTTCTTTTGAATTAAATTTAGGAGTTGAGAGAGTTAAGGTTAACTATCAATTGTTAGGAGCCCATCAAATTTACCCGGCTTTATCAGCAGCAACTTTAGGAATTTTAAATAACATTCCTCTAACAAAAATAAAAATAGCTTTGGAATCAGTTGAACCATCCGAGCACAGAATGCAGGTATTGTCTGGTCCGAATGGTTCGATTATTATTGATGATACCTATAATTCTTCACCTGCAGCTGTTGAGGCAGCTATAGATACATTAATGCAAGTTCCAGCCAGAAGAAGAGTTTTAGTTTTAGGGGAAATGAGAGAGCTCGGAAGATTTTCAGAGGAGATGCATCGCCAAATTGGCCGAAAGATATTTAAAGAGAAAATTGATTTAATTTATCTAGGTCAGGGTGATGCTCAAACCATTGAAGGAGAATTAAAAAGTTTGGGATTTTGGGATGAGAGGGTAGAATCAAATCTTCAAAATTCTCAAATCGTAGGAAAACTTTTAAAAAACTTAGGAAAAGGGGATGTAGTTTTAATTAAAGGTTCTCCTGCTGTAAGATTAGATGAGGTAGTAAAAAGAATCGCTAAAAAAATATGACTGAACTTCTTGGATTAGTTTTATTATCATTTGCCTTAACATCTATTTGTATGGTTCCTTTCATAGATTTTCTTTACTATTTAAAAAGAAAATTTCAAATATATTCTTCAGAAATAAAAAAATCTGAAACACCAATTCACGATAAACTGATGAAATCAGATATAAAAATTCCATCAGGAGGGGGAGTTTTAATAATCATAGTCCTGATTTTACTGGCAGGGGGGTATGGCTTATTTAATCCTCAAAAAGATCTAATCACTCTCAATATACTCCTTTTTACACTAGCTTCATTTGGTGTTTTAGGGCTTATAGATGATATTAAGCTGATTATGACAAAAAGATCAGGAAAATTTTTAGGACTTGGAAAAAAGATCATGCTTTTTGTTCAATTCTTGCTTGCATTTGTAATAGCTACAGCACTTTATTACATGGCAGGAATAAATAATATATACATCTCGGGTTTTGGGAATTTTGTAATTGATTTTTGGTATATACCTCTAGCCGCTTTTATAATAGTTTCATTTGCCAATGCCTATAATATTTCTGATGGACTAGACGGTTTGTCAGCAGGCCTTTTGCTTATTTGCTTATTTGCTTTTTTAGCCTTAACATCCCGATCACTTGATCTAACTCTAGCATCCTTTATAGGTATTTGGATTGGGGCTTTATTTGCCTTTCTTTATTTTAATATCTGGCCAGCTAGAATTTTTTTGGGGGATGCTGGTTCCTTTGCTTTTGGAGCAACACTAGCTGTAGTAGGGCTTTTAACCGGGAAAATATTGGCTCTGGCAATAATCGGAGGGATGTTTGTAATAATTGTTGCTTCATCTTTGCTTCAAATCCTATCCAAAAAATTCCTTAAAAGAAAAATTTTGCCAGTCTCTCCAATCCATATGTATTTTAAATATGTTGGATGGGAAGAGCCAAAAATAGTTACAAGATTTTGGTTAGCCCAAGGATTATTTGCAATATTTGGCCTTTGGATAGCACTGCTTTCCAGATGAGCAAAGCTCTAGTTTCATTATGAAAAAAAATCCGTCTCTTCATCAGCAAAAAAAGGGTTTTGATTTAACTCTTTTTTTTACAGTTATTATTCTAGTAATTTTCGGACTCATCATGGTTTATGATGCTTCTGTTGTTCAGGGATTAAAGGATTTTGGAGACAGTTATTATTACATTAGACAACAGTTAATTTGGGTCAGCTTAGGATTAGCTTCTTTGTTATTTTTTACACACTTTGATTATAGAAAATTTAAACAATACTCACTTCCTTTAGTTTTAGGATCATTTGTTTTACTTATTGCAGTTTTTATTCCGGGTCTTGGTGTATCAGGAGGAGGAGCTCACAGGTGGTTAAGAATTGGAGGGATTACAGTGCAACCTGCAGAAATAATTAAACTTACTGGAGTAATTTATTTGGCTGCAGTTTTTGAAAAGAAGGTGAGGTTCATACCTTTTTTAATTCTTGTTACCTCAGTTTCGTTTATGACTGCTGTATTACAAAAAGATTTGGGTTCAACAATTGTATTTGCAGCTACAACAACTTTAATATATTTTGCTGCAGGGGCTCCTATTTGGCATTTCTTACTATCAATTCCTGCTGTTTTGGGAGTTTTGTTTGTTTTAATTTCAACATCAAGCTATAGAATAAAAAGAATTTCGGCTTTTTTGGATCCTTTTTCCGATCCCCAGGGATCTACTTATCATATCTCACAAGTATTAATAGCATTAGGATCCGGGGGATTATTTGGATTGGGTTTAGGTCATTCCAGACAAAAATATGAATATATTCCGGAAGTTTCAACAGACTCTATTTTTGGAATTGTAGGAGAGGAATTAGGATTTATGGGAGCAGCATTCCTAATTGGACTTTTCGTACTCCTTATTTTAAGGGGTTTAAAAATAGCAAAGGATTCCAGTGATAATTTTGGAAAAATTTTAGCATTAGGATTAACTTCCTGGCTTGGGATTCAGACAGTAATTAATATTTCTTCAATGACAGCTTTTTTACCTTTAACCGGAGTTCCTCTTCCCTTTATTTCTTATGGCGGTTCTGCTTTGGTTGCAAATTTGACTGCAATGGGGATTTTGCTTAATATTTCTAAATCAAACGTATGAAAATTTTAGTCACTGGTGCTCATTTTACACCTGCTGTTGCTGTTATTGAGGAACTAAAAAAACAACCTGGTGTAGATGTTATTTATATAGGAAGGAAGACAACCAGAGAGGGGGATTCATCGTCTTCTGTTGAATCTCAAATTTTGCCAAGACTTGGAGTGAAGTTTATTCCAATAATAACAGGAAGATTACAAAAAGATTTTACTCTCTATACAATCCCATCACTTTTGAAAATACCAATTGGTTTTATTCAATCGCTCTATATAGTTTTAAAAGAAAAACCTGATGTGATTTTATCTTTTGGCGGATATGTGGCAGTTCCAACAGTAATCAATGGTTGGCTTCTGTCAATTCCAATTATTGTTCATGAGCAAACTTTAGTTTCTGGTCTTGCCAATAAAATTAGTTCCCTTTTTGCTGATAAAGTAGCCCTTTCTTTTCTTGATAAGGATAGGGTTAATGAAAAAACTATTGTTACCGGCAACCCTCTTAGATCCTTGATTACTCAAAAGCAAAGCAACACAAAAAGAAACGAAAAGCCTACGATTTTAATTACAGGAGGTAATCAAGGTTCGCATACAATAAATGAAAAAGTAGAAGAATGTTTAGATAAATTGACTAAGCTTGCAAAAATAATTCACATCACAGGTGATAGTAAATTTAAGGATTTTGAAAGACTGGAAAGTAAACAAAGTGAAGACTATCAGGTTAAAAAATGGATTGGTGATGAATATGGAGAAATTTTATCAAGAGCTGATTTAGTTATTTCCAGAGCAGGAATAAATACTTTATCAGAATTAGCTTACCTTGGAAAACCAGCATTAGTAATTCCTATTCCTTATTTATATAAAGATGAGCAAAATGAAAATGCACGCTTTTTCGAAGACCTCGGTCTTGTAAAAACGCTTCCGCAGTCTAAGTTGTCACCCAGCATTTTAATGGAAAATATAAAATTTATGTTAAGACACCTAGATAGCTTAAACAAAAAAGCTTTAGGTGCCAAAAAAATTATTAAGGTAGATGCTGCTAAAAGACTAGCCTTGGAAACCCTACTTCTGGCATAATCATTATATGAGGCAGTTTGGAAAAAGGAAGCTTTCTAAGTTAATCCCATTTTTGTGGATTGCAGGTTTTGCTTTATCAATAGGCTTAAGTATTTTAATACTCAATTCCGACCTTTTTGCAATTAAAAAAATTGAACTAGGCTTTGATAAGGTTAATTGTGCAAGTTCTGAAGATATAGAAAATTCATCAGGGGTTTTGGGGCAAAACCTAATATTTCTTGATACTACAAAAATAATAAACAATATAAAGGATAAATTTATTTGTATTAGAGAGGTTGAGCTTTCAAAACAACTTCCAAGTAAAATTAGGCTCTCAGTTTTCGGAAGAGAAGCTATTGGTAGATTGACGAATTTAGCAAGCTTTGAGTCAACAGCATCAACTCTTGAACAAATCGCTACCCCTTCTGCGGCAACTGCTGAAGGTTTTTTAGTAGATAAGGATGGAGTAGTCTTTTCTCAAAGTTTAGAACAAATTAATACCCCAAGTATTTATTTAAAAGATGTTGAAATTTTTTTGGGTAGAAAATTGGAAAATAGTATTATAAGCAGTCTAAAGATACTGGAAAGAGTAAAAATATTTAACCTTAATTTTAACTCAAGTCTGATTATGGATAATTATTTGATTGTATTTCCACAAGTTGATAATCCTAAAGTATTTTTCAGGCTAGATAATGAGATTGATTTACAACTTGCATCTTTACAACTGATCTTGGAGAAGGCTAAAATAGATGAAAGAATATTGGAGTTTATCGATTTAAGGTTTGATAAACCCATAGTGCGTTTTGCCCCCAAGAAAACTTGAAATATGGCCAAAGACAAAATCATTTGCGGAATAGATGTCGGTTCATCAAAAGTTGCAACACTTATAGCATCAATTGATGAAAATGGAAAAATAAATTTAATTGGAGTTTCCTCTACTGTTTCTAAAGGAGTTAGGAAAAATCAGGTAGTTGATATTGAAGAAGCAGTAAAAGCTATTACAGAATCAGTTGAAGCTGCAGAAAGAATGGCAGGTTATTCAATTTCGAATGCATATGTTGCAATGGGCGGTCCTCAAATAGAATCTGTTAACCAACATGCAGTTGTAGCAGTCTCAGAACCGGAGGGTGAAATTAAAACCAGTGATATCCAAAGAGTTAATGATGCAGCTAGAGCCATACCTCTTCCTTCGTCCCGGGAAATTTTGCATGTTATTCCTAGAACCTTTACTGTTGATGGTCAAGAAGGAATCAAAGATCCAATTGGAATGACAGGAGTTAGGCTTGAGACAGAGACACATATAATAACTGGTTCCACAACCTCTATGAAAAATTTAGTGAAATGTGTTCAGGAAGTGGGTATAGATGTTTCAGAGTTAGTATTTTCCGGAATTGCAGCATCGCTTTCAGTTCTAACGGATACAGAAAAAGAATTGGGAGTAGTTTTAGTTGATATTGGGGGAGAGACAACAGACGTAGTAATTTTTATTGATGGATCTGTTTCTTATTCCTCAGTTGTACCAATAGGAGCCAGACATATAACTTCAGATATGGCAGTGGGACTGCGGGTTTCTTTGGAATCTGCTGAAAAAATAAAATTGTCTTTAGGAAAATCTCAAAGATCACCGGCTCTAGCGCAGAGCGCGATAGCTGCACAAAGTACTTTAGAAGATGAAGATAGACCTAAACCTTCTAAAAAAGAGGATGAAGTATTGGATGTTAAAGCCTTAGGAATAGAAGAAGACATTCAAAAAATATCTAAAAAAGCGGTTGTTGATGGAATAATAAGACCTAGATTACAGGAGATATTTAAATATGTTGGTAAGGAGCTTAAAAAAAGTGGTTTTGGTACACAAATTCCATCAGGCTTAGTTATTTGTGGCGGAGGTGCTCAAACGATTGGAGTTTTGGAGCAGGCTAAATATGTCTTAGGTTTTCCTGCAAGATTAGGCCAGATAGATGGACTTTCAGGTTTAATTGAGGAAATTGATTCCCCAAGTTTTGCTTCTTCTGCAGGTCTTATACTTTACGGAACCTCTCAGGATTCTGGTTCTGAAATGCGTCTGCCTGTTTTATCAGGAAGCATGCCTTTTCGCGGTATGATACAAAAAGGAATTGCACTAGTGAAATCGTTTTTACCGTAAAAACGATTTCGCGAACTTGTTCAGTTAAGTCCTTCTTGCCCTAGATAGAAATATCTGATATATTCTGCCCAGAGAGAATGTATGCTCATAAAACCTGATGTACAAAAATTTGCAAAGATTAAAGTTGTAGGTTTGGGTGGTGGTGGTTCTAATTCCTTAAACTCCATGATACTCTTGCAGCAAATCCAGGGTGTAGAATTTGTGGCGATTAATACAGATGCTCAGGCTTTAATGAATAATCAGTCTCCAACAAAAGTCCAAATTGGCGAGCAATTAACACGCGGACTAGGTTCTGGAGGAGATCCTGAAATTGGCAAGCAGGCTGCTGAGGAATCAACTCAGAAATTGGAAGATGTTTTAGGGGATGCTGATATGGTCTTTCTAACAGCTGGGATGGGTGGAGGAACAGGAACCGGTTCAATCCCTGTTGTTGCACAAGTTGCTAAAAATGCAGGAGCATTAACAGTGGCTGTTGTTACCAAGCCTTTTGCTTTTGAAGGAACAAGAAGAATGGTGGTTGCAGAAGATGGAATTGAGAAGCTTAAGGATAAGGTTGATGCCTTAATTATTATTCCAAATCAAAGGCTTTTAGAAACTGTAGAAAAAAATATGACTTTGCAGGAAGCTTTTAGATTGGCTGACTCAGTTTTGGGACAAGGAGTTCAGGGAATTTCTGATCTTATTACTATGCCGGGACTTATTAATGTTGATTTTGCTGATGTTAAAACAATCATGAGTAATGCAGGATCAGCATTGATGGGTATTGGGGTTGCAGGGGGAGATAACAGGGCTGCAGCAGCTGCCAGAATGGCTATTGCCTCACCTTTACTTGAAGTTTCAATAGAAGGAGCCAAAGGAGTCCTTTTCAATATTGTTGGAGGACCTGATCTTTCTATGACAGAAGTTAATGAGGCTGCTCAAATTATTGCTCAGGCTGCTGATCCTGATGCTAATATAATCTTTGGTGCTACCATTAAAGAAGATCAGCTTGATCAAATTAAAATTTCTGTTATAGCTACGGGATTTGATGAGACAAGAAGAAGGCTGAGGGAATATATTGGTACTGGGATAGGATCATCTTCAATTCAAAATCAACCTCAGTCTAGTGCTTGGGCTCCTGAAGAAAAAGAAGAAGCCCCTGTTCAAGCTACTCAGGAACCTGAGAGAGCTGAGGAAGAGATCATAAAGGAAGAAGACGAAGATTTAGAAATCCCAGCATTTCTCCGCGGCAACAGATAAAGTTGTAGCTCGTCACAGTAAAAAGTACCATTCGGCTAGTATTCCTGTAACATTTAGTTTATTTCTAGCCTCATTGTGGGAAAATTTTTGCTTTAGTACTACACAAAAATTTTCTAACTGCTTTTATACTTGTGACTTCGCTACTCCTAAATAATATGCTAGAATTTAGCCTATGAGTAAGTTTAAAAGTGTTTCTTCTCAAGTTGATTTTCCGGCTCTTGAAAGAGAGTTGCTTGACCATTGGTATACAGAGGGGATTGTAGAAAAATATCTTCATAGAAATGATAATTCAGATAAAAAATTCTCTTATCTTGATGGCCCTATTACTGCTAATAATCCTATGGGGGTTCATCATGCTTGGGGTAGAACTTTAAAAGATGTTTGGCAAAGATATCACAATATGAAAGGGTTTGCCGGCAGATTTCAGAATGGTTTTGATGAACAAGGTCTTTGGGTTGAGGTAGAGGTAGAAAAAGAGCTAGGTTTAAGAAGCAAGAAGGATATTTTAAATTTAGTTCCTGGAGATGAATTTGCCTCTTTAGAAAAATTTGTAAATCTTTGTAAGCAAAGAGTTAAAAAATACTCAAGTATTCAAACTGAACAAAGTAAGAGATTAGGTTATTTTATGGATTGGGATAATTCATATCATACTTCATCAGACGCTAATAATTATGCAATCTGGAATTTTATAAAAGTTGTAAATGAAAAAGGCTGGCTTTATAAAGGACATGACTCTGTTCCTTGGTGTCCCAGGTGTGGAACTGCTATTTCTCAGCATGAAATTGAATCTGATGGATATAAAGAAGTGGTTCATGCTTCAATTTATTTTAAGCTCCCCATTGAAGGAAGTGATGAAAATTTATTAGTTTGGACTACAACTCCCTGGACACTCCCTGGAAATATAGCTGTGGCTGTTAATGAAAAATTTGATTATTCATTAGTTGAAAAGGACGGTAGTAAACTTTGGGTATTAAAAGATTTAGTTAAAAAAATATTTGGAGAGGAAAAAATATTAAAAACAGTAAAGGGTAAGGAATTGGTGGGCCTAAAATATAAATGGGCTTTTGATGATTTGCCTGCTGTAAAAAAAGCAGCAGAGTCAGATAATTTTCACAGCGTTGTAGCCACAGATGAACTTATCATGCCTATTAATACTGAGGAAGGAACAGGGTTAGTCCATACAGCTGTTTCAGCAGGAGTTGAGGATTTTAAATTAGGTCAAAAATTAGGTCTGCCTCTAGTAGATCTTATAGATGAGGGAGCAAATTATCTAGAAGGCTTAGGGAATTTTTCCGGAAAGAATGCTAAAAAAGATCCCAAGGTAATTTTAGATTACTTAGAAGAAAGTTGGGTATTTAAAGTTGAAAATTATAAACACAGATACCCAACTTGTTGGAGGTGTAAGACAGAACTTGTTTGGAGAGTGGTGGATGAATGGTATATAGCAATGGACTGGGCAGATGATAGCGGTAAAACTTACCGTGAGCAAATGGTAGAGGTTGCTAAAAAAATAAACTGGATTCCTGCTTGGGCAAAAGACCGCGAACTGGATTGGCTTAAAAATATGCATGACTGGCTAATTTCCAAAAAAAGGTTTTGGGGATTGGCTCTGCCGATTTGGGAATGTAAAAAATGTAAAAACTTTGATGTTGTAGGTGGAGTTGATGAACTAAAGGAAAAATCAGTGGAAGGCTTTAAAGAATTTGAAGGTCATACTCCCCACAGGCCTTGGATAGATCAGATAAAAATAAAATGTTCAAAATGCGGAGAAGTCTCTTTAAGAATTCCTGATGTAGGCAACCCTTGGCTTGATGCAGGAATTGTGCCTTTCTCAACTTTGCCAGAAGGATGGTTTCCTGCAGATTTAGTGAGTGAATCATTTCCAGGACAATTTAAAAATTGGTTCTATGCCATGATTGCCATGAGTACAGCTCTTAAAAATACTAATCCATTTAAAACTCTCTATGGTTATGCTTTGGTAAGGGATGAACATGGAGAAGAGATGCACAAATCTAAGGGCAACTCCATAGAATTTAATGAAGCTGCGGATAAAATAGGCTCTGATGTTATGAGGTGGATGTTTGTTACTCAGGATCCTGAATCAAATCTTTTGTTTGGGGTTAATACAACATCTGAGGTAAAAAGAAGGTTTTATTTAATTCTTTGGAATTCTTATAAATTTTTTGTTGACTATGCATCTTTTTCTTTTGATCAAAGTATGGATGCAGACAATCTAACTATGCTGGACAAATGGATTCTATCCCGATTAAATCAGGTTATTTCAACTTCCGATGCGGCTTTAACGAAATTTAACCCATATGTATCTTCCAGAGTAATTGAAGATTTTGTTGTTAATGATTTTTCTACCTGGTATATCAGAAGATCAAGGGATAGAGTGGGATTGGAGGCTAATGCAGGGGATCGAAATACTTGTTTGGCAGTGATGCATAAAGTTTTGGTTACAGTTAGTAAGTTGGCTGCCCCAATGATACCGTTTATAACAGAGGAATTTTTTAGAAACTTAACCGGAGAAGAATCAGTGCACTTAGAGGAATATCCTAAAGTCGAGGGAGAGGTAGATTTAAAGTTAATATCTGACATGGCTACTGTAAGAAAAATAGCTGAAGGCATACATGCAAAGAGGAAAGAAGCCAATATTAAACTCAGACAGCCCTTAGTGTCAATTTCTTACTCAGGTGAAGAGTTGAGTAAAGAATTAGAACAATTATTAGCAGAAGAATTAAATGTAAAGACCGTTGAACATGGTAAAGAGTTGTCTCTGGACACAAATATCACTCCAGAATTGGCAGAGGAAGGTGCGGCTAGGGACTTAATAAGAGAAATTCAAAAGCTTAGGAAAGAATCAAATATGACTTTAAATGATAAAACTAAAATTACAGTACCAAGTTGGCCAAAATCTTTTGAAAAGTTAATTTTAGAAAGTACTGCTTCTACTTCTATTGAAAAGGGTGAAGAACTTGAGGTGAAACTTGTCAATTCATGAAGTTTATTGAATCTGTCAATTGGCCTATTTTTCTTGTCAGCCTTTCACTGGTATCTATTGGAATTCTGGTTATTTATTCATCTTCCCCTGAACTGGCTTTTCAGCAGTTTATTTATACTATTGTTGGCTTAATTCTTTTTTTATTCATTTCCCATTTGGATTTACATTCCATCAGAAAACTTATTAATCCTTTATTTTTTCTTACAATTTTACTTTTGATTGTGGTGTTGGTTTTGGGAGTTGAAACCAGAGGTTCAGTTAGGTGGATTCCCTTAGGCTTTTTTAATATTCAGCCATCTGAATTTGCAAAACCAGTAATTCTTCTTTTTATTGCCTCTTTCTGGGCTAAGAGTATATCTTCCTGGACGAATATTTTTAAGAGCTTGTTTTTAATTTCTCCAATCCTATTTTTGGTTTTTATACAGCCTGATTTAGGATCGACATTAACTCTTGTATCTATCTGGGTCGGTATTCTTTTTGTTTCAAGAGTATCTGTTAAAAAAATTATTGTTTTAATCTTAATTGCAGCTTTAGTCATACCTGTGGGCTGGACATTTTTAAGGGACTATCAAAAACAAAGAATTGTGGGATTTTTAAATCCCCAAACAGATCCTTTAGGACGTGGTTATAACCTAATTCAATCAACTATAGCTGTTGGATCAGGAGAAATTCTTGGAAGGGGACTGGGAAGAGGCACTCAATCCAGGCTGCAGTTTTTGCCGGAATTTAGAACTGATTTTATATTTGCTTCTATTGCTGAGGAGTGGGGGTTTTTGGGATGTTTTGTGATCTTATCTTTGTATATGTATCTTTTGGTCTTTTTTTTAAGATTGGCTTCTCAGATTGATGATAATTTTAGCTTTCTTATTATTATTGGAGTTTTTTCTATGCTTTTGTTTCAAGTTTTTGTCAATGTAGGTATGAATATAGGAATTGTGCCAATAACAGGTATTACTTTGCCTCTTATTTCCTATGGGGGGTCGTCTTTAATTGTAACCTTCGTTTGTTTAGGGCTAGTTGCTTCTGTTGCCAAAGCAAGAGCCAGAATTGACACAGAAGCCTATTAAGGCTACAATTGTGCACATGTTTGATTTTGCAATTTGTGAAATATCAGGAAAACAATACAAGATAATTCCTAATCAGGAGATCTTGGTGGATTGGCTTGGGGAAGAGACAAAAAAAATTGATGCTTCGGTGCTGATGTTATCTGAAGGTGGAAAAGTTAAAATTGGTACTCCATATCTTAAAGAAAAGCTAACTTTGGAGTGTTTAGGAACTGTGAAAAGTAAAAAGATCAGGGTGGCTAAATTTCATGCTAAGGCAAATTTCAGAAAAGTAACAGGTTCTAGACCTAAAAAAACAAATCTTGTACATTCCGTGAAAACAAAGTAAAATATCCTTAAGTTATGGCACATAAAACAGGTGGAGGTTCAACCAGAAAAAATAGAGATTCAATTTCAAAACGTTTAGGCGTGAAAATTTGGGGTGGAGCTAAAGCTGAACCCGGAAATATCATTATTAGACAAAAAGGAAATAAATTTTACCCAGGAGTTGGAACACAGCAGGGAAATGACTATACAATCTTTTCAGTGGTTTCCGGAAAAGTTGAATTTAAAAAGAAACTCTCTAAAAGAGTTGTTAGTGTGGTTTAAAATTTTATGGAAGAGCAGATTTACGAGTTAGAAATAGAATTACTTCAGCCAAACCCTCTTCAGCCCCGTGGTCTTATAACTCCTGAATCTCTGTCAGAGCTTGCAGAATCTATTAGGGCACACGGAATTTTAGAGCCTATTGTTGTTGCTAAAACTCCTGCAGGATATCAAATTATTGCAGGGGAGCGAAGATGGAGAGCATCAAAAGTTGTTGGACTTCCAAAGGTTCCAGTCAGAATAAGAGAAACTTCTCCTCAGGGAATGCTGGAGATGGCTATTGTAGAAAATGTTCAAAGAATTGACTTAAATCCTTTAGAGAGAGCTCAAGCTTATAAAAGATTGATGGAGGAGTTTGGATTAACCAATGCAGAAATATCAGAAAGAGTTTCTAAATCTCCATCCTACATTTCAAACACCATCAGACTTTTAACCCTTCCAGATGCCCTCAAGGATGCTTTAATGGCTGGAGCAACAACTGAAGGACATGCCAGAGCAATGTCTGCTTTAGAGGATCCAAGACTGATTATTGATGCATATAAGGAAGTATTGAAAAGAAATCTTTCAGTCAGAGGAACTGAGGAATTAGTTAGAAGATTTAGAGCTAAAAGTGGAATCGGTCCCAAAAGGAGTGCTGATATTTCTTCTATGCATATAATGTCTGAGGAAATAGATAAAGTTCAATCTGACCTGTCAGATGCTTTATCAAGAAAAATTGAAAAAGCTTCTGTCAAATGTTCTCAAACCGGTAAAAAAGCTAAAGTTGAGCTGATGCTTGAGGGGGATCCTACAAAAACTACAGCAATTTTAGAAGATATAAGACAGGCAATTGTAGGATATTTTAACCTCCAGTAGTTTTATCACTTATCAGTTAACATTCCTATGTTTTTAAGTGGCCAATATCTAAAGAAAGCCCTTCCTACTAATTCTTCCTGGGTTACAGGGCCCCAGTCTCTTGAGTCAGAAGAATGTCCCCTGTTATCACCTATCACAAAATATTGATTAGCACCTGCTTTAACTGTAGATCCTTCTGTTAAAAATTGTCCTGAGGGAGTTAGGGTATTTGGAGGTAAGTAAGGTTCTTCCAGTTTTATTCCATTCAAATATATAAAATTTTTCTCAACTTTAATACTATCCCCAGGTAAGGCAATAATTCTTTTTATAAAATCCTGTGATTCATCCCTGGGATTTTTTAATACCACAATCTGACCTCTTTTGGTTTCAGAAAATCTGTAGCTTATTTTTTCTGTGATTAGATAATCTCCATTATCTAGGGTGGGATACATAGAAAGTCCTGAGACTTTGTGAAATTGGGCTACAAAAAGATAAAGGAGGGCAAAGATTGCCCCAAACACCACCAGAGTCTGAATAAAATCAATAACATGAGTGCCTAAATTATCAAAAAAGCCTTGAGGCTGTTGACCTATACTTGCCCTTGGATCCATATCATAAGATTATCTCAAATTTGGTACAATTTAGGAATGAGGAATATATTAAGGCAGAGTTCTTGGTTAATGGGTGCTCAGGTTCTAACAAGGATTGTCAGCTTTTTTTATACAATTTTTCTGGCCAATAAATTAGGGGTTGAAGGGTTTGGACTAATTACTGTTGCTATTGCTTATTTTGCCATACTATCTGCTTTAACTGATTTTGGATTTAATAGATTTTTAATAAGAGAGATTGCTAGGGGAGAATTAAAGATTGCTGATATGTTGGGAAATATTTTAATGCTCCGTGTCCTTTTGCCTTCTATTGTTATAATTCTTTTTTCTATTGTTTTGTATTCTTTAGACCCTGACAAAATGAGGGTTAGTCTTATTTTGATTGCAGTTTTGGCAGTATTTCCAGAATCTATTGCTGTAACTTTGGATGGAATATTTATTGGCTTACAAAAATTACAATATTCGGCAATTTCTTTAGTAATTGCCTCAAGCTCTGCCGCTATTTTAGGATTTTATTTAGTAAATGGGGGTTCAGGTCCGGTCGGTGCTGTAATTGCTATAATTTTTGCCCAAATTATGTGGGCATTGTGCTTATTAATTTTTTTGTTAAGAAAAAAATTGCTTTCATTTTCAAAATTAAATTTTTCTTTGATGAAAAAAATCCTTGTTGGGTCTTTGCCGTATGGATTAATAGGGGTTCTAGGACTTTTATATTTTAGGATAGACAGTGTAATTTTGTCATACCTGCGGGGAAGTTTTGAAACAGGTATATATGGAGCAGGATATAGATTTCTGGAATCCATAATTTTTATTCCAGGTGCTTTTGGATTTGCGCTTTTTCCATCCTTGGCAAAGCTTCATGATACTAATATTTCCGATATGAAAAAACTTTACTTTAGGTCACTAAAACTGATGGGACTTTTAGGGTTAATTATTTTTTTAGGATATCTATTTATTCTGCCTGAAATAATAAGGATACTTTTGCCAAATTATTCACAGTCAGTTGATGTTATAAGAATTTTATCTTTTTCCATTCCATTTATTTTTCTGGCAACACCTGGTGTACAAGTTTTACTTTCATCTGATAAATATTTAAAAAGTGTTATTTTTCTTTCTTTGTTTACAGTGGTACTTAATATTATTTTGAATTTTATATTTGTCCCTAAATTCGGATATCTAGCTGCAGCTTATATAACTGTTTTTTCTGATGTTACCTCTTTTGTAATTTTTTATATCTTCCTTCAAAGAAAGATTTTTAATAATGAAAAAAGTTAGTGTAATTATTCCAAATTATGAAGGAATTGAATTACTGCCTGATTGTTTAAATTCTTTAAAAAAACAAACCTTCAAAGATTATGAAGTAATAGTGGTAGATAATAATTCTGAAGATGGGTCAGTGGAGTGGATTAATCAAAACCACCCCACCATGACGACAATTATTCTTAAAAGAAATTATGGATTTGCAAAAGCAATAAATGAGGGTGTGAAGGCCTCCAGTTCTGAATATGTTGTTTTTTTAAACAACGATACAAAAGTGGATAAAGGGTGGCTTATGGAATTAAATAAATGTGCTGATAAGCATCCGGAGGTTATTTCTGTAAATTCCAAGATATTAAATTTTCTAAACAAAAAAATAATTGATGGAGTTGGGATACAAATAAATGAAGTAGGTCAGGCAAGATCTATCGGGTGGGAAGAAATTGATTCAGGCCAATATGAAAAAGAGGAATATATTTTTGGAGCAACAGGAGGAGCCTCTCTTTTTAGGAGAGATGAATTCTTAAAAATTGGTCTATTTGATGAAAATTATTTTATGTATAGTGAAGAGGTAGATTTTGCCTTTAGGGCCCAATTTGCAGGATTCAAATCAATATATTGCCCTCAGTCAATTGTCTATCATAAACATAAAGCATCTGCTAAAAAATTTCCCCAGCATATAGAATATTGGCAGTTTAAAAATATGTATCAGACAATCATTAAGGATTATCCAACAAGTTTACTTTTAAAAAGATGGAGATGGCTAAAAATAATTCTGGTATATTTTAATACTATTCTTTATCAAATAAAAAATGGATTTTATTGGCCCCCAATAATGACTACGATTTGGCTGATAATTCATCTGCCTAATCTTCTTTACCAAAGAAATAAAATTCAAAAAAATAAAAAAGTTTCTGATGATTATATTGATTCTTTTTTAATCGAGAAAAGAATTAACCACAGAAGAATTGGCGGGTAGAACAGGCTGTTGGCAAAAATGGAATGGATTAGCAATCCTAGTATGGCAACCGGAGGTAGGTGTAAAATGAAAAGCAGATAAACGGTCAGTCCTACAATTCCTGTTGTTGCTAAAACATAGAGCAAAGAAAAATCATTAGTTGTTGATCCCCTGCTTTCCAAAAATTGAGAATCTGATAAATTATATTCCCTGATAGCAAACTTGTAGGTATTAAAGCCTACTCCCATAAGGGGTGAATGCTGAAAAATGGTTAATCCTTGTTGCCAGGTGGATAATCTGAATGAGGCAGATTGCTCCCTGTTTATTCCACGGGGAGTGGCAACAGCTTGTGTATATATCTGGAATCCAATTAAAAGCCCAATAAAAAGAATGAAAGTCCCTAGAAGTATTTTTTTAGATTTTTGAAAAAATGCTAAAGAAATTCCACTTACTAAAAACATAAGATAGCTGGAACGTGAGAAGGTAGTGAGCAATGCTAGATATACAATCGTCATTGCGAGGAGTGTAAACGACGAAGCAATCTTTTTAGGGATTGCCGCAGCCACTTCGTGGCCTCGCAATGACGTGAGTAGTAGTAATGTTAATACAAAATATGCACCTGCAAAATTTGGATCTAAAAATGTAGAGACTGTTCTGAAATAATGAGGGTCCCAACCAAAAGGTTGTAAAAACATCAGATCTGGAAGTATTAAAAATTGGATGAGTCCTAAAACAGCAAGACCGACTCCAGAATATATTAAAGTCTCTTTAATTCTTTTTCTAAAATCCTCAAAGGCTCCACTAAAAATAATATGTGCAAATAAAATATAAACAAAAAATCTTAAAGTATAAGAAAAGCTGGAAAGGTACTCTGGAAAATTTAAACTAAGTGGGGTAACAATTAAGGATAATATTCCAACACCTGTAAATAGGTACCCTATTTTTAAAAGTTTATTTGGTTTTTGTAGTTTAAATTTTAATTTGGCTATACCAATCAAAGAGAGGGCTAAAACAAGTAAATCAAGTAGGGTTGGTCCCTGAACACCAAATACTGGAATTTTTATAAGCTGACCTGCTAAAATCGAAATAACCAAAAGGTAAGCAATTAACATATGAAATTTTATCCTAGTGTAACTATTATAGTTCTAATTTGGATTTTGTCAGTATCCATGATTTTTTTTATTGGCAAAGAAGGAAATTTCTTTGAAAGCTTAAGCAATTGGGATGGGGGACACTACATTGGAATTGCCCAAAATGGATACAGTGAAAAATTCCAATATGCTTTTTTCCCTTTGTACCCAATAACAATTAATTTACTAAATAACTTTGTAGGAAATTATTTACTTTCTGCTGTTTTAATAAGTATAATATCTACTTTTTTTGGACTGCAGCTTTTATATAAGTTAATGTCTTTGGATTTTGACCGGAAAATTGCAGATAAAGTTATAGCAGGGATTTTAATTTTTCCAACATCATTTTATTTTCTAACAGCATATTCAGAGGGATTATTTTTTCTTTTGACTATTGCCGCATTTTATTTTTTGCGGACTAGAAAACTGTTTTGGGCGGTAGTATTTGCTTCCCTAGCATCTGCTACTAGACTCTCAGGATTGGCTGTAGTTTTGGGATTGATTATAGAAGTTTATTTAACCGAAGGAATTAACAAAAAGAATTGGTACATATTACTTTCTCCTTTAGGATTTTTAATATATTGCTACTTTTTATATACAAATACAGGAGATCCATTTTACTTTATAACAGCAGAAAATCACTGGCTCAGGTCCTTATCAATTCCAGGATTAGGGTTTTGGGAAACTTTAAAAAGTATTTTCACACCACAGTTTATAGAAAAAAATATCACAGCAGTTACTGATTTAATTTTTTCTATATTTGGATTAGGTATGGTAATCAGAGCTTTCAGATTTTTGCCAATCTCTTACTGCCTTTTTGCTTTCATATCAGTTGCCCTACCGCTCTTTACACCATCTCTTTCTTCAATCCCTCGATTTTTGCTGCCTGTATTTCCAATTTTTATATTACTAGCTTTTATTAAAGACCGAAATTTAAGCTTCTTTTACCAATTACTATTTATAATGCTTCTCTCAGCGTTCTCTATTATGTATATAAGTGGAAAGTGGGTTGCTTAAGGTTGGTAGACTACTCTTCTTGAAATTTCAGTAATATTAGAAGCAGGATCAACTGATTTAATGGTAAAAATATTTTCTCCATCATTTAAATTTTGGTCAGAAGAAAAATTCCCATCCTTATCAATAATAATTTGAGCATCATTCACAAAAACTTCTGCATTTACTTCTGTATTACCTGTAATTTTTATCTTTTTTTCTCCACCCTGAATGGTTTTGCCGTCTTCTGGTTCAGAAACATTTAAGGTTGGTTTTTCATTATCATAAGTAATTCTAAAGGTTTTTGAAGGCAGGGATTCCCTGTCTTCACTATCTATTGATTTGGCATAAAGGCTATTAATTCCTAAACCTAAAGAAACATTTTTAAAGGTAAAATCTCCCTCAGATGAAGCATCAACAATTTCTATTTCCTGACCATCCAGAAATAGTTTAACTTTAGATCCTGGGGTTGAGTAGCCTTTTACATCAATTTCTGCTGTATTGGTTGCCTCATAAGGAATATTTAAAACAGGAGGAGCAAGTTGAGCATTTTCAGTTATATTTGTTGCAGTTCTACTTTTTTCTTTAAAAATTCCTGTAACCAATCCCACTCCATTTACAAAGGTTGGTAGGATCCACTGAATTGTGGCAAAAAGAAGAAGGGTGATAATTATTAAGGTAACAAAAAAGTTCCTTTTGCTCCTTTTAACATACCTTCTGCTAGATCTTGCTCTATAACTCATTTTTTTAGTATATCACGAGAGCGGGAGACGATCCTTATTTAGCACCCATCTTAGATCAATTACTCATTCATTTTAATAAATTCAGGCAGGTATATCAAGATCAGGAGTTTGAAGAAGGCTTTTAAAGGAAAAACTGATATAATTCCAACCATGGGCAAGGCAGAAATATTGCGCGCTGCAAATGTAGAGCATGAAGCTACTATCCACCCATGGACTGAAATTGAATTGAGTAAGGCATTTGCAAGAATTTTAGGTCCCCGAAATTCTGCTGATCCCAATCGCTTTGATCCTATAACCGATCATGATGCACATATAGTAAGAAAGGGACTTCTATTAGATGGTATTGATTATTATTGTGCTCTTCTCTACCAGGGACCATATGATTATGTAAAAAATTCTTTTGGTTACTTTGTTCCATTTCCAGAGATTACTAAATTTCAGATCGGTGAAAATGGAGAAGTAACCAGTGTACCTCTAGTATTAGAGGTAGGAAGATTTTCAGGGAAAATTGATCTTTTATACCGATTAAAAATCGAGGGAATGGAAAGCCTTTTAGGAGTAGGTAGAACTGATAAAACAGATCTAGAAGATATCGAAGAAAATGGGGTGATTATAGGAAGAGAAACTCAAGAATTGGTATTACCTAGCGATCCCAAAAAACTTAGTACCATGGAATTTACTTTCTTAAGACCTGGGACGCAATTCCCGTCTCTTTAAAATAAAATTAGGTACGAAAAAACATGAAAGAATTTACGAGATTAAACCCTAAGATTAGCCCGTTATATCAGGCTATTCGCCACTTTTCGGGCAGTGGCATCCCCTCTGGAGCGGTGGACCGGACTTGAACCGGCGACCTTCTCCTTGGGAAGGAGACATTCTACCGCTGAACTACCACCGCTTAAACTAATTGATTAATTTTGGCAGCCATGATGTAGTCATTTTCTGAGAGTCCACCTATGGCGTGAGTGTAAAGGGTGATGTTGACCTTTTTATAGCTGTGGATATTTATATTTGGATGATGATCTTCAGAATTAGCAAGGTCAGCCACTTTATTTACAAATCCCATAGCTTCTTTAAAATCTTTGAATTCAAATTTTCTTTGAAGTTTTAAGGTATCTCCCTCTAAAATTTCCCAGCCTTCTACAGCTTTTAGATATTCCTGAGCTTGAGTTAGTTTATATGGATCTATTCCACCTTCACAAGGCACACAATGTTTACTAGTAAAGTCCATAGGTGTATTCTACCAGATTATTGTAGAATATGGCTGTGTGCCGGCTTTAGATAACATAGTTATCGCAAGACGGCCGAAGGCCGGCTTAGCTCAGCGGTAGAGCAGCTGTATCGTAAACAGCGGGTCACTGGTTCAATTCCAGTAGTCGGCTCAAGTGGGTTCGACCTCCGAAGGAGGGGTGTGTTTTCCCGCCTTCGGCTCCATGTCTTAAGAAATTTTTGTATTTTCTTTTACTGCTCTAGCAAACAATTTGCTTTGGGCAGGATACTTTCTGTTGTATTCTTCCAATCTCTCTTTTAATATATCAGTTCTGACTACCAGAGGAATTTGTGGTTCAGAGTCCTTGTTATCTTCCTCAGGTTCCACAGGGTCTGAGAATTCTTCAAAACCAAATCTTTTGGCAAAGCTTGCCATTCTCTCATTTGTACCTCCGAATATATATTCAGGATATGGAATTTTATGATCATTCCCCGCAAACTGAAGAAAATCATTCAAACCCTTTAATGCTTTAGCAATTGCAACCGTTTTTGTCCCTTTAATATAGAAAGGTTCCCAAAAAGGTAGAAAATCTATGACTGCAAGGATAACTCCTGGAGGAATTGTTATCCTTTCATTCTTTTCATTTAGTTCAAATGTGAACTCCTCATCATTTTTTTCGATAAATATTTTGATTCCATTAGAGGTAAAAAATATACCTTCATCATCCGGTCTAAAGAAAGGCTCATCAAAAAGGGGATCTTCAGCTATTTTATTAGGTATTGAAGTGACTACAGGTTGGTATTGCTCTACCTGATCTGCTGTTTTTTGTTTTCTAAACAATCTTCCTAATGGTGAAGGAAGGGTAGAATTTTTGCTCTCAAGAGCGGCTTCAGACATTTTATTAATTTAAAAGTAACACAGTTTAACCTACTTTGTCAGGACAAAGGTCTTCAAGAGTACAATTTAGGTAGGTGTGAGGCCTTTAGCGGGGTAGTTTAAGGACCTGACCTGGGTAGATTAAATCAGGGTTAGATATACCATTTGCAGCTGCTATTTTTTGATAATCCATTGGATTTCCGTATGCTCTTCCTGCTATGGTTGAGAGCCAGTCACCTTCTACTACCGTGTATGTGTCTCCTGTGAGCTTTTCTCCCCAAATAGTAGTGTTTCCACCACCTGTTCCAGTTCCCTGATCTACTTGTGCTACCGGTGTAGCTGTTGGACTAGGTAATACAGAAGGACCAGGGGAGGCTTCTGCTAAAGTTTCCGCATCAGCTAATTTTGGTATCTCCAAAACCTGACCTGCAGTGATGGCATTTACATCTGTCAGATTATTGGCTTTGGCTAACTCTGTAAATTTTTCCCCATCTTTATAATATTTTTCAGCAATTAAAAAGAGGGTATCTCCTTCTCTAACTGTGTATTTGCCTGGTAAATTTTCTGGAGTGACATCAGCTTTCTGTTCCTGCTCTGTTTGTTGAGCTGGACCCAAACTGCCATTATCTTTATTAAAGTAATTAAAAATTAAAATTCCCACAACCAAAACAATTAAACCTCCGAGTACCATGCTTAATTTGGATTGATTCGTTTGGATCTCACTATTAACTCTCTCTAAATAGGAGTCATTTTTGGCAGTTACTTTTGTTTTTGATTTTCTTCCTCTTGGCATTTTAGTTGGGACAGAAGTTTTGGCAGATTACAACAATCTTTTTAATCTTTTCGTAGGACTTTGTCAAGAGGTCAATTGTCTGATACAATACTACAGCTTGGGACCGTAGTGAACCGGTTATCACGTCTCCCTGTCACGGAGAAGACAGCGGGTTCAATTCCCGTCGGTCCCGCACCCTTATGGAAACCTCCAATTCCAAGATCGCTAAACTTCTTCGTAATGTAGCAGCTAGTTATTCAATTAAAAAAACAGGCAATATTTTCCAGGTAAGAGCTTATGATAATGCTGCAGATTCTATTGAACACTCTACTGTTGAGATGAAGGATCTTTGGGAAGAGGGAAGATTGAATGAAGTTCCGGGCCTTGGTGAAACCATCAGAGGGTATTTGGATGAGCTTTTTACCAAAGGGAAAGTTAGTCATTTTGAGGAAGTACAAAAAGATATCCCCAAAATAATATTTGATCTTTTGGATATACCTGGCATAGGGCCTAAAACAGCCTGTAAACTATCTGATTTAGGTATAAATAGCCTAGATGATCTAAAAAAGCAAATTAAATCCGGAGAATTAGTTAAAAAGGACTTCTCAGCTAAGATAGCCCAAAGTATTATGGCAGGATTAAGACAGACCACCAGTAAAACAGGCAGAATGCTTTTACCCTATGCCTTTGCTCAGGCGGAAAAAATTCTGGAATATATAAAGAGAAGCCCAAGTGTAAAAGATGCTCATTTTTTAGGTTCTTTAAGAAGAATGGTGGCTACAATTGGGGATTTGGATTTTTCTGCCTGCTCAAAATTTCCTAAAGATGTTATTGAACATTTTATAAAAATGCCAGGAGTGGTAAGAGTGGTGGATAAGGGTGAATCTATGGCTACAGTTATGCTTCAGAGCGGTCTTCACCTGGATTTATTGATAGGTTCTCCTGAGTCCTATGGAGCCTTGCTGCAGCATTTTACAGGTTCAAAGAACCATAATATTCATCTTAGAACCTATGCTTTAAGCAAAAACCTGTCTTTATCAGAAGATGGGGTGAAGCATACGAAAACTGGTAAGGTTGTGCCCACAAAAACAGAAGAAGAGTTCTACAAGCTTTTAAAAATGGATATCCCTGCTCCTGAAATTAGAGAGGATGGAGGAGAAATTGAGGCTGGTTTAGCTCACAAATTACCAAATTTAGTGGAAACTAAGGATATAAAAGGAGAGCTTCATACTCACTCCAATTATCCATTTTTACATCCCTCTCATGGTCCAGGGGTAAATTCAATGAACGACATTGTAAAAAAAGCCATTTCTTTAAGATATAGTTTTATAGGCATATCTGATCACCCTCCTGGGCATGGTGCGGTAAGCAGGGAGAAAATGATAGAAGAAGTAAAAAAGAGGACAAAAGTTGTTCAATCTTTGAAAAAGAGTACAAAAGATGTTCGAATTCTCAATGGACTTGAAATAGATATACTGCCTGATGGAACTTTAAGTGTACCTGATGAGGCTCTCTCCACTTTAGATTATGTTATTGCAGGCATTCACTCTGGTCATAGAGGAGAAAAAGATATAATCACTAAAAGATTAATTTCAGCTTTAAATAATCCTCATGTGGATATTATTTCCCATCCTACAAACAGGCTTTTAAATGAAAGGGAATCTTCTGATGCAGATTGGGATGAGGTGTTTAAAGTAGCTGTCAAGAATAACAAACTTTTAGAGATAAATGCATTTCCAAACAGATTAGATCTTAGAGATGATTTGGTGAGGGAGGCTTTAAAGTATGGAGTTAAATTTATTATTGATACAGATGCTCATCAGGTTTCGCAAATGGATAATATGAGATTTGGGGTATCTGTAGCCAGGAGAGGCTGGGCAGAAAAAAAAGATATAGTAAATTCCTGGGACTGGAAAAAGTTCTCTGAATGGTTTACAATCAAGCCTTAATGATTACCTATATTGTAATTGGTGCTTTAGTATTAATTATTCTTTGGCTTTTATCTACATTCAATGGATTGGTTACTCTTAGAAATAGAGTTAAAGAGGCCTGGTCTCAGATTGATGTTCAGCTAAAAAGAAGAGCATCTTTAATTCCAAATTTGGTGGAGGCAGTTAAAGGTTACGTTAAACATGAGAAAACAGTTTTAGAAAATGTCACCAAAGCCAGATCAGCTATGGTTGGAGCAGGATCTCCTCACGAAAAAGCCGCAGCTAATGATGTACTGACTGGAGCCTTAAAATCACTTTTTGCTGTAGCAGAGGCTTATCCAGATCTTAAAGCATCAGAAAATTTTAAACAGCTTCAGGAAGAATTATCTGATACAGAGACTAAAGTAGCTGCAGCCAGACAGTTTTACAAC
>MFCV01000049.1:0-20751 GCA_001777015.1 Candidatus Daviesbacteria bacterium RIFCSPHIGHO2_02_FULL_36_13
ACCTTTTTTGTGTCTGGACATAGACACTTTATTTTTACCTTTACCACATTTGAAACATGCGAACATGTGGTAAACTATATCATAGTTATGCCTGAATTCATAGCCTTCTCTATTGTCATCCTTTTATTCTCTGTAATTTTGCATGAAGTTATGCACGGACTTGTAGCTTTAAAGTTTGGAGACAGGACTGCAGAAAGAGCCGGCAGACTAACTTTAAATCCCCTGCCTCATATTGATCTTATTGGAACTATTCTTTTACCTGCTCTTTTAATATTTACTGGCTCACCCTTACTTTTTGGGTGGGCAAAGCCTGTACCTGTTAATCCTTTAAACTTTTCAAATATAAGGAAAGGTGAACTGTTTGTCTCAGCTGCTGGAATTTTAGCTAACTTTGGGCTGGCTATAGCCGCAGCTGTCACCTATCATATACTAAATGGCTTGCCTCAGGAGTTTCCAAGCCTAGTTGGAGCTTTACTTAGATTTACAATTACTATCAACTTGGTATTAGGAGTATTTAATCTTTTTCCAATTCCACCTTTAGATGGATCCAAAGTCCTACTCTCATTCCTTCCATACAACCTGGCCAAGGAATATCAAAAGCTAGATCAATACGGCTTTTTACTTCTTTTAATTTTTATTATGATTCCTTTTGGAAATTCCAGTCTCCTTCATACCATCCTTAGCTTTTTTGTATCTAATTTAAGTAGATTATTAGGCTTCTAGTGTTACTATTACTTGACAATTTTACTCAAAAAGTACTAAGATAAAAGTATCCTTTAGAACATTAAGTAGATGGCCTGAAGGACTGCTCGCAAGAGCGTCACTATAATAGTAGAGCGCAAGCGAAACTATTTCAGGGCGCACGAAGAGCACCCTACTTTGCACGTTTAAAGTCAGAATATTTTTCTTCACTGTTTGTTTCTTTACGGGAGTCCAGAGTTCCTAAAAGCTTAGGCTTTGAGGACAGGACACCCACCTCAGAAAATCTGAGGAGAAAATCTGACTAACGACAATAGTAGGGAGAAATTATTTATTTCTTTCTTTAAACTTCGATCTATTTCCCATTTCTATTTTGCGTGTGTTAAAATTTACTTTGTGTGCCTCCTTAGCACAGTGGTTAGTGCGTATGTTTTGTAAACATATGACAACAGTTCGATTCTGTTAGGAGGCTCATTTTGCCGACGTAGCTCAGTGGCAGAGCAACTCCATGGTAAGGAGTAGGCCGTGGGCTCGTTTCCCACCGTCGGCTCCACTTGTGATATAATCCCCCAATGGCGAAAAATAATAGAAACCTATTTATGATGCAGTGTTCTGTCTGCAAAGAGAAAAATTATACTGCAACTAAAAATACAGTTAATATAAAAGATAAACTTTTACTCAGTAAATTCTGTCAAAGCTGCAGAAAATCCACAGATCACCAAGAAGTGAAAATCTAAAATTAGCTTTGCCTTGATTCTTCAGCTGCTCTTGCCTTATCAACCATTATCTGTTTGGCAGTATCACTTTGATTAAGTCTGTCCTGAAATGAAGGATTTAAAGGAGCATTTGGGGTAAAATTAGAAGTTCTTGCTATCTTCTCCCAATCTTCTGTTCCAGGAAGAGGCTTTTGACCCCTCCCAGCTCTTACTTCATTTTGTTTATGAATATCATCAAGCTGTTTTGTGACATAACCATTAAGATCTCCATTTTTTAAAGCAGCCCAGACCTCACTATCCTCTTCCGATTTTTTCCAATGATCTGAATTAACAGGAGCACTGTTTATTACGACATATGGTTCAGAAAAAAGAGTACTTATTCGGGCTCTAATAATATGTCTCATACCCCCTCTTTCCATAATAATATTCCAACCTTGTAAGTCTGAATCAGGAAACCATACTGAATTATCCGGTCTAGTGATCAAAACTCCATATTGAAGAGTTCTTCTAAAATCATCATTTAAAGATCTTAAATCATCTACACTTCCATCCCTAAGAAAAGAATCCAATACTTTATATCTTTGGTCTTTATCAATCCTACTGGTGATCGGCGCAAGAGTTGGTAAATCATAAGTATCTGCGGCTAGGGTTATTTCTGTTAGAGAAATTTTTGATCTTTCCATCTCTAAACGCTTTACACCCTCTTTACTGGAAACTAAAAATACATCCCTATCGTCTGTAGAATTACTGAATTGCTTAG
This sequence comes from Candidatus Daviesbacteria bacterium RIFCSPHIGHO2_02_FULL_36_13, assembly GCA_001777015.1. Classification (GTDB taxonomy): domain Bacteria; phylum Patescibacteriota; class Microgenomatia; order Daviesbacterales; family UBA10151; genus 2-02-FULL-36-13. The sequence goes on from MFCV01000049.1 coordinate 2,176, forward strand.
TGTGGAAGTTAGTGTCGACACTAACATGTTTCATTAATCCTCTTGACCATTCCTTTTCAGGTTTTGAAAAGGATACAACTGTTCTGTAATTTCCTTCTCCAGGCTGCTCTTCCACAAAGGTGTGTTTTTCCGGGTAAAAAAGAAGGTCATCACGTACAACTCCTGCAGGATTATAAGGAGCAGAGACCTGATATGCTAATGTTCTTGCTATTAGCTCATCATTTTCCTGTTTAACCCTTTCTGCTCTTCCTTTTTCCTCCCTGTCTGCTATAAATCCTTCAACTCTTGTTTTAACTTCACCCAGTGGAGCAGTAACAGTTTGGAAAACCTCACCAGCTCTTTGCTGTATAACAGGTACCTCATTAGAATCAGAAGAATTCTCAGTTGAAGCTGGTGTTCCACAAGCAGTCAACATAAAGGCTGTTCCTGTAACAGCTCCTACCTTTACCGGGTAACCTAGTCTATCTACAATTACTCCTGCCCTATCTAATAACTGCTGAACTCTTGAGGAAGCTTCTGGTGAAGAATTTGTTGCGGGTTCAATCATATATGATATTCCCTTTTAAAGTTTTCCAGTTCTTCTTGAAGTTTATCTTCCATATTTGGTATTGATTGCTGTAGTCTTCTTATTATTTCATTGCCATCAGTTAGATTAGACATTGCCTCAAATTGACCCTCAGAAAGATGTTGGGAAAATTTTAGGAGAATATATTGGCCAATTTTTTCATTTAAGCCTTTACGGAGTGCTTTAATATCATCTTCATAAAAAGAAGAGGTATCGATAGAAAGATAAACAATAGGATCAAATCTTTGTAATGTCTGCAGCAATTTATTTAGTACTTTCTTACATAAGTCTAGCAATGGGTAGATAGATTGTCAAACTTTAAGGTATACTTAGCATGCCAAGGGATGTGATGAAATGGTATCATAGAGGTCTCCAAAACCTTTTTTTCAGGTTCGAATCCTGACATCCCTGCACATTATCGGATTTAGCCCGCAAGGCTACTACCTCAAACCCATTTTGGAACGTTGGGACAATCTTTTCTCCTTCTAATTTTAGGTTCGAAAATACAAAATTAAGAAATTCTCGTTTCTCCTCCATTGTAGCTTTGGTTTCATAAATTTCACGTCCCTTTTGGCTCAGTTCGAAAATGTTCATTCCCAGTTGTCTATAATCCACATCTGCCTTATGATGTTTCTCTTTTGCTTCTAACAATTCCGCTAACTCCATTTCATATTGCATCCTCTTTTTTTCATACTGCTCTTTGGTAATTAATCCATCTACCCTATCGTCATAAATAATGCTTAATCTTTTATCAATCTGATTCATCCTATTGTCCAAATCTTTAATGGTAGTCTCATGGTAATCATATTCACTCTTGTGAGCCTCTTTAAGGGCTTTCCTGACCCATTCCAACAGTCTAGGATTATCTATCTTAATCTGATCCAAAAATCCCAAAATTTGCTCCTGTACTTTTTCCTCCCTCATAAACTTTCTCTGACTGCATTGGCCTTTATGATTGGTACAGTGACCATAGTTATGCCCCTTTGCAGTTTCCCAAGTAACCGCACAACCACAATTTCCACATTCCATCAAGCCATTGCCGAACAAAAAGCTGTGTTTTCTGTATTTGCCAGCTTTTATTTTTCTTGTCATTCTGTCCTGAACTGAATAAAATAGCTCTTTAGAAACCATCGCTGGATGTAAACCTTTAATGTAGAGCTTGCTATGCCACAAGAACTCACCGCAGAAAAAAGGATCAGTTAAAATTTTATGAAGCTCACCAGTAGAAAGAGGTTTACCAGTACTACTAACCCAACCCTCATCATACAACTTCTTAGTCAGAGTTCTTAGTGTATACTGACTAGAATTGTAATACTCAAAAGCCCGTGGAATGAATTTTGAGTCAATATTGTCTTCATCTATAACCCAAGTTTTATGTCCCATATCTCCAAGGGTTTTGTAGCCTCTTTTATGGCTACCAGGATACCAACCCTGAATTGCTTTCTCATCTAATCCCTTTTTTGTCTCTTCTGAAAGATTATTTGAATAGAACTGGGCTAAGGATACAAACATATTCCAAGTTAAAATTTCATGGGATTTTGAATCCTTGTGTAGGATCAATCCCTGTTTAACATTATGAATTTTTGGGTTAATATTATTGTCTTCCATTTAGCCAATCATCCAATTTAGGTAAATCTTTTATTGATCTTGTAAGCCTATCAACTTTTTCACAAATTAAGTTCTTAATATTTTTATGTTCATTTAGATAAATCAACATCTCCTGAAACTTCTTCCTTTCCTGCCTACCAGACGCACTTTCAGGTACAGTAAACTCCTTAACTATCTTCAAGTTGTTTTTATTAGCATAATCCCGAAGTAATCTCATCTGAGCATCAAGACTATAACCTTGTTCCTGCTCTCGGGTGCTTACTCTTGTCCACAAAACTGCTTGCTCCATAATTATTTTACCTCTCTTTAATCTAAAACTGAATTCCTATTAGTGTCAATTGCCCTGTGAGGACTATTTCCGAACCTGTGCCTATTTTCTACTTTCAACAATAAATCAAAGTAACCTACCAGTGAGTAAGCAAACTTTTCTAAGTCCTTACCATCAAGTATAGTTTTATAATCTTCTCTTAGTATTTGGCCAAGCTCAAAGATAAGAGGTTTTGTTAATTTCATTAATCCCATTCCGTTTCTTCTGTACTTTTAATTAGTGCTGTATCTAGAAAAGAATCTAAAATACGTCTGCCTTCCTCTTTTGAAAAAAATTCAGCATCATTAAAAACCCCAGGAAGGTAATGGACTTTTATATGCCCTTTATCGAAAAAGTTAGCTTTAAGAAGTGACCAAATAGCGGTTCTTTTACGTCTCCATGTATTCACCATCAACTCGCCATTTTTAAACAGTTTTAAGTGAATTCTTATGCGTAATTTTGTTTTGAAGGTAGTCATTCCCCGAATATCTCCTCCAATAATTCATCTGATTGCGCTTGGTCTTCTGTTTCTTTATTCCCTATACTATATTCCCCCTTATAAGAACTTAAAGATAATTTTTGCTCCAAGCCTCGACTTTGTACAAATTCTTCACTTTCCTGATCAATTTTTGAAACTTCCTGTTGAATTTCTTCTAATAATTCCTGTTCAACTTCGGAAACATTTTTATCGTGCTTCTGTTCTAGCTCTTTGATATCAAGCTGTTCAATTTCTGAAGCAATAGCGTCTACATCTACTTTCTCCTTTTCACCCACAAGCGAGCTCGGTTTTCTAGATTCCCACTCACTGTAATCTTTTGCCTTTACCCAACCTTTTTCTACTGGTATTAGAAAACCTTTCTTGAATAAGCTTTTTCTGTGTTTACAAACTGTTGACCTACTCTTCCAACCTAAAGTCTCTGCTATGTCCTCATCAATGGCTTTAAATAACCCATATGTTTCATGGTTACTATCCCAGTCTGTGATTGCAATTAAGAATTCATATAGTACTAATTCTTCTGTTGTAAGCACTTTATCTTTTAACAACTTAAACCTTTCTCGAGGAGCTTTCTGATAACCCCTCATTTTCTTATTCAACGGATTTCTCATTTTTAAAATGTATCTTGATATAAAGCGTTCTTTAGTTGCTTTATTGCAGTAATAAATTTACGGGGATCAACTAAAACTTCAGATGAATCTTCCTTAGAAAAATTAAAATTGCGTAGAGCTAATTCTAGCTCTAGAGAGTTAACGAACATAAAAATTGCTTTACGTTTGTCAGATAGCTTGTCTACATTGACCAATTCAAAACCTTTAGTAAACAAAAAACATGCAGTATATAGCGATGAAACTTTTGCATATCTCTCATCCTGATTATGGGTTGAATTTTTATCCATATCCTTGTTCTTATAGCTGGTGGAGCATAGAACAAAGAAGAAATATTAAAAATTGAGGAGTTAAAAGCTCTTTGAATATCCTGGAGGTTTAGTAAGTAATTAAATCTCCACCCTTAATCTCTTTTCATACTCATTAACAGCCTTCCTAACTCCATCCTGAGTAATAACAGCTTCTCTAGGAGTGATACTTGCATAAAGTTTGCTCCAGCTGAGATTTTGTTCTTTTCTTCTCCAGTACCACTCTCTATCCCTCTGAATGTTACCCATTGTGTCATAATCAACAACACTTCCTCCTATAAATTTCTTTTCATATTTTTTAACCAAATTTTGTTTCTTTTGATCAAAAACTATTTTTATATCATCTACTGTAGTCAAAGGATAAAAAGTTATTACTAGCTTGGATTCCTCAAGATAAGGCAAGTTCTCAATATCTGGGTTACTTATTTCTACTTCACAGAGCGCATAATCTTCCTCTGTTATCGCCCCAAATAAAACAGCATGAGCTATAATCTGATCAAAATTAGGTGGACGTTTATATTTTTTTCTCATCTCTTCCACTTGATATCTAAAATACTCGAATATACTACCAATAATCTCAAGCCTATATAATTCTGTTAACTCATCCCTCGTCTTTATACCCATATCTTCTAAATCACTCAAGTTCCACATTAATCGCTCAAGTTTATCTAAATCTACAATGTCTTTGTATTTTTTATAAAGCTGTTCATGTCTTTTGTTTTTATATCGAAGAAGTTTAATTTTATTTTCCTCAACATATTTATATCCTGGAAAAACTCCCCAGTACTTCAATTCCTTCTCGTTTAAAAGATTATCTAACTTCCATTCCTTTCTTAATTTATCAATATCCGCTAAAAAATCCTCCCTATCAACTAAAGTGATAACATGAGCAAATTTCCTTAAATCGTCAATCAGTACCTGTATGCGCGCAACTTTATTATTCATCTTTATTCTTATTAACCTAAAGGCTTGCCTGATTATAGCAACAAAAGGCTAAAAGTTGAATTAATTTAATCTTGAAGAAACTTAGCTGCTTGGAAAAACTCAAAATAAAAACGCTCTAATCTTAGTTGTTTTTTGGTTGGTTTACCTCCATAAAATGGTCTTTTAATTTTTTCTTCAAGTTCGTCAGCTTTAATTAGATTATTTAACGCCTCAAATACAACATCATCCCTCAGGTTAGAATTTTCATTTTGTGATTGGTAAGTAAGATTAAAACATGTACGACATCCGATAGAGCTATACTCTTTATATAAAACTCCCACCCTTTTGTTGCATAAGGGGCAGGTAAACCAAGCTCTCTTTCCTCCAAAGAAACAGTGGGTATACATTAAATAAACTGTGCAATAACTCTCTTCAAAGATTAATTCCAAAAATTTTGGATAAAGAAGACCCTTTACTTGGTGTTTTAGTGCGTAGATATTAAATTGTGAAAGGCTATCAGCCTCAATCTTTTTTGAGTTACTCATGAGTATTTAACGAAATCATTAAGAATACTACTAATAGGTTAACAAACTAAACCTTCTTATCAAGAGTAACTTTGTTTTAGAAGTCTAATAGTTCTGAGACTGGAACATTTAATGCTTGGGATATTTTCCACATCACAAACGCAGTTGGACTATAGACTCCCCTCTCCAAATGTCCTACATAGCTTTCATCTAAACCAGCAAGTTCTGATAACTCTTCCTGTTTTAAGCCTTTATTCTTTCGAATCTCTCTTAATTTCTCGCTTAATCTTTTAGTAAACGCCTTACGCATTTCCTCGTTTTCTTGTTTATTGGCATTGGGTTTGAAAGTTAGTTGATTCATATAATGATTGTCCTGAATATTCATCGGATAATGTATGGAGTAAACATCGGATTTGTGTTACTATTGACCCATGAGAGAGGCTATTTCGGCTCTTCTAGTTGTTGTCACTTCATTCACCACCTTTCTGGGAATTACACCAGAAAAGGTAACTCACGATGGATCAAGAACTGGAACAAGAGTTAGTTATCAATCTTACTGCCATCCCGAGCAAGGTTTTGTTATTTATGAGAATGAGAAGATACCTTTTACTACAAATGAGGGAGAATCAGTATTGTGGACTAAAGGAGACATTGATTGTTACAAGTTAGGTTTAAAGGTAACTCCAATCCCAACACCAAAGCCATCTCAAAGACAAGTTAAGGGGGTAACACAAACTAATCAAGACGCTCAAGAATCAGGTAAGGCTCAAGCAATTATTCATGATGGCAGTAGAACTGGTCCTATCGTAGATTATTTTGAACTTTGTACTGGAAAAACAATCAAGATTTATGAGAATGAAAGAGTCCCATATAAAAGGATTACAGGTGAAACTGTATATTCAACCCAAGCAGATATTAAATGCTATGAAAATCAAATAAATCAATTAAAAGCATCTGACCAAAATAAACAGCCATATGTGCCTACTCCACCAAATAATACATCTACTGACTTAAAACCCCTAATTTCTTGTGTAGTAAACTATTCTTGTACTGGAAGCAGTTTTACTTATCAAGTAAGCCAAGAGCTTTGTTCCTCTTTCCAACAACAAGCAGCCTCCTTTTGTGTAGCATATTCTAGAACGACACCATCTAATAACACTACTATTTCTTCCCAAGCTCCTTCTCAGGATAATACATTAGAACGGCAACACCAGGAAGCCTGCCAAAAAGTAGTCGCAGAATGGCAAACCTACAAAGAACAATTTTGGGTTGGACCAGGGAAAAATTATAGTAGCTCTGCTGAAGCTGTAATTGCGCTGGAAAGCCAAAGACAGAGATATCAGCAGCAAATGTATAGTGCAGGATGCAGTCAGACTTTGTATCTATAACAAATATTCTGTTAAATAAAAAATGTGGAATCCTAAGAGTTCAAAGGAATATCTAATTTATACTACTGTTGTCTATGTAGTTGTAGTCTCAGTTATCTTCACAATGATGGCTATATATCAATTTACTTCTCTTACTCCAGACGGCACCCGATTTGGTTATAAAACTTGTGTAGATGAAGGCGTTGAAATGGGAAGAGAGGTCTGTGAAGCATGGGAAGCGAACCCTTCCTATTACAGGCCAGCAGGAGAAGAGCTTTTTGGGATTCTAAAAAGAACAGTAATAATGATTGGGGGTTTATGGTTTCCTTATATGACTTATAAATGGTATAAGCAGAGAAAAGGTGATGAAGCCTTCTGAGTTTATGAACCAGTATAAGTCAACTATATAAAATAATCTCCCTTATTTTTTGAGTATTCATTAAAGGGAATGAGGGGTATGTAAACACCATTTTGGTTCCTGCCATACATTTGATTCCCTTCTGCTTTTATTTCACTTATTATTTCCTCTTCTCCTGTTTTTAAATTAAGTCTATGTACTTTACCAGCCACATAATTAGCATTTGATGAGGGATGTTTAAACATGATTACAACTGATCCACCAACTGTTTCTAGCTCATACTTCTCGGATGCATGCTTAATAAATGCCGTTAATAGTGTTTGTGCGCTACCAGGATCTTCTCCACCAACTGCAAATTCTAAACGCCCAAACAGATCCTTGGGAATTTCATCCTTAGTTATGCCCCTTGGTCCATAAGCAAGAAAATCTCCCCAATCTGCCGTATCTATACGCAATATATCTCTTGTGTTGCTTACCACTGCAAATAAACCTGAATCAGCTATTGGTAGTATAGGGTAAGGATTAGGTTTACCTGGCACAGCAGAGAGCCCCTTAAATATGGCATCGCTCACATGCATAGGTAAATTCTGTTTATCCTGCAATTGTTTAACCAAATCAAGGATCTTTTTCCCATCAATTTGCTTCTGTTTGCTCCTATCTAATCCTCCAAACATTAAACACACTGAAGTATAATCATTGTGGTTTGATAGATACTGATCTACCTCTCTCGCAACCCAATCTTTGATGTCTTCTTTTAACTGGTTGATCCCTTTATGAATAATTGGTTCTTTTAAGAGCCCATTTACTAGGAAAGAAGCAAGTTTTGTACTTCCAGCGACTGCAACTATTATGTCTTCTGATAGAGGAAGAATTTTAAGGATACAATCAGAAGAACCTACCAATTGTTCATCTTTTCTGGTAGTTACTCTACAGTCTGCGGCTAGGTATATACGATCTGATAAATTCACTCCAACTATAAGAGTCATAAACTATTAATATACACCTATTATGTAGAATAATCAGCCATACCAAATCAGGTAGGTTTTAACAGAATTATTCTAAAACTTGAGGAACTTCTGCTTCTAATATTTTAGGTATCTGTAAAAATAGCAAACTTTAGAGCTTCCCCTCTACTTTAATTATTTTGAGGATTGATTATTTGATCAAAGCTTTCTTTGACTTCACAATCCATCTCAGTCAGAAAGCTAGAAGTACTTCCTTCCCAACATTGTGTTCTATAATTAAATTTAAACTTATTTTTTTGCACTCTGTGTACTAACCCCTCTCCTTTAGGCCACTGAAATGCTGTAGAAATAAACACCCCTGATTTACAACGGGTTAATGCCACAAACATTAATCTTCTCTGCCCCTCAATAGTTAGGCTCGGCCTTACATTCGGTAAAACACCTTCTGTAGCTCCTATTATAAAAACATAGTCAGCCTCAAGTCCCTTTGATTTATGAATAGTCATTAAATTCACACCTTTATCATCTAATTCAAATTGTTCTTCTATGTAATTGTTTAACTGTTCAATAATCTGTTCTGCTGTTTCTGCATTTTTAACTACCTCTTTAGCTAGACTATATGTGGGAAGATCAAGAATATTTTTGATAGTTTGACTATCAAATTCACTTAAAAAATCAATCTTACTTTTGATTAACTCTAGCAATTTTTTATGACTATCAAAGGTTAATGTAAGATCGGCTAAAGTTGTAGGCATATTCTCTATCTTTTCTACCACATCATAGAACTGTTTTGCTTTACTCTTATCCAACTCTAAAAGAAGTCTTAAATGTAAAAATGGATCATTCATAAGAAATAAACTCAATAAATGTTTAAGTTCATAAAATGGTCTTAATTCTTTGGCAAACTCGGTAAAATTAATACCTTCCTCTAGTAGCTTTGTGGGTAGAGTATGAAGGGCATCACTCATCGGGTATAAGATCATGATTGAAGCATCTTTACTTGACTCCTTTATTTCATGAATTTTTGAGATTATGCCTTCCACTTCTTTGTCTTTAGTTTTAAATTGAGCAGCATTGATAAATCCTTCATTTCCCACTGGAAGCCATTTCTTATCAACTCTGTTAGAATTTTTTCTAATTAAATTTAAGCTTTTTTCAATAACACTTTTTGGACATCTAAAACATTTCCCTTCGTGTTCAATTTTGGGATGGGTGTTATGTAAATCAATTATTCCTTGAGGATTTGCATGCTTAAAATCGTATATGGCTTGATCATCATCTCCTGCTACCCAAGTCTCTGAGGCTATTTTTGCCAATTCTAATATCAACTCTTGCTCCAACACATTAAAATCTTGGAATTCATCAACCAAAAGGAGGTCAATTTGACCCAATCTTTCTTTCACAAGTGCAGGATTGGTTTTGGCATAATTTATAGCCTGTCTTATGACTTGACTAAAATCTTTACAATTTAATTTTTCACAAATCTTCTCATACTCTTGATCTAGGCGTTTGGCATCGTTCATCACAATACCCAATTCTTTATCAGTTAATATATATTGCTTACCAGGTGAAGCAATCCTCAAAGCAAGTCTATGTAAAGTTGTGCACTTCTCTTCAGGGATTATTATTCCACCCTTTTTAATATCCTTCCTTAACTGATTCACTGTAGTATTGGTAAATGAAATGACTAGAAGATTGTCGGGGGTTTTAAACTGGCTAATAAGCTCAATGAATTTTGTTGTTTTTCCTGTTCCTGGGCCCGCAACAAGTATTTTTATATTCATTTTTATTCGGGCAGTAACTTCATCCTACATCCAAACTGTTTAGTTATCAATAAGTTTGACTAACCAATTACTGTAAGAGTATTATCTGGCTATGAATTTACCCTTTTCTCCTACCTTTTTCAGAAAAATGGACATATTTCATCAGTTAGTGGAATATGAAAGTCAAAAAAAGATAAAACACTTATGGGAGGGAGAAAAAGCATTACTTGTATGGGCTGGGAGTGAAGAACATCAGCATTTAGGCTCCCCTTTAGACACTAAACATGTAAAGAATGCTCTTGATTACTGTGTAAGGATAGGTTTTATACCTCAGTCTGAAAATGATCGTATGAGAAATAGTGCTCGTCATATACTTGAAAGCACAATTACACATGAGTTTGGTGAGTTGGTTAATAATTCCAATGAAAAAAATCCAAGGATAAGGATAAATAGGAATGGCATTTTAGCTGGGCTGATTCTGAGTGAAACTAAAAACCTTAAAAAGACTTTTAGAAATTATTTGCTATGGTCATGGGATTGGTATCTTTTATACTACCTTGCTGGATTATTACTTGCTGTACAGGTTCTAAAAGGATTTACAGAGTTAATTTTGTTATGGTGGAAAAATTTGCCAAAAAATTTATGGTGATTTTATTAAACGGTACCCGAAATCTAGAAAAAGGGAGTTACTCCTCTCTTCTTCTGCACTCAATATCACCCTTTAACCCCTTTTGTCTACGCAGGGGGTTGCCACCCACCCTCTTAATATCTTTAAACTTTGTTGCGACAAAGATTGAATAAATATTTTGTATGGCTCTTCTAATGCTTTCCAGTGTAACTTAAATTCTTCTTTTGATAATCTAAGGTTTTCTCTTGCTACCTCTGTTGAGCCATCAAACACCATAGCAATTATTATTTTGCGGTCGATAAGGTCTAGATTATTCCATTGAGGAGGCAACTTAAGCATAGGCTCTATACCTCTCTAGTAATTTAATGGATTGTTGGTATACTAACTGGGGATATTTGATGTTCTGAACCCAATTAAAAGTTCTGAAATCATTCACAAGCCCCTGCACGAGAAGTGCGGGATGGAAGGATGGCGTGTTATCCTGACATCCCTGCACTAAAAATAGGATAGGGTCGCCTTGAACTAGTTCAATGGCGCTTCCTTCCTTATTTTTCGCTACGCTCAAAAATTAACTTTTATTCTAGCTGATTGGATAAAAAGATTTTTACCATCTGTACTTTTTATTTGTAATTTATAAGTTTTAGAACCTGTTGGAAGTTTAAAAGAGGCAGAATTTTTAAGCACAAACTCTGATGAGGTGGTATCAAGCTGGGATGAGGTAGCTGAGCTATCAGTGGTGTTGTATAGCCTGACAGAACCTGTTCCTGCTGACTCAGCTAACCTAAAAGTCACCTCTAAAACCATACCTGAATAGCCTGGGTAATTAGCTGGGTCCAAAGCTATTTGATACTCAGGAGTTGAATACCAATCCTGATTTCCCCAAGGCCCTCCCCCTGATCCCAAAGGAATATAAACTGATGATTTAGAAGTTGAGGTTTGGGTAGAAGTTGTAGTGGTGGTAGTTGGAGAGGCAGTTTCCAAAGCAGAAACTTTTGTTTTAAGCTCAGCAATAGAGGTATTGATAGAATCTAAATCAGTGGTGGTAGCTTTTTGGGCAACTAATTTTTTGGCAATTTCTTCTAAAATTTCCACTTTTTCCTCTAAAGTGGCATCAGCACCTGTTACTGGAAACTGAATTTGATCTGTTGAATAATCAGAACCGGGTGAAGGAAGAGAAGGTTTAGAAGCAAAAAACCTCCAGTACCCCAAACCTCCTAAAACTAGAAAGATTACTAATATAAAAGGCAGAAATCTAATCACAACTCAATAATATCATATAACTTGCGTCTGTACCCTGTCAGTACATTGTCAGTACATTTTGTGATATAATATAAATATGTTAACTCAAAAATTATACAAAAATGGTAATTCAGTGGCAGTAACTATCCCTAAAGAGTATCTTAAAGATCTCAACTTAAGGGATGGTTCTGAAGTAGTGGTTGAACAAGATGTTGAAGATGGGACAATAATAATTTCTGGTAAAAAAAGAAGTAAAGTTCAATCCAACCTCACTCCAAAATTCTTAAATTGGCTGGAATCTTTCAATAAAGAATACGGCCCTGCCCTGCAAGAACTTGCTAGGAAGTAATTACTGTGGCTAACGTTATTTTTCTCACCCTAGAACAGATTCTGGCAATCCACTTCGATCAGATAGAAAGATACAGTGGCAGTCACGGAGTTAGAGACTTACCTCTTCTAGAATCTGCTATGCAAAGACCTCAGGCTTCATTTTATGGTGAGGATCTGTATGTTGGTATCTTTGATAAAGCAGCAGCACTGATGCACTCTCTAATACTTAATCACCCATTCATTGATGGAAATAAAAGAACAGGTACAGTAGCCACAGCTGGTTTTCTTCATTTTAATGGTCATGATTTAAAATTAACTCAAAAAGAGCTAGTAGAAATATCTTTATTAGTAGAATCCAAAAAATTGGATTTAGAACAAATCTCCAAATGGCTAAAAGATCATTCTATCTAAGCTTTACACTAACCCTTCATATTAGTTAATATGAAGTTATGGCTCTAAAAACTCCCAAAGAAAAGCATGACCATGAGACTTTAAAATTTCCTGAAGGATTTTTATGGGGATCTGCTACTTCTGCCCACCAGGTTGAAGGAAATAATATAAATTCTGATTGGTGGGAATGGGAACAAAAAAGACCCCCTAGATTTAGATCTGGAGATGCTTGTGATCAATATAATAAATATGAGGAAGATTTTGATTTAGTCAAACAGTTGAATCATAACTCCCACAGACTTTCTATAGAATGGAGCAGGATTGAACCTAAAGAAGGTGAGTTTAACCAAGAGGCAATTGACCATTATAAAAAAGTTTTAGAATCCTTAAAAGATAAAAATTTAACTGTGATGTTAACTCTTTGGCACTTTACCCTGCCCAAGTGGGTCTCTGATAAGGGGGGCTGGGAAAATGGAAAAACAGTTAAATATTTTGAAGGGTTTGTTAAAAAAATTGTCCCTGAAATAGAAGAATATGTTGATTTTTGGGTTACTCTTAATGAACCTGGAGTTTATATTTATGAAACTTATATAAAAAGAGAGTGGCCTAACTCCAAAAAAAGCTTTCTTGGACAGACCAAAACTTTTTTAAATTTAGCATCAGCTCACAAAAAAGTCTATAAATTCCTTCATAGCTGGCCTTACAATCACGGTTCTTCGAATAAACCTGTGGGAATTGCCAACAATATGCTCTCCTTTGAACCTTTTCACAGACATTCTATAAAAGAACAATTTTCTGTTGTTTTAAATGATACTTTCTCAAATCACCTTTTTTACATTTTTACAAAAGGTACCCATGATTTTTTAGGAATTAATTATTACTTCCATGTAAGGTTCAGCAACCCAGAATTTATGACTACCGGCATTGATCCTAATCAGTCTCATGATGTTTCAGATTTAGGATGGGAGATTTATCCTGAAGGGCTTTTTGAAGTTTTAACAGATATGGCTGATGGCATACCTATATATATAACTGAGTGTGGGATAGCCAGTACCAATGATGACAGAAGAAACAGGTTTTTAATTTCATATCTGCAGGAAGTAGCCAGAGCTATAAAGGTTGGAGTAAAGATAAAGGGATTTTTTTATTGGTCTTTAATTGATAATTTTGAATGGCACAGAGGATTTGATCCAAGATTTGGGCTTATTGAGGTAGACTACCAAACTCAAAAAAGGACCATCAGACCTTCAGCCCTAGTTTATACAGATATTATCCAAAATAATGGCATTCCTCACTCACTACTGCGGTTCATAGGCCACACAGTTGGAGCAGAAGAAGTCTTAGAAAAAAGACAAAAAGAACTCCTAAAATGAATTATCTTCCTTTTGTTTTAATTTCATATTTTTTAAACTCCATTGCTGTTACTGTTGATAAAGTTTTACTGACAAAAACCATTCCTGATCCTTTAATTTATGTTTTTTATTTCTCCTTACTTTCCTTTTTAGCTTTTTTTGGCCTCCCCTTTACTCATACTCCAACTACTGAAGTCTTTATTATGGCATCAGCTTCCACTTTACTTTGGACTTTAGGAGCCTACTGTATGTTTAAAGCTTTAAAAATAGGGCTTTTACAAAGAGTTATTCCAATTATTGGAGTTATTACTCCCCTCACCCTTTTGCTATTGGCATCTTCTGATAATTCCATCACCAGCTCCCAAGCTTTAGCTATAGTTATTTTAATTTTTGGCTTAATTTTCTTAACAATGCAGGATTGGAAAGGAAGATTCATTAAAAAGGAGCTGGCCTTAGATATATTTTCAGGTATTCTTTTTGCCTTTTCCTACTATCTTTTAAGATTAGCCTACCTTCAGGAGGATTTTTTAACAGTTTTGGTCTATTCCAGATTTATTTTAATTCCTTTAGCTTTTTTATTTTTAATAATTCCAAGCCTTAGAAATAGAATTCTACCAATGTTACACCTCGGAGGTGTGATAAAAAAAGCTGCCCCTTTATTTGTTTTTGGACAAATTTCTGCAGGAATCTCAGAATTACTTTTAGTCTTTTCCATCTCTCTGGCAAGCCCAGCCATAGTTAATTCTTTGCAGGGAGTTAAATATATTTATCTTTTAGGATTCAGCCTTATTATTGACAAAAAATTCCCCAAACTTTTTCAAATTATAGGAATCGGATTTATTGGAATTGGACTCTACTTACTGGTGTCTTGAATCACCGCTGGTTGAGATACAGGTAAGGTGTTTGGAATATCCAAAGTTGTAATATATTTATTAGTTTCACCATCTTCTAACTCTTCAATACAATATAAAGCTATTCCATTTGTTGACAGACTATTATAAGTTAGTGCCCAGCGGCCTGAATGTTTAAGGAGACCATTCTCATACCTGGTGAATCTGACTTCATACTGCCAGGCAAGAGCACTTCCTTCTAAAAGAGAAGCCTCCCCTGATAATTGTGTTGAAGAAGTTTTTACCGGAAGCAGACGGGCTTTTAATCCATCCTCACTTTCAGGATTCTCTTCAGTCTTTGTATTCACTCTCCCAACTCTGGGAAAAAATTCAAATGAGTCTACATCTAATTGAAATGTAGTATTAGGGAAAGCAGCAAAAAGGATTTTTAGTTCTCCATCAATATGATTTTTTAAAACATCTGCCGGACTTAAACCTTCAGGCAAACCTGGAATTCTTTCTCCACCCCTGGCAGGCATAGTATTAAACGGCTCTGCCCAGTGATTATTAAAAATGGCATGGTATCCTAAAAATATAGCTCCACCAACCCCTAAAACAGTTGCAACTGCCTCAATTGGATGCTTTTGTACAAGGCCTATGAATTTGGGTGCTTCAGCACTAGGAATAAGCATAAAGATATATTATACACTATGGGATTATGGGAGTCAAACTGCCTATTGTAGGTTGAGTTCAAATGAACTAAAATAGGCTCGAAAGCTAATCTGTCCTAAGCCGTCGAATATGCCAACAGGACAAAGGAACAAAACTGCTACCGGGCCTTCTTTTTTAAAGGTTGCTTTCCTATTGCTTCAATTTATACTGGTTAAAATTGGAAGTATACCCCTCAAATTATTGGATCCCCTATTTATTGCAAGCAAAAAAATAGCTGATTTTGAGGCTCCACACTTTCCGAAACTTTCTATCCCTAAACTTAAATCCCCTAAACTCCCTACTTTTCAGCATGGCAGAGGCAGGCCCAGAAAAAGTTGGTTTATCCCCTTTTATTTAAGTAAATTTAAATACTTTTTAAGAAGAAGGGTTCCTAAAAAGACCAAGGTAGTTGTAGCTTTAGGGGTGTTTGCAGCTTTAACCTATATCTATACTTCTTTTATCTTTGTTGCTGCCTATCAGCTTCCATCTCCAACTAAACTTGTTTCTCCTGATAAAGCGCAAACTACAGAATTTTATGACAGAAATGGCAAGCTTTTATATAGAATGTATGAGGGCAGGAATAGGATTTTAGTAAATCTTTCTGATTTGCCCCCCTATTTAATCACAGCCACCATAGCCACCGAAGATAAAAACTTCTATAAACATTTTGGCTTTGATCCAATTGCCATTGCCAGAGCTTTTTACCACAATCAAACAGGTCAGCCCACTGAAGGAGCCTCAACCATCACCCAGCAGCTTATTAAAAATACCCTTTTAACTCCTGAAAAAACTATAACAAGAAAACTTAAGGAAGTGATTTTGGCTTTTTGGGCAGAGAGAATCTATACCAAGGATGAAATACTGCAGATGTACTTTAATGAATCCCCTTATGGAGGTCCTATTTGGGGTATTGAGGCTGCCTCTCAAACTTATTTTGACAAAAAAGCCAAAGATTTAAATATAGCTGAGGCTACCTTCCTGGCAGGTCTTCCAGCTTCCCCCACAAATTTTAGCCCTTATGGGGCCAATCCTGAGGCCTCCAAAAACCGTCAGGGATATGTTTTGGATAGAATGGTTGAGGAAAAATATATAACAGAAAACCAAAAAGGGGAAATATTAGCAACTCCATTAAATCTAAAACAGCCGCAAAATAATATTTTAGCCCCTCACTTTGTATTCTATGTCAAAGACATACTGGCCCAAAAATATGGTGAAAGAGCGGTCTCTCAGGGAGGTTTAAGAATTCAAACAAGCTTAGATTTAGAAACTCAGCTGGATGTTGAACGGATAGTAAAGTCTGAAGTTCAAAGTTTGAGTAATTTAAATGTTCGTAATGGGGCGGCCATGGTCACAGATGCTAAAACCGGACAAATATTAGCCATGGTTGGAAGCAAAGATTATTATGATCCCAAGTTTGGCAATTTTAATGTTACCACCAGCCTTCGTCAGCCTGGCTCCTCTATCAAACCTTTTACTTATATCACCGGCTTTAAAAATGGATTTACACCTGGCAATACTATTTTAGATACTCCTGTAGCATTTAGGGATCAATGGGGTAATTCTTATGCACCGGTAAATTATGATGGCAGATTTCATGGTCCGGTTTCTATAAGAACAGCTTTAGGCTCATCATATAACATCCCTGCAGTGAAGATGCTTTCAATTGTAGGGGTTGATGCCATGATAGAAACCTCTAAAGATTTCGGCATAACTACCTTCACTGATCCAAAGCGATATGGATTATCCCTAACTTTAGGAGGAGGCGAGGTTAAAATGACAGACATGATGACAGCTTACGGCACTCTTTCTCAAATGGGTCAAAAAAGAGAGATTACTCCTATACTGAGAGTTACTGATTCATCTGGAAATATTTTAGAAGAATATGAAGATAAAGGAACCCAGGTAGTAGATGCTGAGCTGGCCTATTTAATTTCTGATATTTTATCTGATAATAGCGCCCGAACCCCTGCCTTTGGAGTAAATTCACTACTCAATGTAGGTCGAGGTATAGCAGTTAAAACAGGTACAACTGATCTTAAAAAAGATAACTGGACTTTTGGATATTCCAATAGCTTTGTGGTGGGAGTCTGGGTTGGCAATAATGATAATACTCCTATGAATCAAAGTCTGACCTCAGGAATTACGGGCGCAAGCCCGATCTGGAGAAAAATCACTGATAATATGCTTATTAAATATCCGTCTCAGGCTTTTGCCAGACCAGACGGTGTTGCTCAAATTACTGTTGATAGAAGAAAAGATTTGGGTTTAACAAAAGGACTTCCTAAAAGCTTAACCAGAGTCACCCAAAAAGATGATAAATTAACCTTCTCTGATCCATTCTCAAGCTACTCTACCCCATCCGCACAAGCTGCTAACCCAGCACAACCCAGCCTCTGAGGTCCTTTTTTGGAATCCTAATTGGGGATGTTAAAAACCTTGTAGAGGAACTTATAAAGATTAAGGTTCCATACTTGGAATCCAGATTTTTCTTCCAATATTCAGGTTCTACAACTATATTTCCACCATATTTTAACTTTATTTCCTCTATGTCCTTTTTTTCAAGTCCATCAAAGAAGATCACTTTTTGTACTCTAAATTGACCAATTATCTCTTTACCGGTAGGTTTTATATAAACTAAATCTCCTGAAGAAATATTATTAAAAGGAGGACTTTTCCTCTTAGAGAATCTGCTCTCTACGGTTTTTTTACCTGACAGTATTAATTCTCCCCCATTTCCCTTAAAAATAGCTAAATGCTTTTGCATGTTGACCAGATTATACCTCTTCTGCTATACTTGACAAGTTCCTCCAAATTATGGAGGATTTTTAATGGTTGAATATTCAACCATTAATCCTGAACTTGATTCAGGATCCATGTATATATAAGCGAAGCTTGAAACTTCGTTATAGATTCCGGATCAAGTCCGGAATGACAATTTTATGAATATTGTCAATTTTTTGAAAGAAGTAAAGGAGGAGTTAGCAAAAGTAGCCTGGCCCACCAGGGAACAAACTATCCGCTATACTATATTAGTAGTAATAGTAGCTGTAGCAGTAGGAGCATTCTTAGGAGGGTTGGACTATATTTTGACTTTATTTACTTCTTTTTTACTGGAAGCAAGCTAAGCTCACTGGAACAATATGGCAGATGACAATACAAAACAACTAAATACAACCGACGAAACTCCTGTAGAGGAGCCCACTCCTATTGAAGAACCTATTAAGGAAGAAGTAGCGGAGGGAGATGGGTCCCAAACGCAGCGAGCTCTAGACGAGGAGCCAGAGGCGACGAGCGTACCCGAGG
>MFCV01000049.1:20784-23598 GCA_001777015.1 Candidatus Daviesbacteria bacterium RIFCSPHIGHO2_02_FULL_36_13
GGATATATTTTAGTAAAAATGGTTTTGGATGATATATCCTGGCTGGCTGTTAGAACCACTCAAGGGGTAACAAGCTTTGTAGGTATGGGCAATAAACCAACTCCAATTTCTGAGGCTGAAGTTCAAACTATTGTTAAGTTTACACAATCTGAGGCTCCTGTTTATAAACAGGTCTTTGCTGCTGATGATACTGTTAAAATTGTTGATGGACCATTTTCTGACTTTATTGGCAAAATTGACAATGTTGATGAGGAAAGAGGCAAGGTTAAAGTATTGGTATCAATATTTGGTAGAGAAACACCAGTAGAATTGGATTTCTTACAAGTACAGAAAATATAATTTGAAATTTAAAATTCAAAATTTGAATTCAAATTGAAAATTAAAAATTTAAAATTTAAAAAATGGCTAAAAAAGTAAAAACATTCATTAAAATAAATATTCCTGCAGGTGTAGCTACTGCTGCTCCTCCTGTTGGTACAGCTCTTGGACCTCATGGATTACCTATTATGGAGTTTGTTAAAGCCTTTAATGAAAAAACTGCAGATAAAAAAGGCAATATTTTGCCTGTTGTTATCACAGTTTATGAGGATAGAACTTTTTCTTTTATCACCAAAGAACCACCTGTTGCTGAAATGATTAAAAAAGCTCTTAATTTGGAAAAAGGATCTGGAAATGCTCTAAAAGAACCCGTAGGATCTTTGTCTCAGGCTCAAATTAAACAAATAGCTGAGGCTAAAATGCCAGATTTAAATGCCAATTCTATAGAGGCTGCTATGAAAGTAGTTGAAGGAACAGCCAGATCAATGGGAGTAAAGATAAATGGGTAAAACTAAAACAGCAGTCATGGATGATTCTCTTCCAGTGGAAGAGCCCAAAAAATCTAATAAAAAACTTGGTAGACAGGATGATTTAGTAGAAAAATTGAGGGCAGAGTTAGCTACTGAAGACGAGGCGGGTCGCGAAGTGAGCGAAGCTCGCCCTGACGCGCTGAAGCAATCTCAAAAAGAAGAGATCGCCATGTCGCCTGCGGCTCCTCGCGATAACCAACCAGTCAAGGAGAAAAAACCACAAAAACCTGGAACACGCCCCGCCTCCGGCGGTAAAGAAAAGCCTAGATCTAAAAAATATAAGCAAAGCTTGCTTTTTTCTGACGAAAAAAGTCAGGATACAAGTTCGTTAGACAGAAATAAATCCTATCCAATTAGTGAAGCAATTGAGATTGTCAAAAAAGTTTCGTATACCAAATTTGAAGGTACTTTGGAGGCTCATATCAATACAGCACAAACGGGAATTCGTGGTTTAGTCTCTCTCCCCTTTGCCTCCGGTAAAAAACTTACTATCCTAGCCTTTGGAAAAGACGCCGAAACAAGTGGCGCTGATAAAATTGGCTCTGATGAAATATTAGAAGAAATCAACAAAGGAAAAGTTGACTTTGATTTATTGGTCACTACTCCTGAGTGGATGCCAAAATTGGCCAAGGTTGCCAAAATTTTAGGTCCAAGAGGTTTAATGCCAAATCCTAAAAGTGGAACAATCACTTCTGATCTCAAAAAAACTGTAGAAAGCTTCATGAGTGGGAAAACAGAATATAAAACAGAACCCAAAGCTCCTGTAATACACCTAGGACTTGGAAAATTAACTCAACCTACAGAAGAACTTTCTGCCAATATTAAGACTTTACTTCAAACCTTAGGTAAAAGTAGGGTTAAAAAGGTCTCCCTTTCCCCAACCATGGGCCCTTCAGTTAAACTTGATCTCTCTTCAATATAGCAATATAATCCATTCATGTTATTTGGAATGCGTGAAGGTGAAAGATTTATTGATGCAAAAATTACAGTGCCTTCAGAAACTGGATTTTCTGGTGTTTATCTAACAACTGATTCCCGTTATCTAAGCATTGAGTTTGGCTTAAGCCTTGGCCAACTTCCGAGCACTACAGCATTAGGTAGAATTGAGTTAGCAAGACTTTTTAAAATCGGAAGCATGGAAACTAATAAAGTAGTGAATCTATTTACAACCGTTGCTGAACGAAGAAGTAGATCTCGCTGAACTTACACCAGCAATTATCCCTTGATCAATTAAACCTCTAGGCTATTCAAATCCAATTTTTAATTTTACTCCAAGAGCCGTTGCTAATCTTCTTAATAGACCAACTGATGGGTTTGAATTCATAGCCTCAATTCTTGAGATAACAGCCTGAGTTGTATTAGCTTTCTTAGCCAAATCTCTTTGGGAGATTTTTTTGGAAAGCCTCTTTTCAATTAAAGCTCTACTGAGTTGATACTCAAACTCAGAATCTTCCCATTCTTTTCTAAATTTAGGATCTTTAAGACTTTCTTTAAGATGTTGTTCAAATGTATAAATCTTATTTTTCATAATTTTATGATATCTTAAAAGATATCATTTGTCAACATACTCTCTAAGTCTTATTAGTGCTATTCTAATCTCTTTTGATGGAGTTTTATTAGTTTTCTTAATAAAAGCATGCAGCAACAGAATCTTATTCTCTTGTAATGTGACATAAAGTATGCGAGCGTTATTCCCTCCCAAAATCCTAATTTCCCAAAGTGAGCTTCCTGATAATTTCTTTATGTGAGGAATTGCTGCAGTTAATCCATATTCCTTTATATGGTTAAATATTCTAAAAGCCTTAACCTTAATAGGAATATATGTGTCTAAAAATTTACCAACTGGGTTGTCACCGGAAGATGAGATGAAATAAATAATTTGCCATTTTACATTCATTTATCTCTCTTTAAAGCTTTTCTTAAAATTAATCCTAAATCCAATTTTAAATTTAATACTCCTATAATT